>CAYLMY010000256.1:0-2430 GCA_964384635.1 uncultured Undibacter sp.
GTCGAGCGGTTCGAAGGCCACGCCAAGGCGTTCGCCAAGCGCGCGCAAATAGGTTTCCTCGCTAAGCGCACCGGCGGCGATCAAGACCCGGTCGGCGCCGACGTCAAGAGCGTCCGCTCGGTCCTCGGCCGCGGCAAGCACGTCTGGAGCCATCGTCGCGCGCAGGCAGTCGATTTCCGGAAACCGGCGGGGTTCGACCGGGCCAGCGTCGTTGAATTGCGGCGCCCATGGAACGATCGAGGGGCTGTCGGCGGTATCGCCAATCGAAACCCTCGAGCGGAGCAGCGCGGCTCCCGCACGCACGGCAAACGCCATACCCCCACCTCCCCCTACACGTTTCGGCAGATGGTAGCGCTGCTACAACCTTTTCGCGAGCCCGAATTGCGGGCCGGACGGGATCGAATACGACAGTCCTGGCCTTGTCAGCCGCGATTGGCTGGGCGCGGGCGTTGGTGCTAGAAGGCCGCCATGTCGGAATTTATGTCGCATTACATGGTGCCGGCGGCGGTCACCGCGGTGGCGATCGTGTTGCTGCTCGGCCTCGTCAACATGATGCGCGGCGGCTCGCCCAACCGCTCGCAACAGCTGATGCGGCTGCGCGTGCTACTGCAATTCGTCGCCATCATCGTAATCATGGCGACGATTTGGGCCATGGGCCGCTGACGGAACAGGTCTTGCGCAGATCGCCGCGTTACTTCGCGGGCGCCGCCTGCGTATCGTCGGTCTTGTCCTGCTGCACCGTCGGTGCCAGGGCCTTCTTGGTGGCGGCGGCGAGGTCGACCGTGGACGCTTCCGCGGAGGCCGTGTGGTCGTGGGCGCCGCAGGCGAGCGCCGGGGCGGTGACCGGCAGCGCCAATACGGCGGCGGCGCCGGCGATCATCAGAAAGCGCGTCATGTCATCCCTCATGGGCTGGCAAAATCGGCTAGCATGGAAAGAATACCGCGAAACGGCGGCGGTGCGAAGAGGTTTTATGGAGAGGGCGCCATGGTTGTGCTCAACCGCATCTATACCCGTACGGGCGACGACGGCACGACGGCGCTCGGCACCGGCGCGCGGCGCAAGAAATACGATCCTCGCGTGGAGGCCTACGGCACCGTCGACGAGGTCAATGCGGTGATCGGCCTGGTACGGCTGCATACCGCCGCCTCCGCGCTCGACGCGCCGCTGGCGCGCATCCAAAACGACCTGTTCGACGTTTCGGCCGACCTTTGCCTGGCCGAGAAAGGGCCCGGCGGCGCGCGGCTGACCGTGACCGAAGCCCAGGTGGCCTGGCTGGAGGGCGAGATCGACCGGCTCAATGCCGAGCTTTCGCCGTTGAAATCGTTCATTCTTCCCGGCGGCAGCCCGGCCTCGGCCTACCTGCATCTTGCCCGCACGGTGTGCCGGCGGGCCGAGCGCCTCATGGTCGCGCTCAAGGACAGGCCGGGTGAGGACGTGTCGGAACCCTCGCTGAAATACATCAACCGGCTGTCGGACTACTTGTTCGTTGCCGGCCGCTACGCCAACGACAAGGGCGCGCGCGACGTGCTATGGGCGCCGGGCCAGAACAGATAGTGCGTCGCAGCATAAACGTTGACATGCCGATGGCGCGGCCTTTAGCTTCGCGCCGCCTTTCTCAAGCGCCCATCCGGGGTGGGGGATCATGAAAATTCTGGTGCCCGTGAAGCGGGTGGTCGATTTCAACGTCAAGATCCGAGTCAAATCGGACGGCTCCGGCGTCGAGCTTGCCAATATTAAGATGTCGATGAACCCGTTCGACGAGATCGCCGTCGAGGAGGCGATCCGCCTGAAGGAAGCCGGCAAGGCAACCGAGATCGTGGCGGTCTCGATCGGGCCGGCGCAGGCTTCCGAAACCATCCGCACCGCGCTCGCCATGGGCGCCGACCGCGGCATCCTGGTGAAGACCGACGCCGCGGTCGAGCCGCTGGCGGTAGCGAAAATCCTCAAAGCCATCGTCGAGGCGGAATCGCCCGGCCTGGTTATCATGGGCAAGCAGGCGATTGACGACGACTGCAATCAGACCGGCCAGATGCTGGCGGCGCTGCTCAATTGGTCGCAAGGGACCTTCGCGTCCAAGCTGGCGATCGACGGCGACAGCGTCACCGTCACCCGCGAAGTCGACGGCGGCTTGCAGACAGTCAAACTCAAAGCACCTGTGATCGTCACCACCGATCTGCGGCTGAACGAGCCGCGTTATGCGTCGCTGCCCAACATCATGAAGGCGAAGAAGAAGCCGATCGAGGAGAAGACGCCGGAGGCCTATGGCGTCGACGTCAAGCCGCGACTGCAGGTGCTCAAGACCACGGAACCGCCTGGCCGCAAGTCGGGCGTCAAAGTCGGCTCGGTCGCCGAGCTGGTCGGCAAGCTCAAAGACGAAGCGGGGGTGCTCTGAGATGACCACGCTTCTGCTCGCCGAGCACGACAACAAG
>CAYLMY010000256.1:2530-3640 GCA_964384635.1 uncultured Undibacter sp.
GCCAAGATCATCATCTCCGGTGGCCGCGCCATGCAGAGCCGCGAGAACTTCACCAAATACATCGAGCCGGTGGCCGATAAATTAGGAGCGGCTGTCGGCGCCTCGCGCGCGGCGGTTGACGCCGGTTATGCCCCCAATGACTGGCAGGTCGGACAGACCGGTAAGGTCGTAGCGCCGGAGCTTTACATCGCGGTCGGGATATCGGGCGCGATCCAGCATCTTGCCGGCATGAAGGATTCCAAGGTCATCGTCGCGATCAACAAGGACGAGGAGGCCCCGATTTTTCAGGTCGCCGACTACGGGCTGGTCGCCGATCTTTATCAGGCGCTGCCGGAACTGGCGGCGGAACTCGGCAAGCTCGGGCGTTGACCACGCCCACGAAATTGCCGGCCCGGGCGTGGTGCCGCCGGGCGGTTCGTCGTAGAAGGGCACACGTGGCAACTTGAGACGCAGCCGGGACGCTGGGTCTTCGCATTGATCGGATCGAATCATGGCGCTTAAGATTCAGAATGTCGGGGTGATCGGCGCCGGGCAGATGGGCAGCGGCATCGCCCATGTCTGCGCGCTGTCGGGTTTTTCGGTCATGCTGAACGACGTGTCGGGTGATCGCATCAAGGCCGGCATGGCGACCATCAACGGTAATATGACGCGCCAGGTCGCCAAGGACACCATCAGCGAGGATCAGCGCAAGAGCGCACTGGCGCTGATCAAGCCGGCGGAAAAATACGACGCGCTGTCGGCCTGCGATATCGTGATCGAGACCGCGGTCGAGAAGGAAGACGTCAAGCGCAAGATCTTCGCGGACTTGTGCGCGGGGCTGAAACCAGAAGCCATTATCGCCACTAACACCTCGTCGATTTCGATCACGCGGCTGGCTGCCTCCACCGACCGGCCGGAGCGCTTCATCGGCATTCACTTCATGAATCCGGTGCCGCTGATGGAGCTGGTCGAGGTGATCCGCGGCATCGCCACCGATGACGCCACCTTCGAGACCAGCAAGGCGTTCGTGTCCAAGCTCGGCAAGATCATCGCGGTGTCGGAGGATTTTCCGGCCTTCATCGTCAACCGCATCCTGCTGCCGATGATCAACGAGGCGATCTACACGCTCTA
>CAYLMY010000257.1:0-3621 GCA_964384635.1 uncultured Undibacter sp.
GATCTCCTCCTTCACGATGTCGCCCTTGGGGCTGACCACCTCGCGGCCGACGCGCTTTTCCACCACGTCCTTGATGCGCTTGGCTATGCGCGGGTCGCGCTGCATCAGCGCGCGCAAATGCTGGGCGTCGAGCACCAGCAAATTGGTGCGGGTCGTGGCCACCGCGGTGGCGGAGCGCCGTGCGCGGCGCAAGACCGCCACCTCGCCGAAGAACTGGCCGACGCCGAGCCGCAGCCGCTCCTTCTTGAGCGCTACCTCCACTTCGCCGGAAGCGATGAAATACATCGAATGGGCCGGGTCGCCGGCATGCACCACCGCTTCGCCGGCTTCCGCCACCTGCGCGCGCAACAATCCCATGATGTCGGAAATGGCGGCGGCATCAAGCTCGGCGAACAGCGGCACGCGCGCGATCATACCCCAGGTGACGATGAAATTGCGGCGGTGAATCAGGTCGGCAAACGCAGTGGCGATGATGCCGACCGGCAACGCGATAACGATCAAGCCAAAAAAGATGGTGCAGGTAGCGATCAGCTTGCCGAGCCCCGTCACCGGCACCACATCACCGTACCCGATGGTGCCGAGCGTGACGATCGCCCACCACAAAGCTTCCGGAATGGTGCCGAGCTTGTCGGGCTGCACGCGACCTTCGGCGAGGTGCATCGCGGTGGCGGCCACCAGCGCGATGCCGAGCGTGATCACCAGGCAGCCGAACAACGCCCGGCGCTCGCGGTAGAGCACATCGAGCAGCGAGCGCATGGCCGGCGAATAGCGCGTGATCTTGAAGAAGCGCACAATGCGGAACACCAGCACGATACGAAAATCGGCCGGCAGCACCAATGCAAGCCAGAACGGCAGCACCGCGATGAGATCGACCAGGCCGGCCGGACTGAGCGCATATTTGAGACGCGCGCGCATCGGATGCAGGTGCCGGTGCGGCCCATGCTCGGCCGCGGCCCACAGGCGAAGGGCGTATTCGCCCGTGAACACGACAAGCGAGAAGATTTCGATTGCATCGAAGACAAGCGCATAGCGCGCGTCGACCGACTGCACCGACTGCAGCGCCACCGCCACCAAGTTGACCAGGATGAGCCCGACCAGGAAGCGGTCGACCCAAAGGCTCAGCTCGTCGCCCACCGGCCCCTGCTCGAGCACCAGATAGACGCGCCGCCGCAGCTCCTTGATCTTGTCGCGAGCCATCGAGCCCTTCCTGCCGGAATCAGTCGTAATTATACAATGCTTTGCGGCAGCCGGCTTGCGTCCGGTCAAATGGCGCGCCCACCGCCTGCAGTCCCTTCAGCGAGCCGGCCTAGCTCGGCGGCGCGCATATCGGCTAGGCGCTGGGAGATCGCCTCCTCGGGCAGATCGAGCCTTTCGAGCAGGCGGGCGACGAGTTGCAGGCTCGCCTCCACGGTTTCCGGTATCACGCTAACGGCGCCGAGCGCGATCAGCCGTTCGGCATGCTCGGGGTCGGAGGCGCGCGCGAGCACGACCGCGCGCGGATTGATCTGCTTCGCGGCGGCGACCATGCGCTCGGCCGCCAGACTGTTGTTGACGGTCACCACGAAGGCGCGGGCGCGTTGTGCGCCGATCCGGGTGAGCAGTTCGGGCCGGCCTGCATCGCCGAAGAACACCGGGCGGTGCTCGATCCGCATGCGCCCGACCAGCTCGCCATTGGAGTCGAGTCCGACATAAGGCACGTTCTCGGCTTCGAGTGTCCGCGCAATAAGGCGCCCGACCCGGCCGAACCCGCCGATCACGACGTGATTGTCGAGCTCGGCCAGCTCCGGCCCGGGTGCGTGGCTGCCGTGGTCCGCGGCCTCCAGCCGGGCTGCGATGACGCGCGCCGCGATCGCCGCCAGCGGCGTCACCAGCATGCTCAGGCCCACCACCGCCACCGCGCCTGCGGCAAGCCGCGGCGGCAGCAGGTTGCCGGCCTGTGCGACCCCGATCACCACGAAGGCGAATTCGCCGGCCTGCGCCAGCAGCAGCGCCACTTCGGCGGCGGCTGCGCGCGGCACGCCGAAGCTGCGCGCGGCGCCGAACAGGATCGCCGCCTTGACGCTCATCAACAGCACGACCGCAAGCAGGATCCAGCCGGCGTCGCCGGCAACAGCGACGATGTCGACCTTGGTGCCGACGCTGATGAAGAAGATGCCGAGCAGCAATCCCTTGAATGGCTCGAGATCGACCTCGATGTGGTGGCGCGCCTCGCTGTCGCTGAGCAGCAGGCCGGCGAGGAAGGCGCCAAGCGCCACCGATAGCCCGGCCAATCCGGTCGCCACTGATAGCACCACCAGGATCAGCAAGGTGATCGCCATGATGAGGTCGCGGCTGCCAGTGCGCACCGCCGAGCGCAACAGCGGACGCACGACAAAGCGACCGACCAGCATGATCGCAATCACGGCGGCGAGCGCGCCGGTAAAGGGCTCGATCAGCGCGCCGATATTGCCCTTTTCGCCGCCGGCCAGAATGCCGACCACGAACAGGATCGGCACCACCATGAGATCCTGGAACAGCAGCACCGATAAGGCGATGCGGCCGGTCAGATTGGCGCTCCGATGTTGCTCGACCAGCAATTGCATCACGATCGCGGTCGACGACAGCGCGAGACACAAGCCCAATATGATCCCGGCGGGCGGCACGCCGCCGAGCGCACGCACGCTCGCCCCAATTGCAAGTGTCGTCAGCGCGACTTGCGCGACGCCGACGCCCAGCACATAGCGCCGCAACTGCCACAGCCGCTGCAATGACAGCTCGAGGCCGAGCAGAAATAACAGGGTGACGATGCCGAACTCGGCCAGCACCGCGCCGCTAGCGGGATCGTCGAAGGTGACGTAGTGCAGCCACGGATACATGGCGGCGAGGCGGCCGACGCCGTTCGGGCCGAGCACCACACCGGCCATCAGGAAGCCGAGCACGGTGCCGATGCGCGCGCGATGAAACAGCGGCACGATCACGCCGGCGACGACCAGGAAGATGATGAGGCCCTTCAGGCCTTCGGCGTGCAGCACGGCGTGTCTTTCTTGTTTGTTTTTAGCGATTCGGCGCCGCAACCGATGGTAACAAGCCGGCGTTAGCGCGTTCTAGTGGAAATGCACCGCGTAAATCGGCGGCAGATGCGCGTTGACGAGCTGCCAGCGTTCGCCGGCGTCGTCGCTCACCCACAGCGCACCCGTGGTGGAGCCCATGGCGAGCCGCGTGCCGGTTTCGTCGACGTCGAGGCCGTGGCGGTAGATCAAATCGTAGGCGTCGCGCTGCGGTAGGCCATCACGAAAGGTTTCCCAGCTTTTGCCGCCGTCGCGGGTACGTGTGACGCTCATCGCGCCGTCGCGCGGATAGCGAAACTCGTCCTTGACCGCCGGCACGAACCAAGCCGTCGCGCCGTCCTTTGGATGCGCCGCGACCGCAAAACCGAAATCGTCGCCGGGCGGCTTGAGTTGCGTCCAAGTAGCGCCGGCATCGCTCGAGCGGAAGATGCCGCAGTGATGTTGCATCCACATGGTGTCGGGCGCGGCAGCACAGCGCGCGACGCGATGCGGGTCCTGGCTTTCGAGCGCGCCCGCCTGGTCGGGCGGTAGGTAGGTCGCGACCATGCCTTTGCCGTGCAGCTTCCAGCTCTTG
>CAYLMY010000258.1:0-3609 GCA_964384635.1 uncultured Undibacter sp.
TGGAACGGGCCGAAATATTTGTCGGAGGTGGTGACGTCCGCGCTCCCGGCCACGACGTCCTTGCTGAACGCGTCGATGTCGATCGGCAGCAGCACCGGCACGCTGCTCTTGGCGATGCCGGGAAAGCGCTTTTCCGTCTGCGTGTTGATTTGGGAGAATTCCTTCGCCGGCGGGCCGGTGATATCGGCGGGAAGCGACAGCGCCGCCTCCGCCCAGTTGACCTGGGTGAGGATGACGCGGGGCGCTTCGATTTTATCGGCAGCGGCTGCGGACGCGGCAAGCAACGCAGTGATGCCGATCAGAACCGGAAGTCTCAAATGCACGCCCCTCGACTGATCCTGTACCGTGTTGGCAACCAAGCTTGGCTGCGCTCAAGACTAATGGCAGAGGACGGCGGCGGACAAGGGCAGCCGCACCTCTGAAGGCGCGACCAGGGCGCACGGGCGACAAAGAGACGCGGATACCCGGAAAGCGCGATCAGTCCTTGGCGCGCTCGACATAGGAGCCGTCGGCGGTGTTCACCACCACGCGGGTTCCGACCACGATGTGGGTCGGCACCATGGTACGCACGCCGTTCGACAGTGTCGCCGGCTTGAACGAGCCTGAGGCGGTCTGGCCTTTCATCGCGGGCTCGGTGTCGGTGATCTCCAACGTCGCCTTCGCCGGGATATCGATTGAGATCGGGATGCCCTCATGGATGGCAAGTTTCACCACCATGCCTTCCTGCAGGTAGGCCGCTTGGTCGCCGACCAGGTCGGCCGGCAGAGCGACTTGGTCATAGGTTTCCTGGTTCATGAAGTGGAAGCCGTCGCCGTCCTGGTAGAGGTAGCTGAAGTCGTGGTCCTCGACATGGGCGCGCTCGACCTGATCGGTGGTCTTGTAGCGCTGCGAGGTCTTCACGCCGTCGGAAATCCGGCGCATATCGACCTGGGTGGTGGGCGTGCCCTTGCCGGGATGAAAATTTTCCGCGGTGAGGACGACATAGAGCTTGCCGTCAATATCGACGATATTGCCCTTGCGGAGCTGGCTGGCGATGACCTTCACGTCAACATTCCTTGAGTGCAAAGCGGTGAGCGGCCGTGGTTTCGGGGCGCACCATACTCATCCTGGCGCGGGATGCCAGTCTTTCCCGGCGCGCAACCGGCCGAGGTGAATGTGCAAGGCAACCCGCCGTTCTGGCTGCCCGGGGTGCACGCCGCCCGCCGCCCGTTCTTGGTGAAGCGCGGCCGCATCGCGACGGCGTTAAGGGCTTGGTTCGCGGCCCAAGAATTCGTGGAGGTGGAGACCGCGGCCCTGCAGGTCTCGCCCGGCAACGAGACACATTTGCATGCCTTCGCCACCGAGCTGATCGGCCCCGGCGGCGAGCGGACGCCGCTCTACTTGCGCGCCTCGCCGGAATTCGCCTGCAAGAAGCTGCTGGCGGCCGGCGAAACACGCATCTTCGATTTTGCGCGCGTGTTTCGTAACCGCGAGCGCGGGGATTTGCACCATCCGGAATTCACGCTGCTGGAATGGTATCGCGCCAACGCGCCTTACGAGAAGCTGATGGACGACTGCGCCGCGCTCATGGGGGAGGCGGCGTGCGCGGCCGGTGCGAGCGAGTTCAGCTTCCGCGGCAAGACTGTTGACCCATTTGCCGCGCCAGAACGCCTGACCGTAGCCGAGGCCTTCGCACACCATGCCGGCATCGATCTCCTGGCGACAGTGCGCGCGGGCAAAGGCGATACGGCGCAGCTGGCCGCGGCGGCGGAGCTGACCGGCGTCGCCATTGGCGCCGACGACAGCTGGGGCGATATCTTCAGCCGCGTTCTGGCCGAGCGGGTCGAGCCGCATCTTGGGCAGGGACGCGCGACGATATTATATGAATACCCGTTGCCGCTGGCGGCGCTCGCGCGTGCCAAACCCGGCAGCAACAATGTGGCTGAGCGTTTCGAGCTTTACGCTTGCGGGGTGGAGCTCGCCAACGGTTTTGGCGAGCTCACCGACGCCGGCGAGCAGCGCGGGCGCTTTGACGCGGCCATGGCCGAAAAGCAGCGCATCCACGGCGAACGCTACCCGGTGGACGAGGATTTTCTCGCGGCGCTTGGCGCCATGCCGCCGGCCTCCGGCATCGCGCTCGGCTTTGACCGGCTGGTCATGCTGGCGAGCGGCGCGGCCCGCATCGAGCAGGTGATCTGGGCGCCGGTCGCCTAGCTCTGAAACATCAAGACACGAAAAAGGAATGAGTCATGTCAACGCTCCGCACACCCGCGCAACTTCGCGATGCCGGGCTGATCCCGCCGGAACGGCGGGCCGAATTGGAGGCGGTGGCTGCACGCTACGCGGTGGCGCTGCCGCCGGTCCTCGCCGAGCTGATCGATCGGCAGGACCCGCGCGATCCGATCGCGCGGCAATTCGTGCCGGATGCGGCCGAGCTCGATCAGCGGCCCGAAGAATTGCCCGATCCGATTGGTGACGACGCGCACAGCCCTCTCGAGGCAATCGTGCATCGCTATCCCGACCGGGTGCTGCTCAAGCTCACGAACGTCTGCGCGGTCTATTGCCGCTTCTGCTTCCGCCGTGAAAGAGTCGGGCCTGGCAAGGCCACGGCGCTGTCGGCGGCGGCGCTGCAACGTGCACTTCGATACATCCGCGCGCATCGTGAGATCTGGGAAGTGATCCTCACCGGCGGCGATCCGCTGGTGTTGTCGGCGCGGCGGCTGCACGCCGTGATGAAAGCGTTAAGTGCGATCGATCACGTCAAGGTCGTGCGCATTCACACACGGGTGCCAGTGGCGGAGCCCAAGCGCATCACGCCCGAAATGGTGCGGGCGATGAAGGCGAACGGCAAAGCCATCTACGTCGCCGTGCACGTCAACCACGCGCGCGAGCTGGCGCCGGCGGCGCGGCAAGCCATCGCGCGCATGGCGGACGCCGGGCTGGTCCTGCTCGGGCAATCGGTGCTGCTCGCCGGTGTGAACGACACGGCTGAGGCGCTCGGCAATCTGATGCGGGCTTTGGTCGAATGCCGCGTCAAGCCCTACTACCTGCACCACGGCGATCTGGCGCCGGGCACCGCGCATCTGCGCACCGACATCGCCACAGGGCAGCAATTGATGCGCGGCTTGCGCGGGCGCCTGTCGGGATTATGCCAGCCCACTTATGTGCTCGACATTCCGGGCGGTCACGGCAAATCGCCGATCGGCCCGAGCTACCTCGAGCGCGTGGGCAGGAACGGCGGCGAGCACGTCGTGGTCGAGGATTTCAACGGCCGGCGGCATCATTACCCGCCGCGCGATCGCGCTAGTGCCGCAGCGACAGCAGGTCGAGCAGGGCCGCCGCCAACGCGAGGCTGACAAAGCCGATGAACACAACCGCGATCACGGCGTGCCAAATGAAGGACACGTCGCGCCGCAACGCCGCCACCACGTTCTTGCTTTTCATCATCGCCTGACCGCTCTCAAGGAGCTTCGTCGCCCGGCAGCGTAATATAGCTGTCTGGAATCATCCGGCCCATAATTTCTACATTAATACGGGCGTGGAATGCGACTTATGTTCGCATGGGAGCCATGAGCGCGCGGCACATTGGCGCGCCCTAGGGGATTCGAACCCCTGTTGCCGCCGTGAAAG
>CAYLMY010000259.1:0-3577 GCA_964384635.1 uncultured Undibacter sp.
ACGCCGACCGGCACGACGCGGTCCGGGCGGCGGCCGAGTGAATTTTTGCGTCATGGCCGGGCACACGGCCAGGGATGACGACAGGAGAGGATACAGGTAGCGACCGATGACTAAGATCATCGTCGATAGCACCGAGGTGGACGTTCCGCCGGAGTTCACGCTGCTCCAGGCGTGCGAGGCCGCGGGCGCCGAGATTCCGCGCTTCTGCTTCCACGAGCGGCTGTCTATCGCCGGCAACTGCCGCATGTGCCTGGTGGAGCTCAAGGGCGCGCCCAAGCCGGTGGCAAGCTGCGCCTGGGGCGTGCGCGACTGCCGGCCGGGCCCCAACGGCGAACCGCCGGTGGTCAACACCAAGACGCCGATGGTGCGCAAGGCGCGCGAAGGCGTGATGGAATTCCTGCTGATCAACCATCCGCTCGATTGCCCGATCTGCGACCAGGGCGGCGAATGCGACCTGCAGGACCAGGCCATGGCCTATGGCGTGGACGCCTCCCGCTATGCCGAGAACAAGCGCGCGGTCGAAAACAAATATATCGGGCCGCTGGTCAAGACCATCATGACGCGCTGCATCCACTGCACGCGCTGCATCCGCTTCGCCACCGAAGTCGCCGGCGTGCCGGAGCTCGGCGCCATCGGCCGCGGCGAGGACATGGAGATCACCACCTATCTCGAGCACGCCATGATCTCGGAGCTGCAAAGCAACGTGGTCGATCTCTGCCCGGTGGGCGCGCTCACCTCGAAGCCTTACGCCTTCGCGGCGCGGCCGTGGGAGCTCGACAAGACGCAGTCGATCGACGTCATGGACGCGCTCGGCTCGGCCATCCGCATCGACACGCGCGGGCGTGAAGTCATGCGCATCCTGCCGTGCCGCAATGACGACGTGAACGAGGAATGGATTTCCGACAAGACCCGCCACGTGGTCGACGGCTTGCGCACCCAGCGGCTCGACCAGCCATACTTGCGCGAGAGCGGACGGTTGCGGCCGGCGAGCTGGCAGGAAGCTTTCGCGGCCATCGCCGCCAAGGTCAAAGCCGACACCGGCGACCGCATCGGCGCCATTGCCGGCGACCTGGCGGGCGCCGAAGAAATGTACGCGCTCAAGGATCTGATGGGCCGGCTCGGCAGCGCGAACATCGATGCGCGCCAGGACGGCTCAGCGCTTAATCCACACTGGGGCCGCGCGACTTATCTATTCAACGCCACCATCGCCGGCGTCGAGCACGCCGACGCGCTGCTCATGGTCGGCGTGAACCCGCGGCGCGAGGCGGCGGTGCTCAACGCGCGTATCCGCAAGCGCTGGCGCGCCGGCCAATTCCCCATCGGCCTGATCGGCGAAAAGGCCGACCTGACCTATGATTACGATTATCTTGGCGCCGGCCCGGACACGCTGGCGAGCCTCGGCCAGAGCAAATTCGCCCCAACGCTGAAAAACGCCGAACGTCCGCTCATCCTGCTCGGTGCCGGCGCGCTGGCGCGCAAGGACGGCGCCGCCATCGCCTCACTTGCCGCCAAGGCGGCGGTCGAGGCCGGCGCCCTCAAGGAGGACTGGAACGGCTTCAGCGTGCTGCACAGCGCCGCCTCGCGCGTGGCCGCGCTCGATCTCGGCCTCACGCCGGGCGAGGGCGGCAAGACCGCCGCGCAAATGGCCGCGGGCGGGCTCGATGTGCTGTTCCTGCTCGGCGCCGACGAGATCGACATCAAGCCCGGGCCGTTCGTGGTTTATATCGGCACCCATGGCGACCGCGGCGCCCACCGCGCCGACGTGGTCCTCCCCGGCGCCGCCTATCCGGAAAAGTCGGCGATCTTCGTCAACACCGAAGGCCGCGTGCAGATGACGGAGCGGGCCTCGTTCCCGCCCGGCGACGCGCGCGAGGACTGGGCGATCCTGCGTGCTCTCTCCGGCGTGCTCGGCTGTACGCTGCCTTATGACTCGTTGGCGCAACTGCGCAAGGCGATGTTCGCGTCTCACCCGGCACTCATGCGCATCGGAGAAATCGCGCTGGGCAACCATGGCGATATCGAGAAGCTCGCCCGGATCGGCGGCAGCGTGGACAAGACGCCGTTTACGTCGTCGGTCGCCGATTTCTATCTCACCAATCCGATCGCGCGCTCATCCGCCGTCATGGCCGAATGTTCGGTGCTGGCGAACGCGGCCGCCAAGAATTCGCCTATGACGGCGGCGGAGTAGGGCCATGGATATGACGATCACCGAGTTTTTCTTCGCCTATGTCTGGCCGTTCATCATCATCCTGGCGGAGTCGGTACTGGTGCTGGTCGTCGTGCTCGTCGCCGTCGCCTATGTGCTTTATGCCGACCGCAAGATCTGGGCGGCGGTGCAGATGCGGCGCGGCCCCAACGTGGTGGGGCCTTGGGGTCTGTTCCAGTCCTTTGCTGATATGCTGAAATTCGCGCTCAAGGAGCCGGTGATCCCGGCCGGCTCCAACAAGGGCGTGTTCCTGCTGGCGCCGCTGGTCACCTGCGTGCTGGCACTCGCCGCCTGGGCGGTCATCCCTGTCAATGTCGGTTGGGTGGTCGCCGACATTAATGTCGGCGTCTTGTACATCTTCGCGATCTCCTCGCTCATGGTCTACGGCATCATCATGGCGGGCTGGGCGTCGAATTCGAAATATCCGTTCCTGGCGGCGCTGCGTTCGGCGGCGCAGATGGTGTCCTACGAGGTCTCCATCGGCTTCGTCATCATCACTGTACTGTTGTGTGCCGGCTCGCTGAACCTGTCGGCGATCGTGCATGCGCAGGAGAGCGGACTCGCGACCTTGGTCGGCCTGCCTTGGCTCGGCTTTCTGAACTGGTACTGGCTGCCGCTGTTTCCGATGTTCGTAATTTTCTTCGTCTCGGCGCTGGCCGAGACCAACAGGCCGCCCTTCGATCTGGTGGAAGCAGAGTCGGAACTGGTCGCCGGATTCATGGTCGAGTATGGCTCGACGCTCTACGTAATGTTCATGCTCGGCGAATACGTGGCGATCTGCACCATGAGCGCCATGGCCACGATCTTTTTCATGGGCGGCTGGCTGCCGCCGATCCCCTATCCGCCGTTCACCTGGGTGCCGGGCGTGGTCTGGTTCACGCTCAAGGCGCTGTTTTTCTTTTTCTTGATCTCGATGGCCAAGGCGATAGTTCCGCGCTACCGCTACGATCAGTTGATGCGACTGGGCTGGAAGGTGTACCTGCCGCTATCGCTGGCGATGGTGGCGATCGTCGCCGCCGTCCTCCAATACGGCGCGCTGGCGACGGCCGCGGTCATGAAGTGAGGATGCTATGAGACTCGATCGCGCAGCCAAGGTGGTGTTCTTGTGGGATTTCGTGATCGGCTTCGTACTGGGCATGCGCTATTTCCTCGCGCCGAAGGCGACGCTCAACTATCCGCACGAGAAGGGGCCGCTGTCGCCGCGCTTCCGCGGCGAGCATGCCCAGCGCCGCTATCCGAATGGCGAGGAGCGCTGCATCGCCTGCAAGCTGTGCGAGGCGATCTGCCCGGCGCAGGCCATCACCATCGAAGCGGGCCCGCGCCGCAACGACGGCACGCGACGCACCACCCGCTACGACATCGACATGGTCA
>CAYLMY010000260.1:0-3520 GCA_964384635.1 uncultured Undibacter sp.
GAACTTAGCGTAACCACGATCGTCGGCCTCGGCGGCTTCGTTATCGGCCTGGTGTTCGGCGCCGTCGTGCAGCGCACCAATTTCTGCACGATGGGCAGCATTTCCGATCTGGTGTTGATGGGGGACGGCCGCCGTTTCCGGGCCTGGCTGCTGGCGATCGCGGTGGCGATCATCGGCACCCAGGCGCTTTACTTCGGCGGCGTCATCGACATCAACAAGTCGATCTATCTGTCGGCCAATCTCGGCTGGCTCGGCGCCATCATCGGCGGGGCGATGTTCGGCTTCGGCATGACCCAGACCGGGGGTTGCGCCAGCAAGACGCTGACGCGGCTCGGAGCCGGCAATCTGAAATCGCTCATCGTCATGCTAGTGCTCGGCATTTTCGCCTATATGACCCTGCGCGGCCTGCTGGCGCTGCCGCGGCTGCAGATTGAAACCACCAACATCGATCTCACGCTGCGCGGCCTCCACAACCAGAATCTCGGCGAGTTGGCCGGCGCGGCGATCGGGGTTCCCGCCGTGCCTGCGCGCGCGGTCGTGGCGGCGGCGCTCGCCCTGCTGTTTTTGGTGATCTGCTTCAAGGACGCAGCCTTCCGGCGCAGCGCTCCCAATATCGCCGCCGGGCTCCTACTCGGGCTCTGCGCCGTGGGCGGCTGGCTCGTGACCGGCGTGCTGGCGGCCGATGAATTCAACCCCGTGCAGCTCGCCTCGATCACCTTCGTGTCGCCGGCCGGCGAAAGCCTGCAATACCTGATGACGTTTACCGGCTCGACCATCAATTTCGGCATCGCCGTCATCGGCGGCGTCATCGCCGGCAGTTTCTTGATGGCAATAGCAACCGGGACGTTCCGGATCGAGAGTTTTGCCGACCGCAGCGACCTCATCCGCCATCTCGGCGGTGCGGCGTTGATGGGCGCGGGCGGGATCATGGCGCTGGGTTGCACGATCGGCCAGGGCATCACCGGCATGTCGACGCTGTCGCTCGGCAGCATGATCGCCTGGCTGTCGATCCTCGGCGGCGGCTATCTCGGGATCAAGTATTTGGAAGAGGGCTCGTTCGGTGGCGCCATCCGCGCGGTGTTCGCGCGCGGCTGACAGGTGGCGGTTATTCAGATTCCGGACCTGCCGCGATGCGAATGCAATTGCACAGGGACGGTGGACAATTGTTCGCCTTTGCGTAACCAAAACGTGGCCAGGAGATTAGCCGCCAGGAACAGGATTTTTTGAGGCAGCGACCAGACCCAAAAAAGGGGCACGCTCGATCGACTGAGCCCGAATAACCGAGATCGCTGCCGATCAAGCCCGCCTAAGGCGGGGCAGATCTGGCAAGTCCTTACGAATTGGCACATGGCCAAACTGCGTGGTGGCGGACGCAGTCACAGCCGAACCCGTCTCCGATCTCAAATTCCTTGCTAACAGGAAAATTAACTGGGAATTTCGTCGAATCCGCACGTTTGGTACGATTTTGAATGCTAACACGCCTGTAAATTCAGAGACTTACAACAAAATCCCCTACCCAACGGAACAGGGAATTTGTACGCGAGAAGAGGGAATTTGAACCGAGGATGGCGCTGAGTGATTTCCGGACGACGTTTTCGGAAGGGACAGGATTGCGGTACACACAGGTACATCATGGCCAACGAGCTAATGCGCGCCGAAACTGACGTGCTGGTGATCGGGTCCGGCGCAGCCGGCATGTATGCGGCAATCGAAGCGGCGCGCGGCGGCGCAAAAGTATTGCTCGCAGACCGCAGCTTGATCGGCCGCGGCGGCGCAACTGTGATGGCGCAGATGACGGTTGCCGTCGCACTCGGCGCGGAGACGCCGGATCACTGGCGCCGTCATTACGACGACACCCTCGCGGCCGGGCGCGGCCTCTGCAACGAAGAGCTTGCGCGCCTTTTGTGCGAGCAGGCACCCGACTGTATCCGCGCCATGGACGAATGGGGTGTCGGCTGGGCGCGCAAGGAAGGGCGCATCACCCAAGCCATGGCGCCCGGTCATGATCGCCCGCGCTGCGTCTATGTGGATTTTCTCAACACTGGTCCGGCGGTGTCCAAAACGCTGCGGACCGTGGTGAACAGGACCGGAGGCATTCGCCGCGCCGGCGACCTCTGCATCGTCGATCTCCTGCATAACGGCGGCGACATCGTGGGTGCCGCCGCGCTGCATCTCGGCTCTGGCGCGCCGGTGATCATATCGGCCAAGGCGACAATCGTGGCCACCGGCGGGCTGACAAGACTTTATCGGCGCAACAGTGCGTCGGCCAATATGGGCGGCGATGGATATGCGCTGGCATTGCGCGCCGGCGCTTCGCTGGTCGACATGGAATTCGTCCAGTTCTTTCCCATCGGTCATCTGGCGCCGCGGCTGATCGGCATGGATCCGATCATGTGGGATCCGTTCCGCTACAAGCTCGGCGGGCGCTTGCTCAACAACCTCGGCGAGGAATTTACCGAACGCTACGGTGTGATCGAGGATGGCAAATATGTTGTGACGCGCGACGTCGGCAGCTACGCGATTGTCAAGGAAGTCGAGGCCGGCCGCGGTTCGCCGCATGGCGGTGTATACCTGAGTTTCCAGCATTGTCCGGAAGCCGCATTGCGCGCCGCCTTCGGTCCCGTGATCGACAGGCTTGCCGCCAACGGCATCGATCTCACCAAGACGTCGGTCGAGGTAGCGCCGATCGCGCACTACCATATGGGCGGAATCGTGGTTGATACGAAAATGCAGACCGGCCTGCCCGGCCTCTATGCTGCCGGCGAAGCAGTCGGCGGCGCCAATGGCGCCAACCGCCTGTCCGGCAATGCCATCACCGAGGCGCTGGTTTTCGGCCGCCAGTCCGGCCGCAGCGCCGCCGAATATGCCGAGCGCGCGTCGGTGGTTGCCGATCGCGCAGACAATCTCGCCGCCGCGCTCGACTTGATGGCGGCCGATCGGCCGGTGCGGGACTTCAACACCGCCGAAATGGTCCAGACTCTTCAAACCACGATGCAGGAGGACGTCGGCCCGCTGCGCAACGAGGCCAAACTCAAGCGCGCGCTTGCGCGGATCGAAAGCCTCGCCGAAGCGCTCGGCGAACGGCCGCCCGGCGGCGACCGCGGCTTCGACATGCGCCGGATCGACTGGCTCGACCTGCGCAACATGCTGCTCGTGGCACGCGCCGTCGCCGAGGCGGCGCTCGCACGAACCGAAACCCGCGGCGCCCAGCAGCGCGAGGACTATCCGCAGGCATCGCCGGAATGGGCAGTCAACCAATTCGTCGAGCTGCGCGATGGACGCCTCATTCTCTCGAAGATCCGCCCGCGGGTGCAGGCCGAGGCAGCATCATGACCGAACACGCCACGCTCACGATCTGGCGCGGCAGCGACGTCAAGGCCGGCCGCTGGGAATCGTATGAAGTGCCGTTCGAGCCGGGCCAGTCGGTGCTCGACGGCCTGCGCTGGATCCGGATTAACCGCGATCCGACGCTGGCGATCCGCTTTTCCTGCATCAACGCCAATGCCTGCAAGGAATGCAT
>CAYLMY010000261.1:0-3511 GCA_964384635.1 uncultured Undibacter sp.
GCCTCGTCGCGGTTGTTGCGGGTGAAATGCGAGGACTGCGCCAGCCCGGCTGCGATGCTCTTGACCAGCGCCGGCTTGCTCTCGACCGTCGGGCCGTGCGCCGTCGCTACCATCACATAGGACATGTGCTGACCGCCGCGAATCACTTCATACGAATCGGGCACCTGGGTCAGCACCTGCGTCACGTAGGGCTCCCACGACACGATTGCATCGACCTTGCCCTCGGCCAGCGCCGGCGCCAGGCCGAACTGCGACCAGATGTTCTCGATGGTGAGGTCTTCGTATTTCATCTTGTTCCGGCGCAGCACCATCTTGAAATATTCGTCGGAGGTCTGGCCGCGCGCGAGCCCGATTTTCTTGCCTTTGAGGTCGGCGACCTTGCCGGCCTCGATGCCCCTGCCCTTCTTGGTGACGATGGCGAGCGGGTCGTCGCAATTGTCGCGGGTGGCGTCGTTCATGATGAGGCCGATCACCTTGAACGGCTCGCCGGCATGCACCGCCTTGAGATAGGTGGTGGTGCTCATGTCGCCGATCTGGGCACGGCCGTCGTGCATGGCGTTGACCATGTCGGTGCCGGTGTCGACCACCAGCATTTTGGCATCGACGCCGTGCTTGGCGAAGAAGCCTTTCTCGGCGCCGATGAACATCGGCAGGTGGCCGAAATTGTTGCCGATCACTACGTCGAGCCTGGGCAAGTCAGCCATGGATTCCTCCCGATTTCGCGAATTATTATTTAGCCAGCACTTGCGGATTGACGCAATTTGGCGGCACCCGGCCGTCAAGCAGCGCCTCGATATTGTCGACCACGATATTCGCCATCTGCTCGCGCACCTCGCTCGTTGCGCTGCCGAGATGCGGATTGAGCACCACGTTTTTCATCTTCTTCAATTCGGTGCTCACCTTCGGCTCGAATTCGAACACATCGAGCCCGGCGCCGGCGATTTTCCGCGCTTTAAGCGCGCGCACCAGCGCCTTCTCGTCGATGAGCGGCCCGCGCGCGGTATTGATGATGAAGGCGGTTTTCTTCATCAAGCCCAGTTCGCGCGCGCCGATCTGGTGGCGGGTCTGCGCGTTGAGCGGTGAATGCAGCGAGACGTAATCGGATTCGCGTAGCAATTGGTCGAGCGGCACAAAGGTGAGCCCGGCCTCGCGTTCCTCGCTCTCCGGCTTGCGGCGCGGTGTCCAGTACAGCACGCGCATGTCAAAGCCGCGGGCGCGGCGCGCCGTCGCCTTGCCGATGAGCCCGCCGCCGCCGATCAGCCCGAGCGTCTTGCCGTGCACGATTGATCCCAGCAGATGACGCGACTGCCCGCCGGGGAATTTTCCAGCGCGCACCAGCCGGTCGCCTTCCACCATGTGGCGCGCCACCGCCAGCATCAGCCCGAAGGTGAGATCGGCGGTCGCCTCGGTGGTCAGTGGCGGCACCACGGTGACCGGAATGGCGCGCTTGGTCGCCTCGGCGACGTCGATGTTGGACGGCGTGATGGACTGCGCCGCCACGTGACGCAGCTTCGGGTTGGCGGCGATCACCGCCCGGTCGATCTTGTCGTGCAGCAGGCAGAACAAAATGTCGGCCTTCTTGACGGCCGTGATTAGCGTGCGGTGGGGGATGATCCGGCTGTCGTCGGGAAAAACCTTGACGCTGCCAAGCGCGCGCAACCGCTTGAGGGCGCTGTCGGCGACCGGCTGTGTCACGAAAATGCGGGGCTTGGCGCTCACCGCAGCCACCGCACGATGCCGGCGACGCCGTCGACCGCGCATTGCGCGCCGTCGGGGATGGCGCGGGTGGCGTCGAGCACGCCCAGCACCATGGGAATGCCGCGCTCGCGCGCCAGCGAGGCGAGGTGCGAGGTCGAGCCGCCGAGCTCCGCCACCACGCCGGCGACCCGCGGCAGGATGTGGCTAAGCGCTGGGCCGGCTACCTTGGTCACGAGAATGTCCCCGGGCCTCACGCGCTCAATCTCGCACTCGCAATTCACCACCACCGCGCGCCCGGAACCCCAGCCGATGCCGGCGGGATGGCCGTTCAAGCCGGGATGCCGCAGCCAGATCTGGTCGGGCACCACCGGCGCTTCCACATGCAGCGGGCGCGATTGCAGCAGCTTGAAGCCGCTCTCGTCCATCGCCCATTCGATTTCGACGGGTGCGCCGGCGAGCTGCTCGCACTTTCGCAACAGGCGGCCGAGCGAGACCGCCTCGCCGGGTGAAAGACACGGCTCGCTCACCAGGTCTTCGGGGACAAGCTGCGGCGCGGCGACTCCGTGCTCACAGGTGTCGCGATGGCCCTTGCGGCCGGCCGCCACCGTGCGCAGGAAGCCGTTCTTGGCGAGCACGATGCGGTCGGGCACCACCTCGCCCTGCGCGATCGCCGAGCCGAGCCCCCAGGTGGCGGAGATCAGCATCTGGCCTTCGGCGGTTTCGCTCAAACCACCGCCGGAGGCGCGAGCCGCGATCAGCGGCTGGATCAGCACACCCATCGCCGTGTCGGCGGGCGACAGGTCGTGATTATCCATGTAGCGCCGCGCATGCGAAGTCCATAAGGCCGCCCAGCAGGCGCGCACCGCGGTGAGGAATTCGGTTTCGTCGCTAAGGCCGAGGAAGCTCTCGAACTGGCCGGCAAAATTGGCGCCTTTGCGATCCTCGATCAGCGCGGAGGAACGCACCGCGCCGAGCGGCGCGTCATTGCGTTGCGCGCGCCAGGCCGCGAGCAGCGGCGCGAGGATGTCGGGCGCGATCGGCTTTTCGTAGAGCGCCAGTCTGATCTGCACCGACAGCTTGCGCGAGGTGGGCAGATCGGCCGCGTTGTATTGGCGCAGCAAATCCTCGATGCCGAGATGGCGCACCTGATGATGATAGGCGGCGGCGGTGAGCGCGAATCCGCCCGGCGTCGGCAGCCCGGCTTGGCCGAGCTGGGCGAGATTGGCCGCCTTCGGCCCGACGTTTTCGGCGTCGGTGGCGAGCGGATCGCTGAGGGGCAAGATGAAGGCGGTCATCGATATTTCGCCCGGTCTTTCTTTGGTCATGGCCGGGCTCGTCCCGGCCATCTCGCTTAGGAGTGCAGTGCCTTCCTAAGCGGGATC
Organism: uncultured Undibacter sp.; assembly: GCA_964384635.1. Classification (GTDB taxonomy): domain Bacteria; phylum Pseudomonadota; class Alphaproteobacteria; order Rhizobiales; family Xanthobacteraceae; genus Pseudolabrys. The sequence continues at coordinate 3,081 of CAYLMY010000261.1, forward strand.
ACCGGGTCACGCCGCTTCGCGGCGGCCCGGTGATGACAGCAATGAGCAAGCGAACGCTATTTCACGTGATCCCCATAGCCCGGCAGCGGATCGACCACGGTGATCTGCTTGACCGGGAAGTTCGACACGATCTCGATATCGTTCTTCTTGACGATCAGCATTTCCTCGATACGCACGCCGTAGCGGTATTTCTTGCCGTGCTGCGTCTCGAGCGCGAAGGTCATGCCTTCCTGGATCTCCACCGGATGATCGAGCGACCAGATGCGCGAGATCACCGGCGGGTCGTATTGCGCCAACCCGAGCCCGTGGCCCCACAGATTGGCGGCGGCCTGGTCCTCGTCCTCGTAACCCCAGGTCTCCATCGCCGACGGCCACTTCATGGCGATGTCGCGCGTGGTGGCGCCGACCTTCACCGCGCCGATCGAATCGTA
>CAYLMY010000262.1:0-3506 GCA_964384635.1 uncultured Undibacter sp.
AGCGGCGCAGCGCGCAGGCGCCCACGCTGATCGAGCCGACGGTGAAGGCGCTCGATGCCGCGCTCGCGGCACTGGAGGAAACCCGCGGCCATCTGGAGGCCGCTTTGAGCGCCGCCGATTTCGATCCGGCCGAGCTCGAGCACATCGAGGAGCGGCTGTTTGCCCTGCGCGCCGCAGGGCGCAAATACAACGTGCCGGTGGACGAGTTGGCGGCGCTGGCCGCGCGCTACAAATCCGACATCGCGCTGATCGACGCCGGCGAGGAACGGCTCAAGGCGCTGGAGGCGGCGGCGCGCGCCGCCGAAGCCGACTACCGCGCCGCCGCCGACGCGCTCTCCAAATCGCGCGCCAAAGCCGCCGCCGTCCTCGACAAGGCGGTGAACGGCGAGTTGAAGCCGCTCAAGCTCGAACGCGCCAAGTTCATGACGCAGATCGAAAGCGATGCCGCGGCTGCCGGACCGAACGGCATCGACCGGGTCGAGTTCTGGGTGCAGACCAATCCGGGCACGCGGCCGGGACCGCTCATGAAAGTCGCCTCCGGCGGCGAGCTGGCGCGCTTCCTGCTGGCGCTGAAGGTTGTGCTGGCCGATCGCGGCTCGGCGCCGACGCTCGTGTTCGACGAGATCGACACCGGCGTCGGCGGCGCCGTGGCGGACGCCATCGGCCTGCGGCTCGCCAAGCTCGCGCAAGGCGTACAGGTGCTGGCAGTGACGCATGCGCCGCAGGTGGCCGCACGCGCCGACCGCCACTACGTCATCAGCAAGGACACGCTGGCGAAAGGCAAGCGCGTCGCCACGCGCGTCACCGAAGTCGCCGCCGACCACCGCCGTGAGGAAATCGCGCGCATGCTGGCTGGCGCCGAGATCACCAACGAGGCACGCGCGGCGGCGGAGCGGTTGTTGAAGGCGGGGTAGGGTGGCCCAGTGCGGGCCCTTTCGGCTTCCGCCGACATTTTTGTTTCGCTTATTATGCTCCCTTGGGTCAACAAGGGGCGTCATCATGAACTCTCTGAAGACTTTGGCACTTGGTGCCGTTGTGGCCGTCTTTTGGTCGAGCGTCGCGGCCGCGTTTTCCATATCCGTCAGTTGGAAGGGAACGGCGAAGTGCTTCGACAGCCAATCGCCTATTATCCGTCTGTCCGGGGTGCCAAAGAGCACCAAAAAGATCCAATTTCACATGACCGACCTCGATGCGCCAAGTTATCCGCATGGCGGTGGTACCGTCGCCTATAGTGGCCAGCGAACGCTGCCGAAAGGGGCATTCTCCTACAAGGGTCCTTGTCCGCCGATGCCGCACCGCTACCGCTGGACCGCGAGAGCCTATGATGCGGGCGGCAAGCTGGTCGGCACTGCCGGAACCACGTTGCGCTTCTCGCAGTAGGCGATTTGCGCCACTGACTGTGCAGCGGCGGAGCAGTCGATCGAGCAGGTGAGATGATGGGCTTGGCGGGGTGTCCCTGTCGGGCCGCCGAATTGTCTAGTGGTTATTGGCAATAAACGAGTCTGCAGTCTGCTTAGGCGGCAGCCAGGTTCTTCTTCAGGTCAACTAGTTGCTGAATTCCGGCGTCCTGCGATGCGCGCAGCAAACTATCCATCGCCTCATCCATCTTACGCATGCTGTCGAACAACCGGCGCGCGGACTCGAGGACTAGCCCGGCGCTGTCTTTGGTTGAGTTGACGACCAGCGTGACCGTCTTGAGTGACTCTGCTGCATCGGTCGCATCGCGGGCGGCATTGTTGGTGCCAACGGCAATCTCGGACGATGCCGCAGCGTGCTCCGAGACCGAATCTTCAACTAGCCGCGAGGTGGCCGCAATTTCCGAGATTTTGCTGGTTGTCTCGCCTATCTCATGAATTGATTTCTGGGTTGTTTGCTCAATCAAAGCGATCTGGTCAGCAATGTGTTTCGTTGCATCAGCGGTTTGGCCGGCGAGGGTCTTCACTTCTGAGGCGACAACGGCAAAGCCGCGTCCATGCTGGCCTGCGCGAGCCGCCTCAATTGTGGCGTTTAGCGCCAGCAAATTGGTCTGGCTGGCAATGTCTGCAATCAAATTCACAACTGAGCCGATTTTACCGACCGACTGCGAAAGCAGGTGCACCACTTCATTCAGGCCACTTGCATCGGCAGCAGCTTCCTGTGCGCGTGAACAGGCAAAGTTTGCTTTATGCCGTATTTCTGCAATCGATGCGTTTAGCTCCTCTGTGGCGGCTGCTATCTGGCTGGCATTGGTTGCGGCATTCTCCGCGATTGTGGAGCCTTTTAGCACCTCGTCGGCTGCGCGATTTGCCAGATTCGCCAGCTGATGTGAGGTCGAATCGAGGGCGTTTACTGCGACGGTGATCGCCTCCCGCACGCTCTCGATAGAGGTTCCAAAGTTAACGATCGCGCTGTCGAGCTTGTTGATTTTGTTTTCTGCCGTTCTGGCTTCGATGTGGTAATGGATAATTGCGGCGTTATTCGAATCCATCGTGAGAACGCACATGGCGAGGTCGGCAAGCGCGATGCATCTGCGCTTGGACCACCAGCGTTTCCGTAAAAGTGCGCGATCAAGGTTCGACAGAATCGTGTTGGCGATTACGCTGCGCGCGCGCATATCGAAGCCGATTTCTCTTTCAGCCTTCACCCGCTCCTTGGTGCTTGCAACCCACGCGTCATCAAAAGGCTGAGTGAACAAGCGCTCCGTGAATGTAATGATTAATTCCGCGTTCCGCTGACGTCTATTTTCGATAAGGTCACGATAGTAGGGAGTGAATTGCATCGTGAGTTGTTCGTGCTCCTTCACGATTCGGTCCATGAGAGGGGCTAACTGCTCCCAGACCTGACGCCGAGCCGCGCTCGTATCGGACGCGAGATTAAAGATTTCCAAGGCAAGCTGATAGGCTGCGGGAATCGGCATGCATCTGCCCCATTCGTGCCGCGCAACCGTAACTGCAAGGCAGTAAACGATTTGTTAACCATGCACGATTGAGGTGATTTGGCTCGTCGCGGGCGCACAATCATCGGCGTGGCAGCGCGTCAATCATACGGACTCTTGGCCGCCCGGGCTTCAGCCGCGGCTGCAACCGGCGGCGTTGGCACATAGTGCGCGGGCTTTGGCCCAACGCGGGCATGGCGCGCGCGCGCCTGAACTGGCGTCTCCAGCACATCCTTCGCCGCCATCGCCGCCTTGCGGTCGACCATGTGCGGTGACGGGTCGTTGGGCGGCGGCATCATGTTCGCGTGGTAATAGGCCATCTTCTGCATCGCCGCCGCCGGATCGACCTTGCGGTCGGGATCGATGTCGCGCTCGTTGCTGGCGCGCGGCGTGACCGTCACGCCGCCGACAATCTCGAGATCGAGCCACCATTTCTTGATCAGGTTGCGGCGGCCGTTGCCGATCCAGTCGTCGAACCAGGTGGCGATAGGCACCATCACGGGCTTCAGCCACAGCAAGTTGACGCCCATCCAGCTCGCCACCCGCGTCAGCAGCGCGCCGTCGGCATCGACCACCTTGTTGATCGGGCAGG
>CAYLMY010000263.1:0-3488 GCA_964384635.1 uncultured Undibacter sp.
CGCATCGGGCGTGCCGGCCCAGCTTGTCGGCACGCCTTTGCGCGTCTCTACAAACCAATGGTGATCGGAATCTATTCCTTTTGGGCATCCCGGCGGGACATCTGAAAGGGAGGGAAGCCGACATTGTTGTTTCGCGGGGCGCGCAAGGTTGGTCCGGCATTTTCCGCAAGGAAGATTGAGGACCAGCCGACCTGTCCGAGACTGCCGGCGCTGCGGCGAACGCCAAAGCTTAATCCTGAAAGGGGCCAGCATAGACGGGGACACGACCCGAGTTTGCGCGTCCGAAGACGGCGCGCCGGTTTGGTTCGAACCTCGGAGACCCGATGGCGGCTTCAAGCCGTAGTTGGGGGGCAGGCTTTTCGAAACGTCGTCCTGCTCAGGTCTCGCTTCACGTGAGAAGCTTGTCGGCGGGATGGCAGGGTGCAACCCGGCGGCTTCAGCGCAAAGGCTAAGCGAGCCGTCAAAACCGGAAAGAGCTTGCAGTGGATCGAGCGGCGAAGCAGGAGTCCATCACCGAACTGAGTGGGGTCTTCCAGACCTCCAACGTCGTGGTGGTGGCTCACTATTCCGGCCTCAGCGTCAGCCAAATGCAGACTCTGCGCAGGCAGATGAAGCAGGCGGGCGCACGCGTGAAGGTCGCGAAGAACCGTCTCGCCAAGCTCGCGCTCAAGGATACCGACGCTGCCGTCATCGCGCCCCTGCTGAAGGGGCCGACCGTGCTCGCCTATTCGGGCGATCCGGTCGCGGCGCCGAAGGTGGCCGTCGATTTCGCCAAGACGAACGAAGCGTTCGTCATTCTCGGCGGTTCGATGGGCAAGACCGCTCTGGACCTCAACGGCGTCAAGGCGCTCGCCTCGCTGCCGTCGCTGGATGAGTTGCGCGCCAAGATCGTCGGCCTGATCCAGGCTCCGGCGACCAAGATCGCCCAGCTCGCCAACGCCCCCGCGGCCAAGGTCGCGCGCGTGGTCCAGGCCTACGCCTCCAAGAGTGCCGCGGCCTGATGGCTCAAGCGACAAGCAATCTGACTGGTTCGAACCGATAGGAACTGAACAATGGCTGACCTGCAGAAGATCGTCGACGAATTGTCGACCCTGACCGTCCTGGAAGCGGCGGATCTGGCGAAGATGCTGGAAGAGAAGTGGGGCGTTTCCGCCGCCGCCGCGGTTGCGGTGGCGGCCGGTCCGGCGGCTGCCGGCGCCGCGCCCGCCGAGGAGAAGACCGAGTTCGATGTGGTCCTCGCCGCCGCCGGCGACAAGAAGATCGAGGTCATTAAGGAAGTGCGCGCGCTCACCGGCCTCGGCCTCAAGGAGGCCAAGGATCTGGTCGAGGGCGCCCCCAAGGCGGTCAAGGAAGGCGTCAACAAGGAAGAGGCCGAGAAGGTCAAGGCGCAGCTTGAGAAGGCCGGCGCCAAGGTTGAGCTTAAGTAAGCAACGCTTACTTAAGCGAAATCCCCGAGCAAGCGAGGCGCAGCCGAGCGAGACCCGGGGATCGCGAGCGGCAATTTCCGGTTCCCGGGCCGCCTAAGGGCGGTCCGGGGCCGAATGCCGGTTCCGGAGGCGGCGCAGGGCCGCGTCCGGAAGTGATTTGAGAGGGGTGGCCGGGCGGCGTCCGGTTCCCCAAATAGGGTATGAGACGGTAACCCGGGAAAAACCGGGCTCAGGGAAGACGAATTAGACGATTGGCGGCGCGGTGGCCGGTGCGTTCCGGGCCCCGCGAGAGGCGGTCGTGAACGGCAAAGTCTGCTCACGATGAAGTTCAAAGCGTGCGGCGGTTCGGGCAGACCCCGAATCACATAGAAACGGACAGCCCCGACGCCTGTCCGGATGGTCGCGATGGATTGCGGCCGTCCGGAGAGGCGCCCAGCGCTGCCCGCCTAATCCGAATCGAGAGAGAATAGAAAAGATGGCGCAGACGTTTACCGGTCGCAAGCGCGTAAGGAAGTTTTTCGGAACAATCAGGGAAGTGGCGGAGATGCCGAACCTCATCGAGGTTCAGAAGGCGTCTTACGACCAATTCCTGCTGGTCAAAGAGCCGGCGGGCGGGCGTCCCGACGAGGGACTGCAGGCCGTCTTCAAGTCGGTGTTCCCGATTTCCGACTTCTCCAACTCCTCGCAGCTTGAATTCGTCAAATACGAATTCGAGCCGCCGAAATACGACGTCGACGAGTGCCGCCAGCGCGGCATGACCTATGCCGCGCCGCTTAAGGTGACGCTGCGGCTGATCGTGTTCGATATCGACGAGGAGACGGCTGCGCGTTCGGTCAAGGACATCAAGGAGCAGGATGTCTACATGGGCGACATTCCGCTCATGACCAACAACGGCACCTTCATCGTCAACGGCACCGAGCGGGTCATCGTTTCCCAGATGCACCGCTCGCCCGGCGTGTTCTTCGATCACGACAAGGGCAAGACCCATTCCTCGGGCAAGCTGTTGTTCGCCGCCCGCATCATTCCCTATCGCGGCTCCTGGCTCGACATCGAGTTCGACGCGAAAGATATCGTCTATGCGCGCATCGACCGCCGCCGCAAGATTCCGGTGACGTCGCTGCTCTATGCGCTCGGGCTCGACAGCGAGCAAATCCTCGCCACCTTCTACAAGCACGTCATTTACAAGCGCGCCAAAGACGGCTGGCGCGTGCCCTTCGATGCCAACCGCTTGAAGGGCTACAAGGCGGTCAACGACCTGGTCGACGCCGATACCGGCCGCGTGGTGGTCGAGGCCGGCAAGAAGCTGACCGTGCGCCAGGCCCGCCAGCTCAGTGAGAAGGGCCTGAAGGCCCTGCGCATGACCGACGACGAATTAATCGGCCATTACCTCGCCGAGGACCTCGTTAACGGCCGCACCGGCGAAATCTTCACCGAGGCCGGCGAAGAGATCACCGAAAAGAACCTCAAGGTTCTGATCGATGCCGGCTACAAGGAACTGCCGCTGCTCGACATCGATCACGTCAATGTCGGCGCCTATATCCGCAACACGCTCAGCGCCGACAAGAACATGACGCGCGAGGACGCGCTGTTCGACATCTACCGGGTCATGCGCCCGGGCGAGCCGCCGACGGTAGAGACGGCCGAAGCGATGTTCCGCTCGTTGTTCTTCGACAGCGACCGTTACGACCTGTCAGCGGTCGGCCGCGTGAAGATGAACATGCGCCTCGACCTCGACGCGCCCGATACGCATCGCGTGTTGCGCAAGGACGACATCCTTGCGGTCATCAAGACGCTGGTCGATCTGCGCGACGGCAAGGGCGAGATCGACGACATCGACAATCTCGGCAATCGCCGGGTGCGCTCGGTCGGCGAGTTGATGGAGAACCAGTACCGCATCGGTCTGCTGCGCATGGAGCGCGCGATCAAGGAGCGCATGAGCTCGGTCGATATCGATACCGTCATGCCGCAGGACTTGATCAACGCCAAGCCGGCGGCTGCCGCGGTGCGCGAGTTCTTCGGCTCCTCGCAGCTCTCGCAGTTCATGGACCAGACCAATCCGCT
>CAYLMY010000264.1:0-3475 GCA_964384635.1 uncultured Undibacter sp.
TCGTTGAGCACGCGCGTATTCTCGATGGCTATGACAGCCTGCTCGGCAAACGTTTTCAGCAGTTCTTCCTGGGCCTTCGGGACTGGTCCGGCCTCGGCCCAGCCGACGACGATGACGCCGAGCGGATGGCCCTCGCACAGCATCGGCACCCCCAACATTCGCCGCCAGCCCATGTCCGAGGGAAATCGTTGGTCGTAATTCGGATCGGTGAGCACGTCCTCCAGGCGAACCACCGATTTTGTAAGCAGGACTCTTCCAGATATCTGAGACGAGTCAGGCTGCATCGGGTATTTCGTGTGGAGCAAATCCACATAATTTGGGCCGACATTGTGGGCGGCAACAAAATGCAACAACTCGCCATCGAAACGGAAAACGTTTGCAAACAGACTGCCGCAGAGAGACACCGCATTTCGCACGATCGTCTCGAACACCGGCTGCACGTCGGTCGGCGACGTGCGTATCACGCGAAGAATCTCTGCGGTCGCCGTCTGCTGCTCCAGCGCCTCGTCGCGCTCGCGCGTGCGGCGGTCGAGTTGTTCCTGCAGGTCGGAAGTGGATGCGGGCGAGGTTGACGCTTTGCGCGCCTTGGGTCTAGTCGTGCTACGACCACGGCCCTTGACCGGCTGTCCGCTTGCTCCGCCGCGCCGTCTCATGTCGCCTCCCCGGGCGGTCCACGACGATGGGCAATACTATGCACATCCTGGCATGGGCGCCATGCGGGAAGGTGTTGGGGTGGGGGTCGAACGCGCCGACACGAAGCCACGCAGGTCCGCTTGCCAAGGCGCACCTTTCGGGCAGACTTGGCCGCCGTGCATGTCTAAGTCGGGGTAAAAGCGGCAGAACCGATCCAGCGGGGCCCTAGGGCCTAGTCGAGCAGCCAGCGGAACGCGCGTCGCAATTCGGCACTGCCGTCGGCCTCGTGCCAGCGACCATGCGCGAAGATGATACGCTCAGGATTCCAGGCCAGCATGATTTCGACCGCCGCGCGCAGTTCGCGCTTGTGCCGCCAGGTGAAAGTCAGGCGCAGATCGCGCGTCAGCCCGCCGTGCGGGGCTGAGACGCCGCCGATCCACATCAGCAGGCGCATGAACCATGCGCCGACTTTCTCCGGTTCGAAATTTTCGATCAGGTCGGTGAGGATGAGTGTGCGGCTCTCCCGGTGAAAGAACTCGACCTCCGTCATATAGCTGCCCACGATCGGCAGGGTGGCGATCTCGCCGTCCCACGGATAGCCGCTGTCTCGGCCGAGCGGCAAAGTTTCAAAATCGATGCGGCCCCTCGCCTGCTCCTTGATGCGCGGCGCGAGATAGACTTGCGCCTGCGGAAACGCCGTCTTCCAGTCCGGGATCCACCAGTAATGAATTCGGTTCGGTCCGACGATGAAACGGACCCTGCCCACACGCTCGATCTCCGCGCGCAGTGACGGCGTGAGTAGCGTCGGGGAATGTACGAACAGTGCGCCGCCGGCGATGCGGATGATGGTCATACGCGTTGGAAACGGCAGTTTCGGCCACGGAAAGCCGAAGCGGATCACCGGTCCGTCGACGATCCAGACATTTTTGACGACGGGCTTGAGCGTATTGATCGGCGGATAGGTGGCGAGTGCGTCATTCATCCGCGTACAGGCGGGCTATTCGATCGGCAGCAATGGCCCGCCCTGCGTGCGGCAGGCGCGTTGGCAATAACGGTCGCAGGCGTCGGTAAAGAGCAGGCAGCGCCCTTGCGTGTCCTGGTAGAGACAGGCGTTGAGGTCCCAGGCGCAAGTCGCGCCGCATTGGCTCCAGCAGGCGCCGGTGTCCCACACCGCCTGCGCCCGCGCGCTGCGCGCGAACGGTAGTTTCTGGTTGGGCGCATTGTAACGCCAGGGTTTAGGATGCGGGCCTACCACCATGGGCATGGAATAACGCGAAACTCTGAGCTCGGCGCCGGCAACAGGCCCCGCCGGCGGCAAGAGCGCGGCCAGCAGCAGGGCCGTGAGGAGAATGGATCGCGTCATGGCGCCTTCAGAATAACGCGCGACGGCGCGGCGGGCCAGCCGGCTCGCGGCTCGCCCAAGGAACTTTTTTCGGCGGCGCGCACTTGCTAGTGTGACAATTGGGCGTGCGGGAGGGAGTACTCGCGTGACCCGCGCCACACAGCCACAGACTCAGGACCAACCCGGCCAGCATTTCGCCACCGCCGGCATCAAGCCGATGGCGCGGCCGAGCCTGACGACGCGCGTCTTTATGGCGCTCGTGGCGGCGGTCGAGCGGCTCAACCTCACATGCAGCAAGGTCGGCAATCCGCCGATCTACGACAATGCCGTGTTCCCATGGGCCAAGGAGATCGAGCGTGACTGGCGCGCGATCCGGGCTGAACTCGACCGCGTCCTGATGCGCAAGGATGACCTGCCAGGCTTCCATGAGCTCGCCACCGACGTCTCCACCATCAGCACCGACCGCGGCTGGAAGACCTTCCTGCTGTGCGCCTACGGCTTCACTTCGGCTGCCAATATCAAGGCCTGCCCTGAGACGTGGGCCGCATGCCGGAAAATCCCCGGGCTGATCACGGCGATGTTCTCGATCTTCGAGCCCGGCAAGCACCTGCCGCCGCACCGCGGACCCTATAACGGGGTGCTGCGGCTGCATCTCGGCTTGATCGTGCCGGAGCCGCGCGAGCGGCTCGGTATCCGGGTGGAGAATCAGATCTACCGCTGGCGTGAGGGCGAAGCGGTGATCTTCGACGACGCCTATGAGCACGAAGCCTGGAACCGAACGGACAAGACGCGGGTCGTGCTGTTCGTCGATTTCATCAAGCCGACCCGGCAGCCGGCGCGCCTGCTCAACTGGCTGCTGCTGCACCTGGCCGTGTTCACCCCCTTCATCCGCGAAGGGTTAGACAATCAGAAGGCCTGGGAGAAGAAGTTCTACGCCGAGGCGAAGGCGGCGCGGAACGGCTAGCGCCGGTCGCCTTGCTTTCGCCCGCGATCGCGACTAGCTCCATCCCCGCATGCACGCTCCGGACAACGATCAACCCGCCCCCAAAGTGAGCTTCGTCTCGCTCGGCTGCCCCAAGGCGCTGGTCGATTCAGAGCGCATCGTCACACGCCTGCGCGCCGAAGGCTACGAACTTGCGCGCGCGCACGCCGGTTCCGATTTGGTCATCGTCAACACCTGCGGTTTCCTCGATAGCGCCAAGGCGGAATCGCTCGACGCGATCGGCCAAGCGCTCAAAGAAAACGGCAAGGTGATCGTCACCGGCTGCATGGGCGCCGAGCCGGAGAGCATTTCTTCCGCCTACCCGGATGTGCTGGCGATCACCGGGCCGCAGCAATATGAGAGCGTGGTGGAGGCCGTGCACCGCGCGCTGCCGCCCCGGCACGATCCGTTTCTCGATCTGGTGCCGCCGGAAGGCATCAAGCTGACCCCGCGGCACTATGCGTATCTGAAGATTTCCGAAGGCTGCAACAACCGCTGCTCGTTCTGCATCATCCCGC
>CAYLMY010000265.1:0-3468 GCA_964384635.1 uncultured Undibacter sp.
TCAAGGTCCTCAAGGGCCTCGACGCGGTGCGCAAGCGGCCGGGCATGTATATCGGTGACACCGACGACGGCTCCGGCCTGCACCACATGGTCTACGAGGCCGTCGACAATGCCATCGACGAGGCGCTCGCCGGCTACGCTACCGAAGTGGCGGTCACGCTCAACCCGGACGGCTCCTGCACCGTGTGGGACAACGGCCGCGGCATTCCGACCGACATTCACAAGGGCGAGGGCATATCGGCGGCCGAAGTCATCATGACCCAGCTGCACGCCGGCGGAAAATTCGACCAGAACGCCTACAAGGTGTCGGGCGGCTTGCACGGCGTCGGCGTCTCGGTGGTCAACGCGTTGTCGAGCTGGCTCAAGCTCACCATCTGGCGTGACGGCAAGGAACACTTCATCGAGTTCCATGACGGCGTCGCGGTGGCGCCGCTAAAAGCGGTCGGCGACGCGGGCGGCAAGCGCGGCACGGAAGTGACCTTTCTGCCGAGCACCAAGACGTTCACGATGGTCGAATTCGATTTCGCCACGCTCGAGCACCGCCTGCGCGAGCTGGCGTTCCTCAATTCCGGCGTCACCATCGTGCTCGCCGACCAGCGTCACGCAGTGGAAAAGCGCGAGGAGATGAAATACGAGGGCGGCGTCGAGGCCTTCGTGAAATATCTCGACCGCAACAAGACCCCGCTCATCCCCAATCCGATCATGATCAAGGCCGAGCGCGAAGGCACCACGGTCGAATGCGCGCTGTGGTGGAACGACGGCTATCACGAGAGCGTGCTCTGCTTCACCAACAACATCCCGCAGCGCGACGGCGGCACCCATCTCGCCGGCTTTCGCGGCGCCCTCACGCGCCAGATCACGCAATACGCCGAGACCATCGGCACTTCGCGCAAGGAGAAGGTGGCGCTGACCGGCGACGACTGCCGCGAGGGCTTGACCGCGGTGCTCTCTTGCAAGGTGCCAGACCCGAAATTCTCCTCGCAGACGAAAGATAAGCTGGTCTCATCGGAAGTGCGCCCGGTGGTCGAGAACGTGATCAACCAGGCTATGCAGGACTGGTTCGAGATTCACCCGCAGGAAGCCCGCACCATCGTCGGCAAGGTGGTGGAAGCCGCCGCCGCCCGCGAGGCCGCCCGCAAGGCGCGCGAATTAACGCGGCGCAAGGGCGCGCTCGACGTCTCCTCATTGCCGGGCAAGCTCGCCGACTGCCAGGAGCGCGATCCGGCCAAGTCCGAACTGTTCATCGTCGAGGGCGATTCGGCCGGCGGCTCGGCCAAGCAGGGCCGCAACCGCGAATTCCAGGCGGTGCTGCCGCTGCGCGGCAAGATTCTCAATGTGGAACGCGCGCGCTTCGACAAGATGCTGGGCAGTCAGGAGATCGGCACGTTAATCACCGCGCTCGGCACCGGCATCGGCCGCGACGAGTTCAACCCGGATAAGCTGCGCTACCACAAGATCATCATCATGACCGACGCCGACGTGGACGGCGCCCATATCCGCACGCTGCTCTTGACCTTTTTCTACCGGCAGATGCAGGCATTGATCGAGCGCGGCAACCTGTATATCGCGCAGCCGCCGCTCTACAAGGTGTCACGCGGCAAGTCCGAGCAGTATCTGAAGGACGAGCGCGCGCTCGAGGACTATCTGATCGACACCGGTCTGGAAGATGCCGTGCTGCGCCTGACCAACGGCGAAGAACGCGCCGGCGTCGATCTGCGCAAGCTGGTCGAGGACTCACGCTCGATCCGCAACATCCTCAACGGGCTGCACAGCCGCTATAGCCGGCAGGTGATCGAGCAGGCTGCTATCCTTGGCGTGCTCAATGCCGACATCGTCGCCGACCCGAAGAAAGCGTCCGCGGCGGTGCCCTATATCGTGGCACGGCTCGATGCGTTGGCCGAAGAGACCGAGCGCGGCTGGCAGGGTGAGTTCAGCGAGGACAAGGGTTTCACCTTCTCGCGCACTGTGCGCGGCGTGAAGGAAGCAGCGGTGATCGATCAGGCGCTGCTCGGCTCGGCCGACGCGCGCAAACTCGACGAATTTGCCCCAGCGTTGCAGGCTGCCTTCCCTCGCCCGACTCCGCCGGCGGTGCTGCGGCGCAAGGACGAGATGACCTCGATCTACGGCCCGGTCAGCCTGATCGACGCGGTGATGGCCGCCGGCCGCAAGGGCATTTCCATGCAGCGCTACAAGGGGTTGGGCGAGATGAACCCCGAGCAATTGTGGGAGACCACGCTCGACGTCGACGCGCGCTCGCTGCTACAGGTGCGCGTCAAGGAAGTCGATGAGGCCAATGTGCTGTTCGACCAGCTCATGGGCGACCTGGTCGAGCCGCGCCGGCAATTCATCCAGGACAACGCGCTGGCCGCGAGCGTCGACGTATAACTGGCGGATTCTTAGTCTATGAGCGCATCGTTGGAAAGTTCCATCCCGTCTGACTTCGTCGCCGAGATGGAGCGCAAATATTTCTGGTGGGAGCCGGTCGACCTACAGCCCCGCTCCGAGATTCGCATTCTCGCACAAGCGATGGACCAGGCGTCCTTTGCCGATATTCGGCGGCTTGAAATCGTCGTCGGTCCGCAACATCTCGTTGAAGTCATGCGTCGGGCCGAACCCGGCTGGCTCAGTGACCGATCGTGGGAACTCTGGCGCGGCCGCCTGGAGCTTTCGACCCGGCAGGCGATAGCCGAGGAGCCTCCGCGGAGATCGCTATATGCCGCAGCACTTTGAGCCAAAAACGGCAATCTTGCCGCCGGCTCAAAGAGACATTTGGCCGCATCTCGCCCCTGCTTCCACTCTGTCTTTCGTATTGTATGGAGGCACCGCGGTCGCACTCCATCTCGGCCACCGTCAATCCATCGATTTCGATTTTTTCAGCGCGGCGCCGCTCGACAAGACACAGCTCCAAGCATCGTTCGATTTCATGCGCGAGGCGCAGACCCTCCAGGAGGGCCCGCATACACTTGTGATCTCCGCCAGGACCACGTTTGGTCCGGTTCGCATTTCGATCTTCGGCACGATGGAAATCGGGCACGTTAATGCGCCGCTGAAAACGACTGACGGCGTTCTCCTGGTCGCGTCACTGGACGACTTGATGGCGACGAAATTGAAAACCATTCTCGATCGCGCCGAAGCGAAGGATTACCGCGATATTGCGGCCATGCTTACGGCCGGGATTTCTTTGGAGAAAGGCTTAGGCGCGTTCAGTGTCATGTTCGGAAAGGACCCTGCCCTGCCACTGAGGGCGCTCGGATATTTCAAAGATGGTGATCTGCCCACTTTGCCAAGGAGCGACCGGGAAATTCTTCAAAAGACGAGAGATCGGGTCGCTGCAATTCCCAATGTCCGATTGATGCCTGGCTTGCTGTCGTGAACAGGCCAATGTGCCGTTCGACCAGCTCATGGGCGACCTGGTCGAGCCGCGCCGGCAATTCATCCAGGACAACGCGCTGGCCGCGAGCGTCGACGT
>CAYLMY010000266.1:0-3428 GCA_964384635.1 uncultured Undibacter sp.
TGCCGGCGGACGGCTGGCCAGGGCCTCCCGAGCGCGGGGTTACGAGCCCCGCCCGCGGGCGCCGCGCCTTGCTCCATCATCGAGACGTCTCGCGACGACGCCCTCAGCCGAGCCAGGCGAGCGGAGCATGGACGGGGAGTGTGGCGGAAATATGGATTATATTCCTAGAATTTTTCAGCGCGATTTTTCCGCGCCGGACCGTCAGCCCGCGATACGGCCGCGGAACATCCCGGTTCCGTCGGGCATGCTGCTGCGCTCGATCCCGCTGAAGCCGGCAGCCTCCATCCAGCCGCGATACTGCCGCTCGGTATAGGCTTCGCCTTCGCGATAGAAGTTGAGGAAGGTGAGGTTCACGAACACCCCGCTGCGCGGCCCGAGCCGGTCGTCGTCGAGGATGCCCCAGCCGCCGATGATCGCCTCGCCGCCGGGGTTAAGGCTTTGCGCGGTATGGCGGATCGCCCGTTCCGCGTCCGTCGGCGACAGCACCTGGATCACCGCGCGCAGGATGGCGAGGTCGTGCTTGGTCCGCGCCGGCCCGCGCAGGATATCGCCCTCTTCCAGCGCCACCTCGCCGGCGCCATGCTCGGCCAGGATCGGGCCGGCATGCACGATCACCTCGGGCAGTTCCAAGAGCGTCGCCTTGAGATGCGGCCAACGCTCCTTGAGCCCCGCCAGCACCGTGCCGGCGCCGCCGCCGATGTCGATCACGGAGGCGGCCTGCGACAGCTCGAGCATGCCGGCCAGCGTGCGCCCGAAGGCAAGCCCGCCGGGGCCAAGCCCGCGCAGGAAGGCCGCCGTGTCTTCCGGTTTCGCCGTCGAAAAATCGTGCTCCGCAATCGGCTTGCCGGTGCGGATCGACTCCGCGGTGTTGAGATTGGCGCTCCAGACCTTGGCGATCACCTCGTGCGCGCCGCCGACATAGCCGGGCTTGCCGGCCACCAGCACCGCGGCCGCCTCGGGCCCGTTGCGAAAGCGCCCGTCGCTCACCGCCAGCAGGCCGACATGGGCCAGCGCATAGAGCAGCCGCGACAGCCGCCCGGCGTCGCAGCCGATCTGCGCGGCCAGCTCTTGCGCCGAGCGCTCGCCCGCGCCGAGCGCCGTGAACACGCCGAGCTGCATCCCGGCCAGCAGGGCAAGCGCCGGCTCGACCGCGGCGCGCATCTCGGCGACCGAGACGGGTTTTTCCTTGTCCGGCATCATTCGTTCTCCGTTGAATATCGAAGCTCTCTTCGACGACTCTATCTATCGTCCTTGTGGCAGGGTTGCACGGCCCGTGGGGCGGCTGACGGAATTTCGCAACCGCTTCGGGCAGGACGTGCGGATCGCGGGTGGAAGCAGACGCGGAAGGCGGTGGGGGAAATGGAGGGTGCCGGATTAGCTTCGCCGTCATTGCCGGGCTTGACCCGGCAATCCAACTCGCCAAGATTGCAACCCCAGGATGTTAGTGGAACTATTGACGGTTATACTAATAGTCGTATATTTATATGGAAGCGACGCTCAAGCCTGTCTTCTGGGTCGGCTCCAGCCGCGGCGATTTGCGGGCGATGCCGGATGAGGTCCGGCGCGACATCGGCAAGGCGCTTTATACCGCGCAAAGGGGTTTCACCGATCCGAAGGCGAAGCCGCTGAAGGGTTTCGGCGGGACGCGCGTCATGGAAATCGTCGAGCGGGACCGCAGCGGCGCCTACCGCGCCGTCTACACCGCGCAATTCGGAGACATGATCTACGTGCTGCACGTGTTCCAGAAGAAATCGAAGCGCGGCATTGCCACGCCGATACAGGACATCGCGCTGATCCGCCGACGACTGGCGGAAGCCGAGCGGCATTACAGGGAAAGGCGGAATTGAGATGGCGAAGAAAGCAAGGATCACGCGAGGCAGCGGCAATGTGTTTGCCGATCTTGGCCTGCCCAACCCGGAGCAGGAACTGCTCAAGGCGCAGCTCTCGCTGCAAATCTACCGGATCGTCAAGCAGCGCGGGCTGACGCAGGCGCAGGCGGCCGCCGTGCTCGGCATCAAGCAGCCGCACGTCTCGGCGCTGCTGCGCAATCGCGCGGGCAATTTCTCGGTCGGGCGGCTGATGGAATTTTTGACCGCGCTCGGGCAGGACGTGCGGATTACGGTGAAGCCGACAAGGAAGCGGGTGGGGGAGATGGCGATGGTCGTGGGGTGAAACTTCGATCCGTCGGCGCGGTCGCTATCCAGCCAAGTTGTCCGCGGACACGAGATCGAATTTCGTCGTCGCTGTCGGCTGGATGAAATTCAAGATGCCGCACCCCGGCTTTGCGCAGGGCCTCTTTTTTGACAGCATCCCGCGCCGCCGCGGTGCTTTGGTAGTGACCGTCGCCCTGATATTCAACGGCCAGAACCGGCCAGCCGCCAGCATCGATAACAAGAATGTCGGCTCGCTTGCTGTTTATCGAATGAAATGCGTTTTGATCGGATGACTTGAGAATTTCGCCAAGACATGTTTGCGCAAAGACACGGTAACCCTTGCCCAGCGTCGCCGCCTCGTCCTCAATAATTCTAAAGACGCGATATTCATAACGATTAAGCACCCGCTGCTTCTGAAATGAAGCGGCCATCACCGCATTGAGCTGTTGTGCCGGGTCAGTAAGGTCGAAGCCCTGATTCCAACTAGGTCTCGCTAGCGGGTAGGCGGTCCGAAAGCGACGCCGCCGCGGTGACCGCAGGCTTCCGCTTGCGCTAACGACGACAAACAGTACGACAATAGACAGGCCAAGGGCAATGAGCGCCGCAGTCCGTCCGCCGTCCGCGAAATGCAGTCCCAACATCGACTTGTCACCACTTTGTCCGTGATGAGGCGAATGACCGGAGCCAACCTATTTTCGGTCTGTTAAGAATTATTGGTGGGTTCGGGAGAACCCTTAGCTTTAAGGGCAATTAAGCGTTTACTTTGGTCGCGTGTGCGCTGCTGCGCGGGCCGCGCCGGCAATTCTGAAGTCGGGCGGTTGATGGGATTCCTGACCGCGCGTGGGCAGGACGTGAAGATCGCGGGTAGAAGCCGACAAGGAAGGCCGTGGGGGAGATGGAGGTGGTGGGGTGAGCGGGATTGTAGCTCGCATGAGCGAAGCGAAATGCGGGATGCGTCAGGAATCCCGGATTTCGCTGCGCTGCATCCGGGCTATGCTTGCTTTTGATAGAGGCATCGCCTTCCGATGCAGCGGCTCGCGAAGCCGCCCTTACCGAGCTAGGCGGGGGATGCAAGGTATTTATTCCGAGTCAATAAATTGCTTTCGCTGTATAGTTGTACAGTGAGGAAGCTATACGATGAGCCGCAGAGCGCATTCACTAGCTGCAAGGAATTCTCAATGTTGTCCGAAGCAGAAATTCTAACATCTATCCATAAATCGCTAATTGGCTTTAACAAGCGGGCTGAGCGAACATCTACAGATTTGCTCGTTGCAA
>CAYLMY010000267.1:0-3403 GCA_964384635.1 uncultured Undibacter sp.
GGGGTAAAGCAGACATTGGTTGGATCCGAGAACGACGTTTATCGGAAGCATTTCGATCCACGGCGACACCGCCCACTCAGCCTTTGCGGCCATAGTTTGAGACCTCATGGCGGCAGATTTATGAATCAATTAGGACGCCTGGGTTCAAGACATGATGTGGATCCAGCCGCTGCTTGATGGCCCTTAAGGCGTCGGCAAACAGTTCGGGCCGCTCGCAGTCGTACCAAATCCGGTGGTCGCGGCCGAGCGCGTGATGGTGCGTGATCGTTCCGCCCGCGTTAAGCATTGCTTCCGAGGCAGCGGCTTTGATCGCCCAGAACTGCTCGACCAACTTTGCCTTATCGCCAAGCGCGTTCCACGTGAAGTAGGGCGCTGGTCCATCAGGATAAAGATGGGTGAAGCGTACAGTGCAGGTGCCAGGACGGCCGGTGACCTCGCGGATGGCGCGTAGCGTCGCATCCTTGACCTGCGTCTGGAACTCCATGTAGCGCTCCCACGTGATGCAGCTTTCCGTAGTATCGCGCATCACGCCGCGCGCAATCGCATGTTCGCGCAGATACGGGCCACGCAGGAACTTGTCGCGCCAGTTTCCGGCGGCGCCGCTGCGCTGCGAATCTTCCTTGGCCAATGCATCACGATCCCAATCGCCGCCATAGTCGCCGCAGATTTGTAGGGCCCGATCCATCCACGGCTCGAGGGGGTGATCGGCCGACTCAAAGGAAAGCACCAGCAGATCATAGGTGCCATCTCCGGCCTCGGTAAATTTGGCCTCGTCGCGGTCTATCAGCCGAGCGTTTGCCGGGTAAAGTCCGGCTTGGCTGATGGTCCGAACAGCATCGACCGCCTTCTCGTAGTCGTGGAAGCGGACAGTCGTGGAGCGTCGAAAGGTCGGCCGGCGATGCAGTCGCACCCACGCCTCAGTGATGATGCCCAGTGCGCCCTCAGAACCCAGAAACAACCGATCGGGATTCGGTCCGGCCCCCGAGGTTGGCAGTCGGCGAGTTGCAATCAAGCCGGCCGGCGTAATGACGCGCAGGCTTTCAATGTGGTCATCGATCTGACTGTAGACGGTCGCGTAGTGGCCAGCGGCGCGAGTGGCGATCCATCCGCCTAGCGAGGAGAACTCCCAGGCCTGCAGGAAGAAACGCATCGTCAGGCCGGAGGGCTTAAGCTGGCGCTCCAGATCGGGGCCAAGAACGCCGGTTTGAATGCGCGCTGACTGAGATGTCTTATCGATCTGGATCACCCTGTTGAGGTGCTTTAAATCGATCGTCACCGCGCCGCGGTAGCGCTCGTCGATGGGTGGGTTCACTCCACCAACGACGCTGGAGCCACCGCCGTAGGGGATAGCGGCGAGGTCATTGGCACCGCACCAGTCAAGCACGGCGCGGATTTCGCCCTCGTCGCGTGGGTAGGCAATCGCGTCGGGCGGATTAGAAAAATCCCGCCGCAGGATCATACGGGCGAGGTCGTGGACTGAGCGGCCGTAGGAATGAACCAAGCGGTCGTATTTGTCAGAGGTGCAGAACGATCTCAGAGCGGCCGGTAACGATAGCCGCGGCGCCCGTAGTGTGATGTCTGGCTCACGCGGCATAGATGCGGGATCAAAGCCGTCAACCTGGAACAGTTCGGACCAGGAGCGTTCGAACCAGGCAAGTTCCTCCGCCGAAACGGCGTCGCCCTCAAATCCCCAGCCGTAGAAGCTGCGCTTCCTTTCGCCCATCGGGGTTCTCCGTGATGGTGCCAGAGATGGTTATTGATGGCTTCTGGGCCCGACGAGGAGGTGATCAAAAATTTGCTGAAAATGAAAGTACTGCGAGAAGATCGAGGCGCCGATGATCTGCGAGTGATAAGGGGCCCCTTTCGCCTCTGGAAAAATGAGGGCTCACTTGTGGGGTGACTTTATGGCGGCCAAAAAACAACAAGCCTGTTGCATGCCTTATACGGTGAAATGGCGGAAGGGGTGGGATTCGCCTGACTACGGTTTTCAAACCGCGCGGCTGTTACCCGATTGAAATAAATCATTCGTCCGAGGCCCGCGCGATCGAGCTAAAAACCATGGTTTTGGTCGGACGTACCCCGGCCGTACCCGGGTGCGATTTCGTCGGTGGTCTGCAAGTGCTAAAGTTTTGAAGTGATTGGCTCCCCGGGCCGGATTCGAACCAGCGACCAACCGGTTAACAGCCGGTTGCTCTACCACTGAGCTACCGGGGAACAAGCCGGCGCTACGGCAATCGGGCCTATAACAAAGCTCCTTTGCTTTGCATAGCGCGTAGAAGAACGCCCGCCTTCGCTGCTGCGCAGCTCCGGCGGGCAACCTTCGCGAACTCTGGCTGGCTTGCCAACCGAAGCGCCGCAGGTGCGAAGGCTGGAGGCCACGGCCGGAATCGAACCGGCGTGCACGGATTTGCAGTCCGCTGCGTAACCACTCCGCCACGTGGCCATCGGCAGGGGCGGAAGCCGCGGTTAGCGGGCCGCCCCGGCGTCCAAGCCCTATATAGGAGCCAAGACGGCTCGACAACGCCGCACCGCTCACTTGCCTTTTGCCCGCCATTGCCGCACAAAACCCGCGCATTCCCTCAGCCTGCCCGAGGATCGCGATGACCGACTTTGCCGCCGCGCGCCGCAATATGGTGGACGGGCAGGTACGCCCCGCCGATGTCAGCGATCTCCGGGTCATTGCTGCCATGCTCGAGGTTCCGCGCGAGCAATTCGTGGCACCCGCCCTGGCCGGCCTTGCCTATCTCGACTTCGACGTGCCGGTCGGCGGGGGCGATAAACCTGCGCGCCGGCTGATCAAGCCGATGGTGCTGGCCAAGCTGATCCAGGCCGCCGATCTCAAGGCCACCGACCGGGTGCTCGATGTCGGCTGCGTCACCGGCTATGCCGCCGCGTTGCTCGCGCGCATCGCCGGCGAGGTCGTTGCGCTCGAACAGGATGCCGCGCTCGCCGAAGCCGCCCGCGCTACGCTGTCGCCGCTGCCGAATGTCGGCGTGGTGAGCGGCCCGCTCATCGAAGGTTGGGCGCAGGGCGCCCCCTACGACGCGATCCTGCTGGAAGGAGCGACCGAGCTGGCGCCGGATACGCTGTTGCGGCAACTCAAAGATGGCGGCCGGCTGGTCTGCGTGCTGGGCGCGGGGCCCGGCGCCAAGGCCACGCTCTACCGCCGCAGCGGCGAGGAGTTCGGTGCCCGGACGCTGTTCGACGCCGCGGCGCCGGTCCTGCCCGGCTTCGTAAAGCCCCCTGAATTCGCATTTTGAGGGCAGTTTTGGTTTGGGAGCGTCACGTGAAAGCCCCAGTTGACCGGCATTCTGTGGGTTGAAGGCGGCCGGGGCCTTCCAAGTCCGCGCGGGGCCGCCTATGGTTTTAGGTGGCTTGGTCGCGCGAATCGCGTTCTGCATAA
>CAYLMY010000268.1:0-3396 GCA_964384635.1 uncultured Undibacter sp.
GCCCTATCGCGGTAGAGGTTAAACCGGCGACTCTTGTGGCCGCCGCAGCCACTGCGCGCAGACAAGGCCGGTGGCAAGGAGCACGGCCGCGCCGAACCACAGCACCGGGTTGAGACCGATGGTCGAGAGGCCGGCGCCATAGACCACCGGCCCCACCGCCTGACCGATAAAGAAAAAGCACGAATGCAGCGCCATGGCCGAGCCGCGCGCGGCCGGCGCCAACTCGCTGGCATAGATCTGAATGACGGCATGCAGCATGTAGAAGCCAAAGCCGAGCAGCGCGAAATTGGCGAACTCGACCGGCCACGGCGCGCGCGCCGCGATCACCAGCAGGCAGAAACCCAAGGCGACGCCGCCCAAACGCATCATGCGCTGCTCGCCGAGCCAAGGCAGCACGCGCGAAACTGACACGCCATAAACCGCGCCGCCGATGCCGAAGCCGGCGATGACAACGCCGGCGATCGAGGCGCGGGTCTCGCCGGCCTGTTGCAACATCGTCGCTATGTAGGGAAAGCATCCGTACATGAACACCGCTTCGAGAAACACCGCGCCGAAGCAAATCTTCGCCAGCGGATTGCGGAAGATCGAGACGTAGTTCGGCACCAGCGTCGACAGGTCGAAGCGGCGGGTCACTTCGGACATACCGAGGAAGCCCGGAATGGCGGCCGCCAGCACCAGCAAGCCGAAACCGCCGGTGGCAAAGAATACGCCGCGCCAGCTCGCCAGGTCGGTGATGACTCCGGCAAAGGTCGCGCCCAGCAGGTTTCCGGTCATGATGGCGAACAAGAGCCGCCCCATGGCCACCTGGCGCTCCGCCACCGGGATCTTGTCGCCGACCAGCGCAAACGAAATCGGGATCACGCCGCCGGCGGCGAGCCCGGCAATGACGCGCGCGGCAAATAGGGTTTCGATGTTCGGCGCGAAACCGCACAGCAGCGAAGCGCTGGCGACGACGAAGAGGCAGAGCAACATCAGCCGAGCCTTGCTGAACATGTCCGCCAGTCCGCCGAGCAGCGGTTGCACCAGCGCATAGGGCAAGGCGAAAGCGGTCGTCAGCAAAGCCGCGGTCGTCTGCTCGACATTGAGCCCGACTGCGATCTGCGGAATCACCGGGTCGGTCGAGCGCATGAACAACGCGCTCGCAAACACCACGAACGCGATGAGATTGAGCGTGCGAGTCATCGCAGGCGACGGCTTCTTCCTGGGATCAGCGCTTGGCCAGCCGGTCGAACTCGACCAGCTCGCGCAACAGCGGCTCCATGTCCTTGAGCGGCAGCATGTTGGGCCCGTCGGACGGCGCCTGGTCGGGATGCTGATGGGTCTCGATGAACACGCCGGCGACGCCGACCGCGACCGCCGCGCGCGCCAGCACGGAGACGAATTCGCGCTCGCCGCCTGACTTGTCGCCCTGCCCGCCGGGCTGCTGCACCGAATGGGTGGCGTCGAAGATGACCGGGGCGCCGGTCGCGCGCTTAAGGATCGGCAGCGCGCGCATGTCGGACACCAGCGTGTTGTAGCCGAAGCTGACGCCGCGCTCTGTCACCAGCACGTTGCGGTTGCCCGCGCCGGTAATTTTCTCCACCACGTTCTTCATGTCCCAAGGCGCGAGGAACTGGCCCTTCTTGACGTTGACCGCGCGCCCCGTCTTGGCGGCGGCGACAAGCAGATCGGTCTGCCGGCACAGAAACGCGGGAATTTGCAAGACATCGACGCTTTCAGCCACGCGCGCGCATTGGCCGGCTTCGTGCACGTCGGTGAGCACCGGCACTTGCAGCGTGTCGCGAACCTCCGCGAAGATCGGCAGCGCGGCATCAAGCCCGAGCCCACGCGCGCTGCTGCCTGAGGTGCGATTGGCCTTGTCGAAGGACGTCTTGTAGACCAGGCCGACGCCGACGCGGGCCGCGATTTCCTTGAGCGCGCTGGCCATCTCCAATGCGTGCGCGCGGCTTTCGAGCGCGCAAGGTCCGGCAATCAGCGCCAGCGGCAATTCGTTGCCGAAGCGGACGGCGCCGACCCCGACAGCGGCATTGGGCAGCAGGCTTTGGTCCAAGGTTTGGTCCTCGCGGGGCGGACCATGAAACGGGGAAAGCCCCCGGTCAACGGCCGTTATTTTGGAGCGGGTTCAAACACCAGAACCGCACCCATGGCGTCCTCCGCGCCGATCACCGTTGCGTTTCCCACATAAAGGCCGGCCATACCGGCCTGCTCGGGCGCGGCTTGCAGGAGGCTGGCGTCGACGACGGCAAATCGAATCGCAGCAAGCCGCGCCCCGCGCGCAACGTCCGGCGCCTTGACGCCGAAGCGGGCAACGAAAGCGGCCGGCGTTACCACCTCGATCGCCCCACGCGGGGTGGCAATGGCAAAGCCTTCGGCGTCGGTGCGCGCGGCCTGCGCGCCGGCAAAGGCCTGCATGAATGCGAGGTGATGCGCCGGCGCTTCGGCGGCGATGACGACGCCAGCGATACCCGAAACACTATTGGCGTGTGTTTGGAAAGCCGGGTTCCAGAAATTTTCCGGATAGTGCTGCTGACACGTGGCGAAATGGATATCGGGCGCGAGTCTGTCCTTGGCAAAGGCGAGCGAGAACGCGACTTTCACCGCCGCCCCGTCCGGGCGCTTGCCCTCGCGCTCGAAGCGCATCACATCGGCGGCGGAAATGCCGGCGGCGCGGAATGCGGCTTCGTCGGCGGCAGCTTCTTGCGATTGCAGGATCAGCAGCGACAGCCCCTCGTGGCGCTTGAGGAAATCGCCGGTATAGGTGCCGAACAATTTCGAGAAGCCGTCGTCGCCGAGTTTCTTCGGTTCGGCCAGCGTCAGCAGCTCGATGAAGCAGCCGGGAAACTGGATAATGTAGTTATGCGTGCCCCAAGGGTGGCGGTTGCGCGCGCCGACGGTGAAGCCGAGGCTGCGATAGAGCGCGGCCGCCGCGTCGAGATCGCGCACCGCGTGAACGATATGGTCGAGACCGCGCGCCATGACCGCCTTACTCCGGCGCCGGCTCAGGCGCCGGCGGCGCATGATGACGCAATCGCCCGGCAAAAACAAAACCGGCCGCGCCGGCGCGAGATTCAATCGCACCGATCGCGGCCGGCAATTTCCCGCACCCGTGGGGGTAAATGCGGGCTTGTTTGCCTTAGGACTTCTTCAGCTTCTTCTTGACTTGCCGGGCGACGGGCTGCGAACCCGGGGGACAGGCCGCGTAGTAGCCGTACATTTCGGCGCCATCATCGGTGATGACTTTGCACTGGGTGCCGGCTTTCTCCGGGCCGCCAGGGTTGAAGGGAGTCTCGGCGCGTACCCCACTCGAAGCCAGGAGTCCGCTGACCGCGATCGCGGCAGCGGCAATAAGAATGTGACGCATGATGCGTTGTCCTCAGGATTGGAGGTATTTACACC
>CAYLMY010000269.1:0-3391 GCA_964384635.1 uncultured Undibacter sp.
GCTCTGCCGCCTGCTCACGCTTGGCAACCTGCGCGCCGAGAAGGGCGACTGCATTCTGCGCCTCGACGATCTGCTGGCGCATGCGGAGGGGCTGGAACTGGTGGTGATGGATGCGTGCACCGCCTCTCCTTTTTTACCTCCCCCTTTCAGGGGGAGGGAGCGCGCTGTGCATGGGGAGAGCGTAGCGCTTCTACGCAAACTACGCGACGCCGCGCCAAGCCGCGTGCGGCTGGCGGCCTCGATGCTCTATCGCGGACGCGACCGGGCAAGGCTTAAGCGGCTGGCGGAGCTCGCGCGCGCGGCGAACGTGCCGCTGATCGCGGTCAACGACGTGCACATGCATCATCCCGACCGGCGCCCGCTGGCCGACGTGCTCACTTGCATCCGCGAGAAGGTCACCATCGACCGCGCCGGCCGCAGGCTTGCCGCCAATGCCGAGCGCCATCTGAAAACCCCGCAGGAAATGGCGCGGCTGTTCCGCGACATGCCGGAGGCGATCGAAGAAACCCTGCGCTTGAGCGAGGCGCTCAGTTTCTCGCTCGACGAGTTGCGCTACGAATATCCCGACGAATCCATTGAAGGCTTTGACAATCCGCAAGAAGCGCTCGCCCATCTGGCTTACGAGGGCGCGGCGCGGCGCTATCCGGACGGCATCCCCGCCAAGGTGCGCGCCGGCATCGACCACGAACTGGCGCTGATCGCGCAGCTGCAATACGCGCCCTATTTCCTCACCGTGCACGACATCGTGCGCTTCGCGCGCAGCCAAGGCATCCTGTGCCAGGGCCGCGGCTCGGCCGCCAATTCCGCCGTGTGCTTCTGTCTCGGCGTGACCGAAGTCGATCCCGAGCGCGCCGATCTCTTGTTCGAGCGCTTCATCTCGCCGGAACGGCGCGAGCCGCCCGATATCGACGTCGATTTCGAGCACGAGCGGCGCGAGGAAGTCATTCAATATATCTACAAGAAATACGGGCGCACCCGCGCCGGCATCGCCGCCACCGTGATCTCCTATCGCGGACGCTCGGCCATCCGCGAGGTCGGCAAGGCCTTCGGCTTGAGCGAAGACACCATCGGCGCGCTGTCATCCTCGATCTGGGGCGGTGGCGGCGGCACGGCCGATCTCACCCGCGCCGGACTTGCCGCCGACAGCCGCCGCGTTAAGCAGATCGCAGCCTTGGCGCGCGAAATCGTCGGCTTCCCGCGCCATCTCTCGCAGCACGTCGGCGGCTTCGTCATCACCCGCAGCCGGCTCGACGAGGTCATGCCGATCGGCAACGCCGCCATGGAGGAACGCACCTTCGTCGAATGGGACAAGGACGATCTCGACGCGCTCGGGATTCTCAAGATCGACGTGCTCGGCCTCGGCATGTTGTCCTGCCTGCGCAAGGCGCTCGATCTGGTGGAGCGGCATTATCCTTCTGCTTGGCCGCAAACGCGAAGCCTGCCTCTCGCGCCCTCTCCCCTTGTGGGAGAGGGCTGCTCGGAGGTTCAAAGAAAAAGACAGGGTGAGGGGGCGGCCCCTCCCCCTCACCCAGCCGTGCCTGTTGAACGCCCGGCGTTGCCCTCTCCCACAAGGGGAGAGGGCGCAACAACAGCCGCCGACCTCTCTGCTATCCCCGCCGAGGACCCCGCCGTCTACCGCATGCTCGGCCGCGCGGATTCACTCGGCGTGTTCCAGGTGGAAAGCCGCGCGCAGATGACCATGCTGCCACGGCTGCGGCCTAAGAATTTCTACGACCTAGTGATTGAGGTGGCGATCGTGCGCCCCGGCCCGATCCAGGGCGACATGGTGCATCCCTATTTGCGGCGGCGGCGCGGGCAGGAGCCGGTCAGCTATCCGTCGAAGGAACTGGAAGCGGTGCTGTCGAAAACCCTGGGCGTACCGTTGTTCCAGGAGCAGGCCATGAAGATCGCCATCGTCGCCGCCGGCTTCACGCCGGCGGAGGCCGACCGGCTGCGCCGCGCCATGGCCACCTTCAAGCGCGTCGGCACCATCGGCACCTTCCAGCGCAAGATGATCGACGGCATGCTGGCCAACGGCTACGAACGCAGCTTCGCCGAGCGCTGCTTCCAGCAGATCGAGGGCTTCGGTGAATACGGTTTCCCGGAAAGCCACGCCGCCAGCTTCGCGCTGCTGGTTTATGCCTCGGCCTGGCTGAAGTGCCGCTATCCGGACGTCTTCGCGGCGGCGCTGCTCAACGCACAGCCCATGGGCTTTTACGCGCCGGCGCAGATCGTGCGCGACGCGCGCGAGCATGGCGTCGCGGTGCATGCGCCCGACGTCAATCATTCGCAGTGGGATTCGACTTTGGAGCCTGGCCCGCGCGCGGCGGAACGGATGCACGACCTGCATCGCGAAATGCGTGGCGATGTGCGCGCAACCCACGCCATCCGCCTCGGCCTGCGCGAGATCAAGGGGCTGAGCGAGGAGGACGCCGGGCTGCTCGTAGAGCGGCGCGGCGTCCCTTATGATTCCGTGCGCGATGTCTGGCTGCGCACCGGGCTTTCCCCGCGCGTGCTGGAGCGGCTGGCCGATGCCGACGCCTTCGGCTCGCTCGGCTTGACGCGGCGCGAGGCGCTGTGGGCGGCCAAGGCGCTCGGCCGCGTCGGCGACCGCGACGACGATCTGCCGTTGTTTGCGGTTACTTCTCCGCGTGCCTCTGCTTCTTTACCTCCCCCTGAAAGGGGGAGGGAGCAGGCAGTGCACGTGGAGAGAGAAGCAGAAGTCCGGCTACCCCCCATGCCGCTGGGCGAGGAGGTCATCAACGATTATCGCTTCCTCAGATTGTCGCTGCGCGCGCATCCGGCGCAATTCCTGCGCGCCGATCTCGAGGCACGCGGCGCCCTGCGCAACGAAGCGCTGCGCGGCATCGCCAACGACACGCGCGTGCGCATTTCCGGGCTGGTCACCTGCCGGCAGCGCCCCGGTTCGGCCAAAGGCGTGGTGTTTATGACCATCGAGGACGAAAGCGCGGTCGCCAATGTGATCGTGTGGCCGAAAGTATTCGAGCGCGTGCGGCCGGTGGTCTTGAGCGCGCGCTATGTCCTGGTCACCGGCCGCGTGCAGGAGGAATCCGGCGTCATCCACGTGATCGCCGAGGCGCTCGAGGATCTCACGCCCTGGCTGGCGCGCCTGGCCGAGCACGGCGGCGACATCGACGCGCTGGCGCGCTGCGACGAGGTGCGCCGCCCGATCGAGGATCAGCGCGAGGCGCACGCCCTCGGCGGCCGCCACAACCGGCTGGTGGCGCTGATGCGCGAGATGCCGGAGCTGGTCTCCGACCTCGACGTGCCGGCGCGCGGCTCCGCCCACGCGCCGACGCGGCGGGCGGGGTGATCACATCGCCGGCGCGACGTCGCGGCCGAAATACATCACCTTGGCCAGCAGCGAGCC
>CAYLMY010000270.1:0-3390 GCA_964384635.1 uncultured Undibacter sp.
TTGTGGGTGGCGATGATGGTGGCGAGCCCGGTGACGCGGATCAGCTGGTTGAAGGCCGCGAACACGTGGTCGGCGGTGTGCACGTCGAGATTGCCGGTCGGCTCATCGGCCAGCAAAATCCTCGGCGCATTGGCGACCGCGCGGCCAATGGCGACGCGCTGCTGCTCGCCGCCGGACAGTTCCGCCGGCCGATGGGTGAGCCGCTCGGCAAGGCCGAGGTAGTCCAGCAGTTCGCTCGCCCGCTTGCGCGCCTCGCGCTTTGACAAGCCGCAGATCATCTGCGGCAGCATCACGTTCTCCAGCGCGGAGAATTCGGGCAGCAGATGATGCGACTGGTAGACGAAGCCGACTTCGTTGCGGCGGATGCGGGTGCGCTCGGCGTCGGCCAGGATGGCGGTCGAGCGGCCGTCGATATAGACGTCGCCGTGATCGGGATGCTCCAAGAGGCCGGCGATGTGCAGCAGCGTCGATTTGCCGGCGCCGGAGGGCGCCACCAGCGCCACCGATTGCCCGGCCCACACCGCCAGCTCGATGCCGTTGAGTACATGCAGCGTCTCGTCGCCCTGCCGGTATTGGCGCTCTACCTCGTGCAGGAACAGAATCGGGATTTCCTCTTGCTGCTGCGCCACTGCCGCGCCCATCTCGACGACGGTTTCATTCATAACGCAGCGCCTCCACCGGATCGAGGCGCGCCGCCCGCCAGGACGGATAGAGCGTGGCGAGCAGCGACAGCGTCAGCGCCATCACCACCACGGCCACGGTTTCGCTGGTGTCCATGTCGGCCGGCAGGTGTGAGAGGAAATACAGCTCGGGCGAGAATAAATCGGTGCTGGTGAGCCAGGACATGAACTGGCGCAGGCTTTCGATGTTGAGCGAGACCACCACGCCGAGCAGGAAGCCGACCAGCGTGCCGACCACGCCGATGGCCGCGCCGGTGATCAGGAACACGCGCATGATGGCGCCTTGCGTCGCCCCCATGGTGCGCAGGATGGCGATGTCCTGGCCCTTGTCCTTCACCAGCATGATCAGGCCGGAGACGATGTTGAGCGCCGCCACCAGCACGATCAGCGTCAAGATCAGGAACATGACGTTGCGCTCGACCTGCAGCGCGGTAAAGAAGGTGGCATTGCGCTGGCGCCAGTCGATCATGAAGATCGGCCGAGCTGCTGCGTCCTGCACCGCCTTGCGGTATTGATCGACGTGATCGGGATCTTGCGTGTAGACCTCGATGGCGGTGACGTCGCCGGCGCGGTTGAAATAGGCCTGCGCCTCCTTCAGCGGCATGAACACGAAAGCGGAATCGTATTCCGACATGCCGATCTCGAACACCGCCGCGATCTTGTAGATCTTGATGCGCGGCATGGTGCCCATCGGCGTCACCGCCCCGCGCGGGGCGACCAGCGTGATGTTGTCGCCGGCGCGCAGCGACAATTCATCGGCGAGCCGGCGCCCGATCGCCAGGCCTTTGCCCTCGTCGAAGCCCTTGAGTGTGCCCTGCTTGATGTTCTTGGCGATGGAGGGAAGCTTCTCCAAATCTTCGAGCCTGATCCCGCGCACCAGCACGCCGCCCGAGTTGAACGGCGAGGACGCCAGCGCCTGGCCCTCGACGATGGGCGCGGCCAGCTTAATGCCCGGCGCCTTGGCGATGCGGGCGGAGACCTCCTGCCAGTCGGTCAGCGGCTTTTCCAGCGGCTGGATCAGCAGGTGGCCGTTGAGGCCGAGAATCTTCTCCAGGAGCTCGTGGCGGAAGCCGTTCATCACCGCCATCACGATGATCAGGGTGGCGACGCCCAGCACGATGCCGAGGAAGGAGAAGCCGGCGATGACCGAGATGAATCCTTCCTTGCGCCGCGCCCGCAGGTAGCGCAGCGACAGCATCCATTCGAACGGGGAAAAGGGCCGCGTGCCGTTGGCCTCGGTCATTGATGGAATGTCCCCACGGTTCGGATTTTCACACGATTCTGGCGGATTCAAGCCCGCGATCCCAGGCAAAGTGCTTGACCGCGCACAGGATTCTTGGGCTCGGCGTTTGATCTCCCCTCGTCAACGGTGCGCAGCGGGCGGGCGTCACCGTGACAGCCGATCGAGCGCGGCCGCCGGGCTCATCATCTCGCGCGAACCATCGGCGCGTTTCTTGACCTCCACCTTGCCCTCGGCCAGCCCGCGCGGGCCGATCAGCACCTGCCAGGGGATGCCGATCAGGTCGGCGGTGGCAAATTTGGCGCCCGGGCGCTCGTCGAGATCGTGATAAAGCACCTCGACGCCCTTGCCGGTGAGGTCGCGATAAAGCTGCTCGCAGGCCGCGTCGGTCTCGGCCGCGCCCTGCTTGAGATTGAGGATCGCCACCTTGAACGGCGCTACCGGCTCCGGCCAGATGATACCGGCGTCGTCATGCGAGGCCTCGATGATGGCAGCCACCAGCCGGCTCGGCCCGATGCCGTAAGAGCCCATGTGCACCGGAACCTCAGCGCCTTCGCCGGTGGCGACCAGCGCCTTCATCGGCTCGGAATATTTGGTGCCGAAATAGAAGATATGGCCAACCTCGATGCCGCGCGCGGAGACTTGATTGTCGGGCGTGATCCGCGCGAAGGCTTCGGCGTCGTGCATGTCGGATGTGGCGGCATAGCGCGAGGTCCATTTGTCGACGATGGCCTGCAGACCCGCCACGTTATCGAAATCGACGTCCTCGCCGGGCACGGCGAAGTCGAGATAGTCCTTGTGGCAAAACACTTCCGACTCACCGGTGTGCGCGAGGATGATGAATTCGTGCGAAAGATTGCCGCCGATCGGCCCCGACTCCGCGCGCATCGGAATCGACTTCAGCCCCAGCCGCATGAAGGTGCGCAGATAGGCCACGAACATTTTGTTGTAGGAATGCGTAGCGCCGGCCTGATCGAGATCGAAGGAATAGGCGTCCTTCATCAGGAATTCGCGTCCGCGCATCAGGCCAAAGCGCGGGCGCACCTCGTCGCGGAATTTCCACTGGATGTGATAGAGATTGAGCGGCAGGTCCTTGTACGATTTGACGTAGGCGCGGAAGATCTCGGTGATCATTTCCTCATTGGTCGGCCCGTACAGCATCTCGCGCTCGTGGCGATCCTGGATACGCAGCATCTCCTTGCCATAGGCCTCGTAGCGGTTGCTCTCGCGCCACAGGTCGGCCGACTGGATGGTCGGCATCAACAGTTCGATGGCGCCGGAGCGGTCCTGCTCCTCGCGCACGATCTGGCTGATCTTCTGCAGCACCCGCAAGCCGAGCGGCAGGAAGGCATAGATGCCGGCGGCCTCCTGGCGCATCATGCCGGCGCGCAGCATCAGCCGGTGCGAGACGATCTCCGCCTCTTTCGGGGTATCGCGTAAGGTCGGCAGGAAGTAGCGGGACAGGCGCAT
>CAYLMY010000271.1:0-1143 GCA_964384635.1 uncultured Undibacter sp.
TCGGCTGCCGCCATCGGCGACGCCTTTTCGCCAGCGAACGCCGGTGACGCAAGTCCGACGCCGATAACCAGGGCCGCGCACGTTGCGAATAATCCAGCCCGCCCGTTCATTGTCTGCCCCTACCCTTTTATTCTTTCAGTACGATCATCAACTCTCCAACACCCGCCGCTTAGCGCAGGAAGAACATTCCGTTCGGATGATTCGAGCCGTGGATGTTGCTGTGACAGTTGCCGCACGCGCGACCCAGCACATAGGCCTGGTTCGGGCTGCCGAACCCACCGGTGAGACTCGGGCTGTGCGCCATGCTGTGGCACTCGTGACACAGCCGCGGCCGCGCCACCCGCAGCAGGTTCGCGTAATTCGAGCCATGCGGCCTGTGGCAGTTCAGGCAGTTCTCACGCACCGGCGCGTGTTCCCACAGCCGCGGGCCGCGCTTCTCGGCATGACACGTGTAGCAATTTTCATTGACGGAAGCTTGGCGAAGCAGCTTTTCGGTCGCGCTGCCGTGCGGGTTATGGCAGTTCGTGCAAGTGATCTTGTTTTCGCGAATTGGCATGTGCGACGAGTACTGCATCTGCGCGCGCTTAAGCTTGTGGCACTGATAACAAACCTCGGCCACGATCTTTTTCTTCAATTGATGTTTGCGCGACACCGCCTTCATGATCGTGTGGCAGTTGGTGCAGGCGAGCCCGCGCGTCTGGTGATTGCTGCCGGCCCAGTAAGTGCGCTCACCCTTCTGGTGACAGTTGAGGCAGAGGGCATTTCTTTCGTCAACCGATCGCGGATCGTCTTTGCCGAAACCCATTATGCCGCCGACGCCGCGCCCGCCGCCGAGCCGCACGTGCTCCGAGCCCGGCCCATGGCAGTTCTCGCATTCGAACTTGCCCTTTTGGGTCATGCCGATCTTGCCCATCAGGGTCTTTTTGAACTCTGCGACCGTCGCGCTATGGCAGGTCGCGCACTTCGCGGAGCCGACATAGGTAGCTGCTACGGCCGGTCCACGAGGCTTCGCCGCCGGCGTACTGGCGGGCGGCGCGGCATTCGGCTGATTGCCGTTTTGAAGCCCGCGCAGGAAGTCGAGAAGGGTATCGGCTGCGGCTAATTTCTGTGCGCCGTTGATCGACGGCGCTTGCTTGTCGCCAA
>CAYLMY010000271.1:1243-3217 GCA_964384635.1 uncultured Undibacter sp.
TCGGCTGCGGCTAATTTCTGTGCGCCGTTGATCGACGGCGCTTGCTTGTCGCCAATCCGGCGCGCGAAGTCGCGCAGTGCAGCATAGGCGCCGTCGTCGGATTCGCGCGAGGTGGAGGTGTCGGTGCTATCAGTCGTCGTGGCGACCGATTGAACGAAGTCGCGCAGCGCCGAAAATGAGGCGTCGTCGTTATTCGCTGCAACGGCTTTCGCCGTCATCGCGGACAAGGCCACCGCCAAACAAAAAGCGACACCGGCCGCTGTCGATTTTGTCAGCTGCCGACGGCGTTGATCGCGACTACTGCGTCTGCGTCCGCTTACGAACGACAACCAACGCGCATATGACAGAACACGCCCCACACCTACCAAATGACGCATTCAGACCCCCGCCCCGTACACCCAAACACCCGACGCTATTTTCGTCGAATTAGCCTGCAGCGCAAGACAAAAAAATACGTTTTTCGAAATTTTTGCGATGCGTGAGTGATAAAAGTCACGTTTGATGCAGATCAAGCCCATCAGAAGATGATTTCCGGTCGGCCGCCTTTTAGCGTCTGTTGGCTAACTCTCTTATTTGTCGAGGTAAATTGGCCATGTTTGACTGCGGAACCCATGCTGATCCAGGTCCGGCACTTTCAATCTTGTTTACTTGCCTGTACTTGCACGGAGATACCGCAGCGTGAGATTTAGGCGCGTTTGCAAAGGAGGGAGCCTTCATGGTTCACGCAGGAATTCGCGGCGCGCCCAATACAATACGTATTAATACCTATCAATACGCTTCGAACGGCAGTCATCATTGGTGCTACAATTTTCCCGAGCGCTACCGTCGCTTTTCTCACACCGAGTCCGGCGATTGCGAAGCCGGAATTTGCGGCTCGGACCGGCCTGCCGTGCGGCCAACGCCACGTGAACCCGGCGGGTGGCGGCAAGCTCAAGGCCTTCGGCCAGAAGTTTAAGGCCAATGGCTTCAAGTTAAAGAAGTAGGCCTGCCTGCTCATTCCGCGGCGTCCCTTGGACTGGTCGAGAGAGGGTGCTACCGCGTGGCTCCGATTGCCAGCGAAGGCGGCATAGAATATCGGGTTGCTGAGCTAGCTGTAATGTGTCGAGCGACCGGTAAATCCAAATGACCCTGTGGCTTATCTTTGGGCTGATGACAGCGGCAGCGATTTTCGCCGTTATCTGGCCGCTTGCCCACCATGCTAACGCTGCACGTTCGGGCAGCGATATTGTGGTCTATCGCGATCAGCTTGACGAGATCGAACGTGACCTGGCGGCAGGCCTCATTGGCAAGACCGAGGCTCAAGCCGCGCGCGTGGAAATCTCCAGGCGCCTGCTTGCTGCCGCAGACGCCGCCCGGACGATGCCGGCGGATTCGAATCCGAAGGCAGCCGTTTGGCGCCGGCGCGCGGTTGGCCTTGTTTCGCTGCTCTTGCTGCCGGTCGGAGCCGGCGGACTTTATCTTCGCCTCGGTTCGCCGGAGCTTGCCTCCCATGCACTGGCCGCGCAGCAGGAGGTGCCGTCCGCAGTGGATTCATCGGTCGGTAGCTTGATCACCAAGGTCGAGGCACACCTCGAACGCAATCCTAAAGACGGTCATGGCTGGGAGGTTTTGGCGCCGGTCTATCTGCAGCTCGGCCGTTACACCGATTCCGTGAAAGCTTGGCGCAACGTGTTGCAGCTTCTTGGCGAGAACGCCGATCGCCAAGCCAATCTCGGCGAAGCGCTGATGGCGGAAGCGAACGGCATCGTGACTGCCGACGCCAAGGCCGCGTTCGTGCGCGCGCTAACGCTCGATAGCACCACGGTCAGCGCGCGTTACTACCTGGGCATTGCCGCCGAGCAGGATGGGCAGCGCGACAAGGCCGCCGACATCTTCCGGCATCTCATTGCCGAAGCGCCGGCCGGCGCGCCATGGGTGAGCAACGTGCGCGCCGCGCTCGCCCGCGTCGAAGGCAAGGCTCCGCCAAAATCACCC
>CAYLMY010000272.1:0-3181 GCA_964384635.1 uncultured Undibacter sp.
TGCCGAGCGTGAAAGCATTATGGCGGTTGGCGGTCGGGCCGCCCATGACGTAATGGGCCGCCGCGCTGCCCTTGCGCAGGACCACCAGCATCATCGGGACGTCGGTCTGCTGGATCGAATAGATCAGCGATTGGCCGAGCCCGAGCAGTTCCGCCTTCTCGGCGAGATCGCCCACGTCGATGCCGGTCGTGTCCTGAAACCAGATGATCGGCACTCGGTCGCGGCCGCACAGGCTGACGAATTCATTCATCTTGATCAGGCCCTGGCGGTAGAGCTTGCCGCCGATGCCGGGGTAGTCGGCGTATTCCGGATAACCCTTGGGCAGCAGCCCCTGCCGGTTGCCGATCGCGCCGATCAACATGCCGTCGATCTTCACCAACCCGGTATAGATCTCCGGGCCGTAATCGGGGCGAAACTCCATGTGCTCGCTGCCGTCAACGAGACGCGCGAGGATCTCGTCGAAAATATAGGCCTCTTTCTGATTGAACGGCAGCAGGTGGTAGATGTCATTGGCGGGCAACGCGGGCTCCGCCGGCTCGGCCACCCGGAAGAACATCGGCTCATAAGCCGGAATCGCGCGCATATATTGCTTGATACCGTCGAGGACCTGTTTTTCCTCGTCGAAAACCTGCGTAAAGAATCCGGTCTCGCCGTAATGCGTTTCGACCCGGCCCGGCGGCCGTGCGCGGAAATCCCGCGTCTTGGCGATCAGCTCCTCCAGCCCCTCGGCATCGAAGCCGCCTTTCGGCGCCATGCCCGAAACGATGCCAACGCCGCCGACCGCGATATTGGCGTCCTTGTGCGCCAGCAGAATGGTCGGGCTGATGCTCTGGTAACCGCCGCCGGCCGGATTGGTGCCGTAGATGCCGGCAAGGATGGGGATCCCCATCTGCTCTAACTCGGCATGGCGGTAGAAGCAGGTGCCGCTGCCGCGACGGTTGGCGTAGAACTTCTCCTGCTCAGGCAGTTGCGCACCGCTGCAATTCACCAGCCACACCAGCGGAATGTGCAGCCGTTTGGCGATATCGGTCACACGCAGGATGTTCTCAGACTGTCCCGGCACCCAGGCGCCGGCCAGCACCTTGTTGTCGAAGCCGATGATCACGGCCCAGCGGCCGGCGATCTTTCCGAGACCGTCGACGACGTTGGTGGCGCCTTCGGGATTGTCGGCCGGATTGTAGAGACTGTGCAGCGGGTGCCAGGTGCCCTCGTCGACCAGATATTCGAGCCGTTGCCAGACCGTGAGCATGCCACGCTCGTTGATCTTGGCCGCCGGAATGCCGGCATCTTGACGCGCGTTGCGGGCGGCAGCGATCTCGGCCTCGACGTTCTCCAATTTGGCGCGGCTCTCTTTGGTGCGCGCGATGCGGTTTTCCCTCAGCTCCTTGCCGAAACGTGGCATTTTCTCGAAATAAGGTCTCATTCATGGCTCCCGCACATCGCACGTTCCCGGTCCGGCACGCGCCGGTCTATACCATCTCGCGTTATTCCCGGTTCGGCGTATGGCCGCAAGCCATGCCCGAGATGATGATCTTCTGGATGTTGGAGGTGCCCTCGACCACCTGTAGCGACTTGGCATCACGATAGAAGCGTTCGGCCGGGTATTCGGTTGAGAAGCCATAGCTGCCGAAAATCTTCATGCATTCGTTGGCCGCATGAACCGCCGCTTCGGAAGCGGCGAGTTTGGCGACCGACGTTTCGTACTGGTTAGGCTTGCCCTGATCCTTCAGCCAGGCGGCGCGATAAACGAGCATCTGCGCGGCCTGATGCTCGACCACCATGTCGGCGATCTGCGCCTGGATCATCTGGTGCTGCGAAATCGCCTTGCCGAATTGGGTTCGCTCGTTGGCGTATTTGACCGCGAGATCGAGCGCGCCGCCCGCCACGCCGAGCGCGCCCGCTGCGCAGCCGAGCCGGGTCTGGTTGAGCTGCCACATGCAGATGCGGAAGCCGTCACCCGATTTGCCGAGCACGTTTTCCTTCGGCACCTGCATACCCTCGAACACGAACTCGCCGGTGGGCGCGCAGTGTAGGCCGAGCTTGGTTTCGATCGCCCGCGTCGTGCAACCCTTCATCTTCTTAGGCTCAATGATGAAGGCGGTCATGCCCTTGTTGCCCTTGGCCTTGTCCGTATAAGCGTAGAGCAGCCCGGCATCGCCGACATGGGCCTGCGAGATCCACATCTTGTTGCCATGAATCTCGAAATGGTCGCCCTTGTCGATGGCGTGGGTTCTCATGCTCGCCACGTCGGAGCCGGTGTTGGGCTCAGTCATGGCAAAAAATCCGATCTGCGTGCCGGCGACCCAGCCGGGCACGTATTTCTTCTTCTGCTCCGGCGTACCGAACGTGGTGACCGTGAGCGCCGGGCCGAGGTTCTGCATGTTGAACGGCACACGCCAGGAGGCCGAGACCTTGGCGATCTGTTCGGCCATCAGCGCCGATTCCATAAAGCCCATGCCGCTGCCGCCGAGTTCTTCCGGCAACGCGCAGGAGAAGAAACCGAGCTCGCCCATCTTGGCGACGCGTTCAGGCTTGAACGCGTGCTGACGCTCCTCCTCCACGATCGTCGGCGCAATCTCGTCGGCGGCAAACCGCTTGGCCGTGTCTTGAATCAGCCGCTGCTCTTCATTCAGCTCGAAATTCATAGCTGCCCCGTTTCGCGCCATCGCAACGGCGCATCCTGGATGATCGATGTGTCATCTGTTCACACCGCCTTTTAATCCTATTCCGCCCGCACTCCGATGTTAATAGACCGGCCCCAATGCCGCTCTTGCGCGCCTTAACTAAACCCGCATTTGGCAATTCGGCTTGATTTCGGTCAACGCTTAGCACTCCAATTTCATGGTTTGGTGATGATCTCGGATGCCGAATCCGACACGCTCGTTGGTCTGGTCGTGGACTGCCGACTGGCAGCCTGGTCGCGTCAAGGATGGCTGGTCGGGGCGAGCGACCGCAGGACTGTCCGGCACCGGAGCCAACGGTGTCATGCTCATGCTCGGCGGCGAAGTTGGCGGGCTAGGCGCGACCTACAAAGTCTGGTCGGAAAACGTTCGCGGCGTTGTGCCGTTCTGACCACCGCGCTCAATCATCGCTCAGGGCGACTTGCTATGTTGCGCTGCATGAGTCCGCTTTTGGCCGATTTTGTTGCAGAAGTCGGCGATTAGACGCTCGCGTCGGCGGC
>CAYLMY010000273.1:0-3174 GCA_964384635.1 uncultured Undibacter sp.
ATCAATTTCATCACCACGATCTTCAACATGCGCGCGCCCGGCATGACGCTGCACAAGATGCCGCTGTTCGTGTGGTCGATCCTGGTGACCGTGTTCCTGCTATTGTTGTCGCTGCCGGTGCTTGCGGGCGCCATCACCATGCTGCTGACCGACCGCAATTTCGGCACCACCTTCTTCGAGCCGCAGGGCGGCGGCGACCCGATCCTGTTCCAGCATCTGTTCTGGTTCTTCGGACATCCGGAAGTCTACATCCTGATCCTGCCGGGCTTCGGTATGATCAGCCAGATCGTTGCCACCTTCTCGAAGAAGCCGGTGTTCGGTTATCTCGGCATGGCCTACGCCATGGTCGCGATCGGCGGCATCGGCTTCGTGGTATGGGCGCATCACATGTACACCGTCGGCCTCTCGACCGGCGCGCAGGCCTACTTCATCGCCGCCACCATGGTGATCGCGGTGCCGACCGGCGTGAAGATCTTCTCCTGGATTGCCACCATGTGGGGCGGTTCGATCGAGTTCCGCGTGCCGATGCTGTGGGCGCTGGGCTTCATCTTCCTGTTCACCATCGGTGGCGTCACCGGCGTGGTGCTGGCCAATGCCGGCGTCGACCGCGTGCTGCAGGACACTTATTACGTAGTGGCGCACTTCCACTATGTACTCTCGCTCGGCGCCGTGTTCGCCATTTTCGGCGGCTGGTATTACTGGTTCCCGAAAATGACCGGCTACATGTACAACGAGACCATCGGCAAGCTGCACTTCTGGGTCACCTTCATCGGCGTCAACCTGGCCTTCTTCCCGATGCATTTCCTCGGGCTCGCCGGCATGCCGCGCCGCTACGTCGACTATCCTGACGCCTTCCACGGCTGGAACGAGATATCGTCCTACGGCGCCTACATCGCGGGCATTGGCACGGTCATCTTCTTTATCGGCTTGATCGAGGCCTTCGCCAAGAAGCGCGTGGCCGGCAACAATCCGTGGGGCGCGGGCGCGACCACGCTGGAATGGACCTTGTCCTCGCCGCCGCCGTTCCATCAGTTCGAGACGCTGCCGCGGATCAAGTAACCCATGTCGTTCGTCAGCGAAGGCGCAGACTTCCGCGGCGCGCTCGCCGCTCGGGCCGGGCGCGGCCTAGCCGAGCCGAGTCTCGCGGGCGTCGGCGACTACATTGCGCTGATGAAGCCGCGGGTGATGTCGCTGGTGGTGTTTACCGCGCTGGTGGGTCTGGCTGTCGCGCCCGGCAGCTTGCATCCGATGATCGGCTTCACCGCACTGCTCTGCATTGCGGTCGGCGCCGGAGCGGCCGGCGCGCTCAACATGGGCTATGAGGCCGACATCGACGCGCTGATGATTCGGACGCAGCGCCGTCCGGTACCGCGCGGACGCGTCAAACGCGGCGAGGCGATCGCCTTCGGCCTGACGCTGTCCGCGTTCTCGGTGGTGACGCTCGGCCTGCTGGTCAACGCGCTTGCCGCCGCGCTGCTGGCCTTCACCATCTTCTTCTATGCCGTGGTCTACACGGTTTGGCTCAAACGCTTGACGCCACAGAACATCGTAATCGGCGGCGCCGCCGGCGCCTTCCCGCCGATAATCGGCTGGGCGGCGGCGACCGGCTCGCTGTCGCTTGAACCGATATTACTGTTCACGATCATCTTCTTCTGGACTCCGCCGCATTTCTGGGCGCTGGCGCTCTACCGCGCCGACGATTACGCCCGCGCCGGCATCCCGATGCTGCCGGTGGTCGCCGGCGACGCCAGCGCGCGGCAACAGATCCTGCGCTATACGCTGATCCTGACGCCGCTCGGCGTGGCGCCGTGGGCGCTTGGCTTTGCCGGGCCGCTCTATGGGCTGACCGCAGTCGTCACTGGCGCGATCATGGTGGCGCTGGCCTGGCAGGTGTTCTGCGAGCGCCGTCCAGCCGAGCGCGCCAGCAAGCAGCTTTTCGCTTTCTCGATCCTGTATCTGTTCCTGTTGTTTGCGGTGTTGCTGATCGAGCGGGGATGGGGCGGGCTGCTTGCCCGGTTGGTGGCGTGACGATCGGTATCGCGATGAACGACCAGCAAGATGATGATGGCATCGTGCTCACCGAGGCGCAGAAGCGCGCGCGCCGCTCGCGCTCGATTGCGATTGCGCTGGCGCTCGCAGCGCTGGTCATCCTGTTCTACGTGATGACCTTGGTGAAGGGGCCGGGCGTCCTGGTCCGCCCGATATGAGCGAACGAATGACTGCGCCCGCTTCCAAACAAAACAAAAAGCTGCTGCGGCGCGACATGCTGATCGCCGTCGTCTGCGGCGCCTTCGCCGCCGGCATGGTGGGCGCCGCCTATGCCGCGGTGCCGTTCTATAACTGGTTCTGCCGCACCACCGGCTTTGGCGGTACGCCGCAGATCGCGGAGAAAGCGCCCGGCCAGGTGCTCGGCCGCGCGCTCGCCATTCGTTTCGATTCCAACGTGACGCCCGGGCTGCCGTGGAAATTCGAGCCGGAGCAGAACGAGATCAAGCTCCGCATCGGCGAGGTGGCGACCGTGCATTACAAGGTCGTCAACATGGCGGCGCGCGAGATTTCCGCGCAGGCCTCCTACAACGTCTCGCCGCCGACGGTTGGCGCCTATTTCACCAAGATCAACTGCTTCTGCTTCACGAAGCAGACCATGAAGCCGGGCGAGACGCGTGAGATGACGGTGGTGTTCTACGTCGATCCGGCGATCGCCAAGGATCGCGACCAGGACAGCCTAAACACCATCACGCTGTCCTACACTTTCTATCGGCTGCGCGAGCCGGCGCAGCCGCTGGCGCAAGCAACCGACAACAAAGCGAACAAGCTTTAATAGGGGATCGGGCGCGTGTCGCCCGGACTGGAACGGAGACGACGATGGCCGACGCCCACGCCAAACATCACGATTACCACCTGGTCGATCCGAGCCCGTGGCCGGCGGTCGGCGCCATCTCGGTTTTCATCCTGGCGGTCGGTCTCATCACCTGGTTGCATGACATGTACGCCGCGGCGCCTGCGGTGTTCGGGATCGGCGTCATCGGCGTGCTCTATACCTTCATTGGCTGGTGGCGCGACGTGATCCGCGAAGCCCAGTACGAGGGCTATCATACCCGCGTGGTGCAGATCTCGCACCGCTACGGCATGATCCTGTTCATCGCCTCCGAGGTGATGTTCTTCGTCGCCTGG
>CAYLMY010000274.1:0-3157 GCA_964384635.1 uncultured Undibacter sp.
GAGCAGACGATCCGCAATCCGAACCTGAAGGTCGGCGAGGTGAAGGAAAAGGACGCCGACACCATCGTGGCGGATATCGTCACCAAGGATAAGGACGCGCTGGTTGAGCGCCTCGATTTCAACCGCCACAACGGTTTCATTCAACCGGAGCAATGACCATGGGTTACGGATACGGACCGCAATGGGGAATGATGGGCGGCTACGGCTACGGCCATGGCCCGCTCCACCTGATCGTCTGGGTTGTTATCATTATCGCCGTCGTGGCGCTTATGATGTGGCTGATGCGCTCGGTCTGCATGCCCGGCATGCATCGCCATATGCCGCGGCGCTCCGCCGGCCTCGACGTGCTGGAGGAGCGCTACGCCCGCGGCGAGATCAACCGCGACGAATATCTGCAGAAGAAGAAAGACATCGGCGGCTGATCGCGGCCGCGTTGGTTAGGCGAACCGCGCCCGATCGTGCGGCTCCGAGAAGTCGAGTTGCGGCCCGACCGGGACGATCCCGGTCGGGTTCACTTGTCTCTGGCTGCCGTAATAGTGCCGCTTGATCTGCGCGAGGCTCGTCGTCTCGGCCACGCCCGGCTGCTGGTAGAGATCGCGCACGTAGTTTCCCAGGTTCTGATATTCGTAGATGTGCCGCCAGTTGCACTTGAAGTGCGAATAATAGACGGCGTCGAACCGGATCAGCGTGCAGAACAGCCGCCAGTCGGCCTCGGTGATCGTGTTGCCGACGAGATAACGGTGCTGTGAAAGAATTTGCTCGAGCTCGTCGAGCGTGTCGAATACGTTTCGGAACGCCTGCTCGTAGGCGTCTTGCGCGGTGGCGAAGCCCGCGCGATAGACGCCGTTGTTGACGTCGCTATAGATCAGCTCGTTGAGCCGGTCGATCTCGGGGCGTAATTCCTCCGGATAGTAATCGGTGTGGACATTGGTGAAGGCGTCGAATGCCGAATTGAACATGCGGATGATTTCAGACGACTCGTTGTTGACGATCGTCTTGCGCTGCTTGTCCCACAGCACCGGCACGCTGACGCGCCCGGTATATTTCGGATCGGCCAACAGATAGATCTCGGAGAGCTTGCTCTTGCCGTTGACCTCGTCGCCGCTTGATCCCTCATCCTTGTTGAAGGTCCAGCCGTCCTTGAGCATGTCGGGCGAGACGATCGACATGGAAATGACGTTCTCCAGGCCTTTCAGCTTGCGGAAGATAACGGTGCGGTGCGCCCACGGGCAGGACAGCGCCACGTATAGATGATAGCGGCCGCTTGTCGCGGCAAAGCCGCCGTCGCCCGACGGCCCGGGCGCACCGTCCGGCGTCACCCAATTGCGGAACCGGGTGGTCGGGCGGATGAATTCCCCGTCCTTGGTGCGCACGCCGTCCTGCTGCCAAACGCCGTCTACCAGGAGTCCCATGCCGAATTCCCCCGCTTTCGCACCAGTCATTTAGGCGGTTGGCGCCGAAAATGCCACGGCCGATGGACCAGAATCGGCCTAGATGCTAATCGGCTCGGCTTATGAGCGAGCTTTCCCTGACCATCCTGCCGGAAACGCCTGACGACGCGGTGCCGATCGAGCGTCTGCACGAGCGCACCTTCGGGCCCGGCCGCTATGCGCGCAGCGCCTATCGCGTGCGCGAGGGCCGCGGCCACGTGCTCGCGCTCTCGTTCACCGCCCGCATCGGCACGCTGCTAGTCGGCTCGGTGCGGCTGACGCCGATCTGCATCGGCGAGACGCCCGCGTTGCTGTTGGGGCCGCTCACCGTCGAACCGCCGTTTCGCGAGCACGGTGTGGGCAGCGCGCTGATCGA
The DNA here is from genome assembly GCA_964384635.1 of uncultured Undibacter sp. Taxonomy (GTDB): domain Bacteria; phylum Pseudomonadota; class Alphaproteobacteria; order Rhizobiales; family Xanthobacteraceae; genus Pseudolabrys. The sequence continues at coordinate 1,807 of CAYLMY010000274.1, forward strand.
GCGCGCCGTCGAGGAGGCAAAGGCGGCGGGACACAAATTGGTGGTGCTGGTCGGCGACGAGCCGTTCTACGGCAGGAGCGGCTTCAAGCGCATACCGAAAGGACAAGTGAAGTTTCCCGGCCCGGTCGATCCGGCGCGGCTGCTGGTGGCGGAATTGGCGTCGGGCGCGTTCAACAGCGTCGGCGGGATGATCCGGCCGGATTGGGAGGTCAGTACCTGAGCCGTTCGTCCCCGCGAAAGCGGGGACCCAGGAATGTGCTTACGGGGGTTCCGATAAGAACTGGGTTCCCGCTTGCGCGGGAACGAACGGATGAGAGCTTGCGGCTTATCGCCCTTCGCGGGCCCAGGTCGCCGCCAGCGAGCCAACCAGCAGCAGCAGCCCGATGAGCCCTGCGAAGATCGGCAGCACGCCGATGCCGCGCACCACCGATACGTCGCGCATCTTCAGACCGATCCAGTCGTCGCCCCTGAACGTCGTCGAAGTGCGCACAGGCACCACGCGCGGGATATTCAGCGAATTGCCGCTCATCAGCCGCCGCGTGCTGCCGCCGGTAGCCTCAATCAGCTTGCTCAGCACGTCGGTGGTCGACGTCACCTCGGCGAATTCGCGCGGATTGGCGGGACCCACATTGGCGAGCGCGGTGAGCTTGCCGTCGGTCGCGCGCCACAGTCCCAGCTCCTTGGCGGTTAGCGCAGTACGCCACAGGCCGGGCTCCACCGGCTTGAGAATGATCGTTGAGCGCGCGCCGGTCGGCGAGGTGAGCGTCACTTCGTTGACGGTGTCGGCCATGGTTTGCCGCTGCACGGTTATGTCGCGGCCGTGCACGATCAGCCGCAGCGCTTCCTCTTCCAGTTCGGGCTGCTTCATCAGCCAATGCGACAGCCGCCGCAGCAGATCGAGATGCGGGCCGCCGCCTTCGTAGCTGCGCGCCCACAGCCAAATCTGGTCGGACAGCAGCATGGCAACGCGACCCTTGCCTTCGCGCGCCAGCACCAACAAAGGCTTGCCGTCGGGGCCTTCCATCACGGTCGAGCCGCTGTTGCGCTTGGCGTCGACCAGCCGGAACCAATGGCTCCAGTGCGGCGGATTGGTGTCGGAGCCTTGCAGACCGCGCGTCACTGGATGGCGCCGACCGGGCTCGGTAAGGAGTGCGCGGAAGCTGCGCTCGGTCACCTCGCCGCTCGGTTCCGCCGGCAGGATCACGTCGAGCGGCGTGCGCCAGATGCTGGTCGGGCTCGCGTAGTCGGGGCCGGCGGCGATCATCACGGCGCCGCCGTCGCGCACGTATTTCGCGATGTTGTCGAAATAGATCATCGGCAGCACGCCCTGGCGGGCGTAGCGGTCGAAGAT
>CAYLMY010000275.1:0-3136 GCA_964384635.1 uncultured Undibacter sp.
GCCCTCAAGGGCATGCAGTTCGACGGCAAAACGCGTGCTGAGGTTGACGAGCTTATGGACATGCTGCACGGCAATCTCGATAAGGTCGTGCAGCACGGCAAGCGCGCCGATTCCATCGTCAAGAACATGCTGCTGCATTCGCGCGAAGGCTCCGGCGAGCATCGCCCGGTCGATATCAACGCCGTCGTCGAGGAAAGCCTCAATCTGGCCTATCACGGCGCGCGGGCGGAGAAGCAGGGATTCAACATTACCCTGGAACGGTCACTCGATCCAACTGCCGGCGAAGTGGACCTATTCCCGCAGGAAATCACCCGCGTTCTGCTCAATTTGATTTCAAATGGATTCTACGCCGCCACGAAACGCAAAGGTTTGGCGAACAGCGATGGCTACGAGCCGACCCTGACGGCCACCACCAAAGACCTGGGCGATAGCGTGGAGATCAGGATTCGCGACAATGGCACCGGAATTCCACCGGAGGTGAAAGAAAGGATGTTCAATCCGTTCTTCACCACCAAGCCGGTCGGCGAGGGAACCGGCCTTGGCCTCTCCATCAGTCACGATATTATCGTCAAACAGCATGCCGGCTCGATAGAGGTCGACACAAAACCCGGTGAATTCACCGAGTTCAAGATCGTTCTGCCGCGATCGGCGGCGTCGCTCGGCAAATCAGGAGCACAGACGTGAACCTCCTCATTCTTGTGGTCGACGACGAGCCCGACGTCGAGGTGCTGTTTCGCCAACAATTCCGCCACGACCTGCGTTCCGGCCGTTTTACCATGGAGTTTGTTCAATCCGCCCCGGCGGCGCTGCAATGCATTCGCGACGCGGCAAGCGCCTCGCTCATCCTGATTCTTTCCGACATCAATATGCCGGGGATGAGCGGTCTCGAACTGTTGCCCAAGGCGAAGGCTGCGCGGCCCGACGTTCCGATCATCATGATCACCGCCTATGGCGATGCAGAAACCAAGCGCAGGGCCCTGGAAGGCGGCGCCGAGGCGCTGCTGACCAAGCCCATCGACTTTGTGATGCTGCGCGACGAAATCGAATCGCGGGTCGGACGGGTCACATGACCCTGCTTGCTCGTGCCGACGAGGGGATCGAATGAGATGGCTTGCCGCATGGCTTGCGCTGGCCGCTGGACTTTGGAGTCCGGCGCTGGTCGCCGAGCCGCAGCTGCATCGGGTCGGTGTCCTGTTCTCCGCCGGCAGCAACACGCCGGGCGCTCACAGGCTCGCTGAAGCATTGGCGGGGCTTGGCTATGTGGAAGGGCTCAACATCGCCTACGACATTCATGCCGCGGGCGGCCGCCTCGAGCGGCTCCCTGAGCTTGCGCGCGAGCTGGTCGCGCGGCGGCCGGAGGTGATCGTTTCCGCAACCGAGCCCGCAGCGCGCGCATTGACCGCGGCGACACACAATATTCCGATCGTGTTGGCGCTGATCGGGGACCCCGTTGCGCTCGGATTGACCAAGAGCATTGCGCGCCCGACCGGCAACGTGACCGGGTTCACCACCGGTAATGAGACGGTCGCCGCGAAGCGGCTCCAACTGCTGCTCGAAATGGTACCGACGGCGCGCAAGGTGGCTCTCATGTGGGTTCCAGCGAATGCGCAACATCGGCTGGTCGAAGCGCGGACGCGCCAAGCGGCCGCCGCGCTCAAGGTCGAGCTGCTGTCGCTTCCGGTGGCTGCCGCTGACGATATCCCGCCTGCGATCGCGAAGGCTGAGAGCGAGCGCGCGGGCGCCCTTCTCATCGCCGCCGATCCGCTGACCGTCAGGAACCGCCGCACCATCATCGACCAATGCCTCGTGCGTGGCTTGCCCGCGATGCAAAACTATTCCTTCGAGGTGCGCGACGGCGCTCTGATGTCCTATGGCAGCGACGTGGGTGAGGACTATGGCCGTGCTGCAGTATACGTCGATCGCATCTTGAAAGGCGCCAAAATCGCCGAACTGCCGTTTCAGGAGCCGACGCACATTGGCCTTAGCATCAACATGCGCACCGCACGCTCGATCGGGCTAACCGTTCCCCGCTCGTTGCTCGCTCGCACCGACGAGGTAATCGAATGAAGCAGGATCGATTGAGAATTGATGACGCTGGTGAGCGCTCCGTTAGAGCTGACGGGTGAGGCAAGGATGATCGAATGACAGCGAGCGCGGGTCATCGCGGTGGATCGTTCCGCGCGCTAACGGATCGAATTGGCCGTGCGTTGCCGGAACGTCGTACGTCGGTCATTCGCAGCAAGCTATTTATCAAATACGTCGCGTTGTTTGTCACGGTGGTCCTCCTTGCGCTTGTTGCGAACGGCGCATTTGAGATTTTGTTCTCTTACCAGGAACACAGGGCGTCGCTGATCAATATCCAGCGGGAGCAAGCCGAAGCTGCCGCCGGCAAGATCGAGCAGTTCATCACCGAGATCGAACGCCAAATCGGCTGGACCACGCAGTTGCCCTGGTCGAACAGTATCCTTGAGCAGCGGCGCTTCGATGCGCTTCGGCTCTTGCGCCAGGTGCCCGCCATCACGGAGTTTGCACAGACCGATGCCACCGGCCACGAGCAGCTGCGGGTGTCGCGGCTCACAATGGACGTAATTGGCAGCGGCGCCGACTACTCTCAAAAGCCGGAATTCACCGAAGCCAGGGCGCACAAGGTTTATTACGGTCCGGTTTATTTCCGCCGACAATCCGAGCCTTACATGGCGCTTTCGCTCGCCGGAACGCGGCGCGCTGCTGGTGTGAGCATTGCACAGGTCAACCTCAAGTTCATCTGGGACGTAGTGTCGAAGATCAAGGTCGGCGAGCGCGGGCACGCATACGTGGTCGACTCTGGTGGAAGGCTTATCGCGCATCCCGACATTAGCCTGGTGCTTCGCAATACCGACATATCGCGCTTGCCGCAGGTGCGAAGTGCTCGTTCGCCTGGAAGAAATGATTCTGCCGAACAAGTCCAGGAAGCCGAGGACATTGCGGGCCACAAGGTGCTCACCGCCTATGCGTCGGTTGCTCCACTCGGCTGGCTGGTTTTTGTCGAAACCCCGATCGAGGAGGCTTATGCGCCGCTCTATGCGTCGATTCGGCGCGCCGGCTTTGTGCTATTCGGGGCGCTTGCGCTCGCGTTCGTGGCCGGCATGTTCCTCGC
>CAYLMY010000276.1:0-3013 GCA_964384635.1 uncultured Undibacter sp.
GCGCCCCGAGGGGTAGGGGAACATCTCCAGCACGTAGTATTTCGGGCGCGGGTCGTCGTTGCGCGTGGCGAAAATGCCGCGCTCGGCCCAAACCTTCTGCCAGCGAGCCTCGGCCTCGCCGGCGTTGTAGCGGTTGTTTTTGCGCGATTCGGCGGTCATTGGCGGGTCTTTTAAGGTGCGCGGACCTGACATGAAAGGGCCCAAGGGGTCAACGATACTGCCGACGGGCGTTGAGCCAGCGCAAAGGACGCGGCGGCGGTTTCGAGCAAGCTCGCCCGCGAGAGCAAAAAGGGTCACAATGTCTCCCGCTGCCCAGCCCGCCTTGCAGCCCTCGGCCCAGCAGGTCTTCCGCACCAAGGACCTGACCAAGGTCTATGTCACCGGCGACATTTCGGTGCAGGCCCTGCGCGGCGTCGATTTCGAGGCGGCGGCGGGGGAGTTCGTGGTCATCCTCGGGCCGTCGGGCTCGGGCAAGTCGACTTTCCTCAACATCATCGGCGGGCTCGACCGCGCCACCTCCGGCGAGGTTTGGTTCACCGACCACGAGCTTTCCCGCTTCGACGACCGCGCGCTCACGCTCTATCGGCGCGACCACGTTGGCTTCGTGTTCCAGTTCTACAATCTGGTGCCGAGCCTGACCGCGCGAGAGAACGTGGCGCTGGTCACCGAGATCGCGCGCAATCCCATGCGGCCGGAGGAGGCGCTCGGCATCGTCGGCCTGACCGAGCGCATGGACCATTTTCCCGCGCAACTTTCCGGCGGCGAGCAGCAGCGCGTGGCGATCGCTCGCGCCATCGCCAAGCGGCCGCAGGTGCTGTTGTGCGACGAGCCGACCGGCGCGCTCGATTCGGCGACCGGCGTGCTGGTGTTGGAAGCACTTACGCAGGTGAACGCGCAGCTCGGCGCTACTACGCTGATCATCACCCACAACGTGGCGATCCAGGACATCGCCCATCGCGTCGTCCATTTTGGCGACGGCCGCATCGTCTCCACCAACGTCATTGCCGAACGCAAGCCGGCGTCCGCGATCAGTTGGTGATGCGATGAGCGCCTTGCACCGCAAGTTGTTGCGAGACCTAGTGCGGCTGTGGCCGCAGGCCCTGGCGATCGCTTTGGTGATGGCGGCGGGCGCGGCGACGCTGGTGCTCGGCGTCGGCGCCTATCAGTCGCTGTCGGAGACGCGCGCCGCGTATTATGAGCGCAATCGCTTCGCCGACATATTTGCCAATCTCACCCGCGCGCCCAAGGTGTTCGAGGATGAGATTGCCCGCATTCCCGGCGTCGCCGCGGTCGAGACCCGCATCGCCAAGATCGCGCTGCTCGACCTGCCCGATACCGCCGAGCCGGCCTCGGCCATGTTCGTGTCGATCCCGGATTTCCACGAGCAGAGGCTCAATCTCCTGCATCTGCGCAGCGGCCGGCTGCCGCTGCCCGGCGACGAGCACGAGGTCGTGGTCAGCGAGCCGTTCGCCAAGGCCCATCATTTCGGCATCGGCGCGAAATTTCAGGCCATCCTCAACGGCCGCAAGCGCACGCTCCGCGTCGTCGGCACGGGCTTGTCGCCTGAATTCATCTATACGCTCGGGCCCGGGGTGCTGATGCCCGACGACCGTCGCTTCGGCGTGGTATGGATGGGCGAGAAGGCGCTGGCCGCGGCCTACGATCTCACCGGCGCCTTCTCCAGCGTCACGCTCAAACTCACGCGCGGCGCTTCCGAAGCGGCGGTGATCGAACGGCTCGATGGGCTGCTCACGCGCTACGGCGGGCTCGGCGCCTATGGCCGGCGCGACCAGACCTCGCATGCCTTCCTCGATGCCGAGCTCAAACAGTTGCAGGCAATGAGCCGTATCCTGCCGCCGATTTTCCTGCTGGTGGCCGCCTTCCTGGTAAACATGACGCTGTCGCGTCTAATCATGCTGGAGCGCGAGCAGATCGGATTGTTGAAAGCGCTCGGCTACCGCAGCACAACCGTCGGCCTGCATTATCTGGAGTTCGCCCTGGCCATTGCCTGCGTCGGCATCGCAATCGGGCTCGCCACCGGTACTTGGCTCGGCTTCGGCCTGACGCGGCTCTATGCCGAGTTCTACCGTTTTCCGTTCCTGGTGTTCCGCATCAATACCGCGATCTATGTGGTGGCGGCTGGCATCACGCTGGCGGCGGCGGCGGTCGGTGCCCTGAAGGCGGTGCGCGACGTGGTCAAGCTGCCACCGGCGGTGGCGATGTCGCCGCCGGCGCCGGTGATCTACCGCCGGCTGCTGCCGGAGGCGCTCTATGCCGTGCTCAAGATTCCACAGTCGCTGATCATGGTGGCGCGCCATCTGCTGCGCTGGCCGCTGCGCTCGCTAAGCAGCGTGTTCGGCATCGCGCTCGCGGTTTCGGTTCTGGTCGGCTCGTTGTGGGTGTTCGGCGCCACCGAATTCATGATCGAAGTCACCTATAATCGCTCCGAGCGGCAAGACGCCACCATCAGCTTCGTGCACGAATGGCCGGTATCGGCGCTGTTCGATGCCATCGCCTTGCCCGGGGTGATGACGGCCGAGCCCTATCGCGCGGTGCCGGTGCGCATCCGCTACGGTCCTGTCGAGCGCCGCATCACCATCACGGGCAAGCCGCCGGACACCGACCTGAGCCGGGTGCTCGGCCCGGGCCTGATGCCGGTGCGGTTGCCGGAAACCGGCATCGCGCTGAGCGACGCGCTGGCGAAGATTCTGGGCGCCAGGGTCGGCGACATCGTCGAGGTCGAACTGCTGGAGCGCAATCGCCGCACGGTCCGCTTGCCGGTGACCGGCATCATCGAGGGTTATCTCGGGCTGTCGGCTTATATGTCCCTGCCCGCGGTCAACCGGCTGATGCGCGAGGGGCCGCTGATCAGCGGCGTGCATCTGCTTTATGACACCGATCGCCAGGACGCCTTGTTCCGGCGACTCAAGGCCACGCCCGTGGCAAGTTTCATTGGCTTGCAACGCGCTTCCTTGCGAAAATTCCGCGAGACGCTAGCGGAGAATCTTCTGTT
>CAYLMY010000277.1:0-2987 GCA_964384635.1 uncultured Undibacter sp.
GGCCCAAAACAGACATGGGTTGTTGCACCGCAAATGTCCGCTTTCGGGGGTAAAGCGGACTTAAAACGCCGTACAGCCGACATTGACGAGCCGCTGATCGCTCTCAATTTATGAGTACACATCCTAGAACAATGTCCGCTGCTTGATGGCGGCGGCGAGCGTGCCCTCGTCGAGATAGTCGAGCTCGCCGCCGACCGGCACGCCATGGGCGAGCCGCGTCACCTTCACGTTGGCGTCCTGCAGCAGCTCGGTGATGTAATGCGCGGTGGTCTGGCCGTCGACCGTCGCATTAAGGGCGAGGATCACTTCCTTCACCTGCGGCTCATGCGCGCGCGAGATCAGCGCATCGATGGTCAGATCCTGTGGGCCGACGCCGTCGAGCGGCGACAGCGTGCCGCCGAGCACGTGATAGCGGCCGTTGACCGCATGCGCGCGCTCGAGTGCCCACAGGTCGGCGACGTCGGCCACCACGACGATGATGGAGGCGTCGCGCCGCGTGTCGGTGCAGACCGTGCAGGGGTTCTGGGTGTCGATATTGCCGCAAGTTCGGCAGACCACGATCTTGTCCATCGCGGTCTCCAGCGCGGTCGTCAGCGGCGCCATCAGCGCCTCGCGCTTCTTGATGAGGAAGAGCGCGGCGCGCCGCGCCGAGCGCGGCCCCAAGCCGGGCAGTCGCGCCAACAGCTGGATTAGGCGCTCGATTTCGGGTCCGGCGACGGCGGCGGGCATTTAAGTGAGATTCATCCCCGGCGGCAGCGGCAGGCCGCCGGTCACGGCCTTCATTTTCTCCTGCAGCGTGGCCTCGGCCTTGCGCCGCGCCTCGGCATGGGCCGCCACCAGCAGGTCCTCGAGGATCTCCTTCTCCGAGGGCTTGAGCAAAGAATCGTCGATGGTGATCCCCTTGAGGTCGCCCTTGGCGGAAAGCTTCACCGACACCAAGCCGCCGCCGGCGCTGCCCTCGACCTCGATCTGCTCAAGCTCGGCCTGCAGCGCCTGCATCTTGGACTGCAGTTGCGCGGCCTGCTTCATCAACCCCATGAAATCGGTCATGGCTTATTCCTCTGGCTCCATATCCGAGGGCGGATCACCCGCATCGATGCCTTCTTCCGGAGCCTTTTGCGTGACGTTTTCGATGGTCGCGCCGGGAAACCGTCTCAGCACCGCTTGCACCAGCGGGGCGTTCTCCACGCTGCGTTCCAGCTCGGCTTTGCGCTCATCGGCCTGCGCGCGCATGGTGGCGGCGCCCGGCTCCTGCGACACCACCACGATCCAGCGCTTGCCGGTCCAGGCCGTCAACTTGCGCTGAAGATCGTGCACCAAGGTCCTGGGCGCGGTCGGCTCGAGCGCGATCTCGAGCTGGCCGTCCTCGCAGCGTACCAGCCGCACGTCGCGTTCCAGCGCCAGTTTCACCGGGATGTCGCGTTTCTCCTGCGCCAGCGCGATCAGCTGCTCAAACGAACCGATGGCGAGCGTCGGCGCGGCTTCCGGCGCAACAGCGACCGGGTCGTCGGCAATCCGCGGCGACGCCGCCGCCGAAGAACGGGGGCTGCCGCGCGGCGCGTCATAGCGCGGGGCGACGTTCTGCGATGCCGGCGCGGCGGCCGCCCCGCCGTTGCCCTGCGGGCGCGCCGGCGCGGCGCCCTCCTCGCTTATCGAGCGCACGACCTCGTCGGGCGTCGGCAGGTCAGCGGCATAAGCAATACGCACCAGCACCATCTCGGCGGCGGCGACCGGGCGACCCGACGCCTGCACCTCGGAGACGCCCTTCAGCAGCATCTGCCAGGCGCGCGACAGCACCCGCATCGACAGTTGCGTGGCGAAGGCGCGGCCGCGCGTGCGCTCGGCCTCCGACAGCGAGACGTCATCGGCGACCGCCGGCACCACCTTCACGCGGGTGACGAAATGGGTGAACTCGGCCAAATCGGACAGCACTACCGCCGGATCGGCGCCGATGTCGTATTGCTCGCGTAGTTCCTTCAGCGCCGCCGCCGTGTCGCCCTTCATCAGCGCTTCGAATAGATCGACCACGCGCACGCGGTCGGCGAGGCCGAGCATCTGGCGCACGTCCTCGGCGGCTACCTTCCCCGCCGCGTGCGCAATGGCCTGGTCGAGCAGCGAGAGCGCGTCGCGTACCGAACCTTCGGCCGCCCGCGCGATCAGCGCCAGCGCCGCAGGCTCCGCTTCGATATTCTCCTTGGTGGCGATGGCTTCCAGATGCTTAACCAGCAGCGCGGCATCGACGCGGCGTAGGTCGAAGCGCTGGCAGCGCGACAACACCGTCACCGGCACCTTGCGTATTTCGGTGGTGGCGAAAATAAATTTCGCATGCGGCGGCGGCTCCTCCAGCGTCTTCAACAACGCGTTGAAAGCCGCGCCCGACAGCATGTGCACTTCGTCGAGGATGTAGACCTTGGTGCGCGCCGACACCGGCGCATAGCGGATGGCGTCGTTGATCTGGCGCACGTCCTCCACGCTGTTGTGCGAGGCGGCATCCATCTCCAGCACGTCGATATGGCGGCTCTCGATGATGGCCTGGCAGTGCACGCCCATCACCGGCATGTTCACGGTCGGCTCCTTCACCGAGCCGTCCGGCAATTCGTAATTGAGCGCGCGGGCGAGGATGCGGGCGGTGGTGGTCTTGCCGACGCCGCGCACGCCGGTGAGGATCCAGGCCTGCGGGATGCGACCGCTCTCGAACGCATTTGAGATGGTGCGCACCATGGCGTCCTGGCCGATCAGGTCGGCAAAGCTCGCCGGGCGGTATTTGCGCGCCAGAACGCGGTAGCCGGTTCCCGCGGTGGCTTGATCGGCGGTATTTTCAGGCTCGCTCATCAATGCCATCCGCTTGCAAGCGCGTCTCAGCGCCTCGCTCTGCGATCATGGAAATGGGTGGGAGGCTGACGAGCGACCCGAACCGCGCTCGTTAGGGCTGCTTCCTTCCGGACCTGACCCGGTTGGCGAGTGGCTCGTCCACCGCCAACCTCCCG
>CAYLMY010000278.1:0-2986 GCA_964384635.1 uncultured Undibacter sp.
CTTGCGGAACTTGGCCGAGCCGGTGACGTTGGTGCGCTCGCCGACATTGACGAAAGGAATTTCCGGCGTAAGCGCGAAAGCCTCCAGCCCCGACAGCCGCAACTGCCGCGGCACCTCGGGGATGGCGCGCGGCACCTTGCCTGCGGCCGCTTTGGCAATGGCATGGATGTGCTCCGGCGTGGTGCCGCAGCAGCCGCCCACCACATTGACCAGGCCGGCGTCGGCGAACTCGCCCAAGAGCTCGGCCATGTAGTCCGGGCTTTCGTCGTAATAGCCGAATTCGTTGGGCAGCCCGGCATTGGGATAGGCGCAGACGAACGTATCGGCGATGCGCGCCAGCTCCGCGATATGGGCGCGCAGCTCGCGCGCGCCCAGCGCGCAATTGAGCCCGATGGTGACCGGGTTGGCGTGACGCACCGAATTCCAGAATGCGCCCGGCGTCTGGCCCGACAGCAGGCGGCCGGAGCGGTCGGTGATGGTGCCGGAGATCATGATCGGAATATCCAGCCCGCGCTCGTCGCAGATTTCGCGGATGGCATAGATCGCCGCCTTGGCGTTGAGCGTGTCGAAGATGGTCTCGATCAGCAGCAAATCTGCGCCGCCGTCGATCAGCCCGCGCACCTGCTCGCCATAGGCCTTGCGCAACTCGTCAAAGGTGATGGCGCGGAAGCCAGGATTGCTCACATCCGGCGAGATCGAGGCGGTGCGGTTGGTCGGGCCCAAGGCGCCGGCGACGAAGCGGCGCTTGCCATCCTCCTTCTCAGCCGCGCTTGCTGCCTCGCGCGCCAGCGCGGCGCCCGCCTGGTTCAGCTCGTAGGCGATGCCCTCCATGCCGTAATCGGCCTGCGCGACGGCGGTGGAGGAGAAGGTGTTGGTGCAGACGATATCGGCGCCGGCGCGGAAATAGGCGAGATGGATGTCGCGCACGGCGTCCGGCCGGCTCAGATTGAGCAGGTCGTTGTTGCCGCGCACCTCGCGGTTCCAGGCGTCGAAGCGGGCGCCGCGATAGCCTTCCTCGTCCAGCTTGAGCGCCTGGATCATGGTGCCCATGGCGCCGTCGAGCACCAGGATGCGCTGCTTGAGTTGCTCAAGAAATACGTTACGCGCGTTTCCCATCACGCCACCTCCCGCGTGACCGGGCGCAGGCCCAGCAGATGGCAGATCGCGTAAACGAGGTCGGCGCGGTTCATGGTGTAGAAGTGGAAATTGGTGACGCCGCGGTCGAACAGGTCGATCACCTGCTCGGCGGCGACCGCGGCGGCAATCAGCTTGCGCGTGGTCGCATCCTGGTCGAGGCCGTGGAAACGTTCCGCCAGCCACACCGGCACCGAGGCGCCCGCGCGCGTGGCGAAGTTTTTCGCCGCCTTGAAGTTCTGCACCGGCAGGATACCCGGCACGATCGGGATATCGATGCCGCGCGCGCGCACGCGCTCAAGGTAGCGGAAGTAAAGATCGTTCTCGAAAAAGAACTGGGTGATGGCGCGGCTCGCGCCCGCGTCCACCTTGGCCTTCAGCATGTCGATATCGGCTTCCAAGGTCGGCGAGTCGGGATGTTTCTCCGGATAGGCCGACACCGAGACCTCGAAATCGGCGACCCGCTTGATGCCGCCGACGAGATCGGCGGCGTTCTCATAGCCGCCCGGGTGCGGCGCGTATTTTTCGCCGGCACCGCCCACCGGATCGCCGCGCAGCGCCACGATGTGGCGCACGCCGGCGTCGTGGTAATTGCGCACGATGGCGTCGACCTGGCCGCGGGTGGCGGCGACGCAGGTCAGATGCGCGGCCGGCGTCAGCTCGGTCTCGTTGAGGATGCGCTTGACGGTGGCGTGGGTGCGCTCGCGCGTCGAGCCACCGGCACCGTAGGTGACCGAGACGAAATCGGGCGCCAGCGGCTTGAGCCGCTCGACCGAGTTCCACAGGATCTTCTCCATGCCCTCGTCCTTGGGCGGAAAGAACTCGAACGAGACGCCGATGCGGCGGTGCCCGGCCGGCATGAAGCGGCTGAGGCGGGGGCCGGCGTCCATCACGCCACCTCCCGCTGCGCGGGCTGCGCCATCAGCGCGCGGGCGTCGCGCGCCAGCCACAGCGACACCGCGATCTTGCCCCCAGAACCCGGCTCCGGCTTCAACCGCTTGTGCATCACCGGCTCGAGCCCGCAGGCTTTCATCCATTGCGTGACAGTCTCGGGCGCAAAGCCGAGCCGGCGATGGGCATATTTCTCGCGCAGGAATTCCTCCTCGTGCGGCGCAAAATCGACCACCAGCAGCCGTCCGCCCGGTCGCAGCACGCGTGCCGCCTCGTGGATGGCGCGCGCGCCGTCGTCGAGGAAATGCAGCACCTGATGCAAAATGACGACATCAAAGGAATCGTTCGGCAGCGGCAGGTCGTAGATGTCGCCCTGCCGCACGCTGCAATTCTTGCACCCGGCGCGTTCCAGCCGGTCACGCGCCAGGTGCAACATGTCGAGCGAGAGATCGAGGCCGAGGCCGCGCTCGATGTCTGGCCCGAACAGTTCGAGCATGCGGCCGGTGCCGGTGCCGAGATCGAGCAGCGAGCGAAACGGCTTGTCGGCGAGCGCTTTTTGAATCGCCGCCTCCACCGCTTCGTCCGCGACATGCAGCTTGCGGATACGGTCCCATTCGGCGGCATGGGCGCGAAAGTAAGCCTGCGCCGCGACGGCGCGCGCCTGCCGCACCGAGGCGAGCCGCGCCCGGTCGCGGGCAATGGTTTGATCGGCGGGATCGAGGCGATCAAGCAGCGCGCGCGCCACCGCCGCCCCGCCTCCCGTCTCGGCCAGCCGGAAGAAGGCCCAGGTGCCCTCGCGATAGCGCTCGACCAGCCCGGCCTCGGCCAGCAGCCGCAGATGGCGCGAGATGCGCGGCTGCGACTGGCGCAGGATGTCGGTCAGGTCGGAGACGGTGAGCTCGGCCTCGCCCAGCAGCGCCAGCACGCGCAGACGCGTCTCCTCGCCCGCCGCCTTCAGCGC
>CAYLMY010000279.1:0-2981 GCA_964384635.1 uncultured Undibacter sp.
CCGGCGCCGACGCGGCTGGTGTCCACAGTTCATTAGCTTTTCTCAAGCTTCCGCCCTGCCATACCCGCACCGCTCTGGCGTATAAACGGTAGACGGCGCCGATTCGCTGCGTCAGGACGCTGAGTGCGCGGTCGTGCGGGTTTTTGAAGATGGCGGTCAGGATTACGGAATGAGCCAGGCGGCGAAGGTCCAAGAACCCTCGATGGAGGAAATTCTGGCCTCCATTCGGCGCATCATCGCCGATGAGGACGGTGGCAAGACGGCCAAGGCGCCCGAGCCGGCGGCGCCGCCACCACCGGCCGCCGCTCCAGCCCGCCCAGCGCCGCCGCCGCCACCAGCGCCGCCACCGGCTGCCGTCAATGATCAGAACGATGTCGATGCCATGCTCGCTGATCTCGACGACACGCCGCCGCCGCCCGAACCCAAGACCGAACCCGAGCCAGTGCCCGAGCCGGAAAATCCCGCGGCGGCGCTGCCGGTGAGCGACGTGCTCGATCTGACCGAGGAGTACGTGGCGCCGACGCCGCCCCCCGGCCCGGCGCCGAGCTTCCGCACCATCGACGGCGATTCCGACGTGGTGTTCACCGACCGCCTGCCGGAGCCGCCGCCGGCGCCGGAGCCGGCGGCGCACACGCCGTCACCGCAAGCGCCCGCGCCCGGCCCAGGACTGATCTCGAACACCACTGCCGCGGCGGTGGACAGCGCGTTCAACGCGCTCGCCCATACCGTGTTTGGGCAGAACGCGCGCACGCTCGAGGATTTGGTCAAGGAAATGCTGCGCCCGCTGTTGAAGTCCTGGCTCGACGACAATCTGCCGAGCCTGGTCGAGCGCATTGTGCGCACCGAGATCGAACGGGTCTCGCGCGGCAAGCCCTAGACGCAAATCTTAGATACTTGCGTCGCGCCGCGCCTTTAATTTGCGAGCAAGCCAGAGGCCGAGCGCCAACAGCGTCGCCGCCGCGACCAGGAATACCGGCACACCTTGGTAGCGGTCGAACACGAGCGCCGCGGATGCGACGCCGACGGTCTGGCCGATATAGAGCGCGGCTGAAAAGATGGCGAGGGCAGTCCCGCGCGCTTCCGGTGTCATCTGGGTGGCGTTGGTCTGCAGCGTATTGTGCAACATGTAGAAGCCAAGCCCGGTCGCGAGAATGGCGAACGGCGCGATATAGGCATGCGGTTCGAAGGCAAGCGTAACGTAGGCGGCCGCCAGCAATGAGCCGCCGCCGGCCGCGAGGCCGGCTTGCCCAAGCCGGTTCACAAGCTGGCGCACCGACAGGCTGTAGATCAGTCCCCCGATTGCGAACGCACCGACGAACAAGCCGACCAGCGCGAAATTCAACCCGAAACGGAGATGCAGGTCGGCGCCGACATAGGTGAACGCGCCGAACATCGCACCGGCTTCCAAGAAGGCCACGACGATCATCGCGCGCGCCCATGGCGAGCGCAGCACCGCCGCGTAATCGGTCAAAAAGCTTCGCCCGTTTTGCGCCGGCGTCGGCCGCGCGCGCGTGATCGGATTGCGCGCGAGCTCGTAGAACAGCCCGACGGTGGCCAGCCCAAGCATGGCGGCGAGCATGAAGAAGACGGTGCGCCAGCCGAAATAATCGCCGAGCACGCCGCCGGCGGCCTGACCGAACAATTGGCCGAGAATCTGGCCGGACAGGAAGCGGCCGATCACCTGCTGGCGGTTGTCGTAATCGACCACATCGCCGATGAAGGCGAGCGCAAAGGGAACGATCCAGCCGGTGGCGAGTCCGCTGCCGAGACGCGCGGCCACCAGCAGCGGCAGCGTGGCTGCCAGCCCGCACAGCGCCACCATGACGGCCGCGCAGCCGGACGCGATTGCGACCGAACGGTATTTGCCGAAGCGGTCGCCGAAAGGCCCCATCACAAGCTGGACTGAGCCGTGGGCCAATAGATAGGCGGTGACCACGATCGAGGTCGATCCGACGCTGGCATGAAGGTCCGCGGCGATCTGCGGCAATAGCGAATCGGTCACCCGCACCATGGCCTGGGCGGCGAAGGCGGCGACCGATAGCAGGGCGATAGCCCGGGTGGCGCTGCCCGGCTGGGAGGGAGACTGTTGCAAAGTTGACTTCTCGTGACGTGGCGGGCTTTCTACCGCGCAAAGCGAAGCAAGCAAACAATGATCGACAAGACCTATCAGCCCGCGCAGGTCGAGGGCCGCATTTATGAAACTTGGGAGCAGGCGGGCGCCTTCCGCGCCGGCCGGCCCGAGCGCGCCGGGGCCAAGCCTTACTCCATCGTCATCCCGCCGCCCAACGTCACCGGCTCATTGCACATGGGCCACGCGCTCAACAACACGCTGCAGGATATTTTGTGCCGCTTCGAGCGCATGCGCGGGCGCGACGTGCTGTGGCAGCCGGGCACCGACCATGCCGGCATCGCGACGCAGATGGTGGTCGAGCGGCAGTTGATGGAGCGGCAGGAGCCCGGCCGCCGCGCCATGGGCCGCGAGGCGTTCCTCAAGCGCGTCTGGGAATGGAAGGCGGAGTCGGGCGGCGCCATCGTCAATCAGCTCAAGCGCCTTGGTGCGTCCTGCGACTGGTCGCGCGAGCGCTTCACCATGGACGAGGGGCTGTCGCGCGCGGTTCTTAAAGTTTTTGTGGAGCTTTATAATACCGAGTTACCTGACGGAACTCGGCTCATTTACAAAGACAAACGGCTGGTCAATTGGGACCCCAAGCTGCTCACGGCGATCTCCGATCTCGAAGTAGTGCAGGTCGAGACCAAAGGGCACCTGTGGCACATCCGCTATCCGATCGAGGGCAAAGTCTTCGATCCGAACGATCCCTCGACGTTCATCGTCGTCGCCACCACGCGACCGGAGACCATGCTGGGCGATACCGCGGTCGCGGTGCATCCCGACGACGAGCGCTACAAGACGCTGGTCGGCGCGAATGTGATCCTGCCGCTGGTCGGGCGGCGCATTCCAGTCATCGCAGACGAGTATTCTG
>CAYLMY010000280.1:0-2956 GCA_964384635.1 uncultured Undibacter sp.
CCGGCCTGCCGGTGGTGTTCCTGTCGCGCCACGAAAAGGGCCACCGGCTGTCGCCCTCCGACATCAACTACCGGGCTAATATCGACGTCTTGAAGCGCGCCGGCGTCACCGATCTGGTGTCGCTGTCGGCCTGCGGCTCGTTCAAGGAGGAATTGCCGCCGGGCACCTTCGTGCTAGTCGATCAGTTCGTCGACCGCACCCACAAGCGCGAGAGCTCGTTCTTCGGCAAGGGGCTGGTGGCGCATGTCTCGATGGCGCACCCGGTCAGCCCACGCCTGCGCGCGCGCATCGGCGAGGCCGCGCTTAAGGAGGGCATCAACCCCTATTTCGGCGGCACTTATGTCTGCATGGAAGGCCCGCAATTCTCCACCTACGCCGAGAGCATGACCTACAAGGGGCTCGGTTATTCGGTGATCGGCATGACCAACATGCCGGAGGCCAAGCTCGCGCGCGAAGCCGAGATTTGCTACGCCACCCTCGCCATGGTGACCGATTTCGATTGCTGGCATCCCGACCACGACGCAGTCACCGTGCAAGACATCATCAAGGTGCTGATGGACAATGCCGACCGCGCCAAGCGGCTGGTGGCGCGGCTGGCGCGCGATTTCCCGCACGAACACGAGCCGTGTCCGATCGGCTCGGACCGCGCGCTCGACAGCGCGCTGATCACCGCGCCGGAGGCACGCGACCCGGAGCTGATCAAGAAGCTCGACGCGGTGGCGGGCAGGGTGCTGGGCAACAAGATTTAGTGGAAAATCCGCGTACGCCGCTGCGGTTGCCGTGGCAAGAACATAGCACCAAGCTGTGTGAGACGATTCGTTCAAGAGAATCTGAATGCGCACCGGCTCAACGGCAAGCGATTGGCTTCTGGCAAGGCGCAATCACCTCACATTGCTGTTTTTGATTTTTCTGTACCTGTTGGCGGTCTTTGTCGTTAACCCGGTCGGAAACTTTCCGCTCAACGACGACTGGTCGTGGGCCGCCGCCGCCCGCGGCTTGGCGCTCGGGCATGATTGGCGGCCCACCGATTGGACCGCCATGCCCCTCATAACCCAATCGCTTTGGGCGGCGCCGTTCTGCATCCTGACGGATTGCTCATATGAGGCGTTGCGCGCTTCGACGCTGGTGGCCGGTTTATTGCTGTTGATCTCGTCGTACTACCTGTTTGCGCGCGTGACCAAATCCACGGTCGCCGCCGGCCTTGCCGCCGCGACGGTCGCGTTCAATCCCGTGATCTTCGAGCTTTCCTACACTTTCATGACGGACACGTTCTTTGCGGCATTGTTGGTGATCACCGCATTCGTCTTTTTGAAGACCTTTCGCGACAATTCACCATATCTGTTTGCGCTGGCCTGCATGCTGGCCGTCGCGTCAACTCTTTGCAGACAAGTCGGCCTTTGCGTTCCGATCGCCTATCTGATCGTGACTATGTTCCGGTCCGACGAGCGCGCGCGGAAGGGTTATCGATCCTTGCTGCCGGTCGTTTTGTGCGTTGTGGCGCTTGTCGGCTTCAATAACTGGATGCAGCAGACGGGCCGATTGCCGGCGCTCTACTACTTCGAATCGGCCAGGCTCATTAATGCCTTTCGCCATCCGATTTTCTTGATTCAGACAATGAGTTTGAATCTCGTGATCATCCTGCTTTATCTTGGATTATTCTGTTCGCCTTTGCTCATTTTGCGAAGGGCGCCGGACTATGACGGGACGAGCCCGCTTCTGCGATGGGCGCCGACAGCGGTCGCGGCTGTTGCGGCTTTGGTGGTCGTTGCCGGCCTCTGGCGCCAGCTCGGTCTAATGCCGGTCGGTGTCAACATATTGCTACCCGTGGGGCTTGGGCCGCTGACCTTGCGCGACACGTGGGTTCTCCACCTGAACAACGTGCCACCGCTGCCGACCTATTTTTGGGTCGCCGTCACGGCGCTGAGCCTATTCGGCTTGTTCAAGCTGGTCGAATTGGTCTGCACCTTCGTGGTCAGCTTGTTAGACCGCGACCGCAGTCCCACGATGATCCGAATCGAAAGTTCTTTCGCCGTTGCCTGCACGGTCATCTATTTGGCCCCATTCTTTTTCGTGGAGATGTTCGACCGATACATTGCAGCGATCGTCCCGATGGTCTGCTTGTTCATTCTTGCCTTCACTCAGCCGGCGCGCGCGTCCTCCAGCGCAGCGAGGGTATTTGCCGGCGCGACCTGCGCGTGCATTGCGCTTTTCGGCGTGCTCGGAACGCACGACTATTTGAGTTGGAACAGGGCGCGCTGGCAGGCGATCGCGGACCTTGAGCGGCTTGAGCATGCAGACGCGAGCAACATCGATGGTGGCTTCGAGTTCAACGGATCGACTTCATTTGATCCAAACTATAAGCAGACGCCGGGAAAGAGCTGGTGGTGGGTCAAGGACGATACCTACCAGGTCACGTTTGGTCCTGTGCCAGGCATGCGTGAGCTGAGGCGGTACAAATACGCGACCTATCTTCCGCCAGGCACAAGGTTCATCCATGCGCTGCGGCGTTCGCGGCCTGTCGATGGAAATGCGAACGGCCGGTAGCGGCTTGCTTGGCATTGCGCCGGGATTGGGGTTGCAGCCTTGTATGAGGCGGGCGGTGGCGGCAAAGACGACGAAAGACTAGAACTCCGGCGTTACCAACGCATACCGGGATGTGGCATGACAGCCAAAGAATGGATTACGTAAATCATGACGTCTCCAACGCTTGAAACCGACCTGCGCGCCGCCATCCGCTCGATCCCGGACTATCCCAAGCCGGGCATCATGTTCCGCGACATCACCACGCTGCTCGGCGACGCACGCGCCTTCCGCCGCGCGGTGGACGAATTGGTGCAGCCCTGGGCCGGCATGAAGATCGACAAGGTCGCCGGCATCGAGGCACGCGGATTTATTTTGGGTGGCGCGGTGGCGCATCAGGTTTCGGCCGGCTTCGTGCCGATCCGCAAGAAGGGCA
>CAYLMY010000281.1:0-2935 GCA_964384635.1 uncultured Undibacter sp.
CCCATGGCGAGCAGCACCAAATCGGCCTCGATCTCGAATTCCGTGCCCGGCACCGGCTTGAGCTTGCCGTCGACATGCACGCAGTGCAATTTCTTCACCTGGCCGTTCTCGCCGGAAAATTTCTGCGTCAGCACCGCGAACTCGCGCATGGCGCCTTCCTCGTGGCTTGAGGAGACGCGCAGCTTGAGCGGCCAGTCCGGCCAGGTCACCAGCTTGTTTTCGTGCTCGGGCGGCTGCGGCATGATCTCGAAATTGGTGACCGAGACCGCGCCCTGGCGGATCGAAGTGCCGATGCAGTCGGAGCCGGTGTCGCCGCCGCCGATGACCACCACCTTCTTGCCCGTGGCGAGGATCGGCTCGTCGCCGGCTTGCGGCTCGCCGCTGACGCGCCGGTTCTGCTGCGGCAGGAACTCCATGGCGAAATGGATACCCTTCAGCTCGCGGCCGGGGATCGGCAGGTCGCGGCCCTTCTCGGCGCCGCCGGTAAGCACGACGGCATCGTGCTCATTCACCAGCTTTTCGGGCGGCAGGTTGACGCCGACATCGGCGCCGTAATGGAATTGCACGCCTTCCGCCATCATCTGCTCGACGCGGCGGTCGACGTGAATTTTTTCCATCTTGAAGTCGGGAATACCGTAGCGCAGCAGCCCGCCGGCCTTGGCCCAGCGTTCATAGACATGCACCTCATGGCCGGCGCGCGCGAGCTGCTGCGCGCAGGCCAGGCCCGCAGGTCCCGAGCCGACCACGGCGATCTTTTTGCCGGTCTTGTGCGCCGGCAATTCGGGCTTCAAGCCTTGCGCGATGGCGCGGTCGGCGATCTCACATTCGATCGTCTTGATAGTGACCGGGTTCTCATCGATGTTGAGCGTGCAGGAAGCCTCGCACGGCGCCGGGCAGACGCGGCCGGTGACTTCAGGAAAATTGTTGGTCGAATGCAGATTGCGCGCGGCCTCGTCCCAGTTGCCGCGATAGATTAGGTCGTTCCAGTCGGGGATCTGATTGTTGACCGGACAGCCGGTGGGCGCGCCGGTGAGGCGGCTGGTGCCGTGGCAATAGGGCACGCCGCAGTCCATGCAGCGCGCGGCTTGGTCGCGCAATTCCTGCTCGGGCAGCGGCAGCACGAATTCGTGCCAGTGCTTGATACGCTCCGCGACCGGTTGGTATTTGCGATCGTGCCGCTCGATCTCAAGAAAGCCGGTAACCTTGCCCATACCTATTCCGCGGCCTGCATGGTGGCGGCCTTCTCCTTTGCCATCTCAGCGAGCGCGCGGCGGTATTCGACCGGCATCACTTTCTTGAACAGCGGGCGGTAGCGTTTCCACTGGCTAAGGATCTCGGCCGCGCGCTTGGAATTCGCGTAGCGGGCATGGTCGGAGATCAGCATATAGAGCCGTTCGGCGTCCTTGATGGTCAGGTCGGACATCACGTCGACGCGGCCGTGGCTCTCAAGGTCCTGATACAGGTTGAATTCCGTCTCGGCGACCTGTTCCTCCTGCGGCACCGGCTCGAGTTCGACCATCGCCAGGTTGCAGCGCGATTTGAACGTATCGTCCTCGTCGAGCACATAGGCGATGCCGCCCGACATGCCGGCCGCGAAATTGCGTCCCGTGTAGCCGAGCACGACCACCACGCCGCCGGTCATGTATTCGCAGCAATGGTCGCCGGCGCCTTCGATCACCGCGATGGCGCCGGAATTGCGCACAGCGAAACGCTCGCCGGCGACGCCGCGGAAATAGCATTCGCCGGCAATCGCGCCGTACAGCACCGTGTTGCCGACGATGATCGATTCCTCAGGCACGATGCCGCTGTCGGCCGGCGGCCGGATCACGATGCGCCCGCCCGAGAGGCCCTTGCCGACATAGTCATTGGCGTCGCCGTCGAGCTCGAAGGTGATGCCGCGTGCCAGCCAGGCGCCGAAGCTCTGTCCGGCGGTGCCGGCAAAGCGCACATGGATGGTGCCGTCCGGCAGCCCCTCATGGCCGTAGCGCTTGGCGACTTCGCCCGACAACATGCCGCCGACGGCGCGGTCGGTGTTCTTGATTTTCGTTTGCAGCCGCACCGGCGCGCCGCGGTCGAGGGCTGCCTGCGATTCCGCAATCAGCTTGCGGTCGAGGATGTCCTTGATCTTGTGATCCTGCGGCTCGCACTTGTAGATGGCGGTGCACTTGGAAGCCTTCGGCTTGGTGAACAGCTTGGAGAAGTCGAGCCCTTTTGCCTTCCAATGCTCGACCAGCCGACGTTGGTCGAGCATCTGCATTTGCCCGACCATTTCGTCGAAGGTTCGGAAGCCGAGCGTAGCCATGATCTCGCGAACTTCCTCGGCGACGAAGAAGAAATAATTGATCACGTGCTCGGGCTGGCCCTTGAAGCGCTTGCGCAGCACCGGGTCCTGTGTCGCAATCCCAACCGGGCAGGTGTTGAGGTGGCACTTGCGCATCATGACGCAGCCGGCGGCGATCAAGGGCGCGGTGGCGAAGCCGAATTCATCCGCCCCAAGGAGCGCGCCCACCACCACGTCGCGCCCGGTGCGCATCCCGCCGTCGACCTGCACGGAAATACGGCCGCGCAGCCGGTTGGCGACCAGCGTCTGATGGGTCTCGGCCAGGCCGATTTCCCACGGCGAGCCTGCGTGCTTGATCGAGGTGAGGGGGGAAGCGCCGGTGCCGCCTTCGAAGCCGGCGATGGTGACGTGATCGGCGCGCGCCTTCGAAACACCGGCGGCGACGGTACCGACGCCGACCTCGGACACCAGCTTCACCGACACCCAGCCATCTGGATTGACGTTTTTCAGGTCGAAGATCAGCTGCGCCAGATCCTCGATCGAGTAGATGTCGTGGTGCGGCGGCGGTGAAATGAGACCGACGCCGGGCGTCGAATGGCGCACCTTGGCGATGGTCTTGTCGACCTTGTGGCCGGGCAATTGGCCACCTTCGCC
>CAYLMY010000282.1:0-2914 GCA_964384635.1 uncultured Undibacter sp.
GGGCTTGCACTCCTACCGCAAGGGTGCCAATAAAACGCCACCGCAGCGCCTTCCTGCCTTTACCAGGACTGCCGCGACCGGTCCGCCCCGTCGCCGCGGGACTTCATGTCTCCGGCCCCAGCCGGGGGCGGATGAAATAACCAGCCGGAGGAGAGGGCTTAAGGACGTGACGACCGTGTCTTCGGCGGAGCAGCACACGCGCCGCGACTTTCTCTATATCGCCACCGCAGCCGTTGCCGGCGTGGGCGGGGCGGCGGCCCTGGTGCCCCTGATCAGCCAGATGAATCCGGATGCCTCGACGATCGCCGCCGGCGCGCCGGTCGACGTCGATCTCAAGCCGATTGCCGACGGGCAGATCGTCAAAGTGTTCTGGCGCTCCAAGCCGATCTTCATCTTCCATCGCACCAAGAAGGAGATCGAGGAGGCCAAGAACGTCAATGTCGCGGACCTGCCGGACCCGGCGACCGACGCCGAGCGCACCAAGCCCGGCCACGAGCCATGGCTGGTCGTCATCGGCATCTGCACCCATCTCGGCTGCATCCCGCTCGCCCACCAAGGCGAATATGACGGCTGGTTCTGCCCCTGCCACGGCTCGCAATACGACACTGCCGGTCGCATCCGCAAAGGCCCGGCGCCAAAAAATCTCTATTTGCCGCCCTACGCTTTCCTTACCGATACCAAGATCCGGATCGGCGAAGAGTCCGCAAAGCCGGCTTGATGAGTTGAAGATTCCGAAGGTGCGATCATGAGCGGACACGCTAGCTACCAGCCGCAAAACAAATTTTTGCAATGGTTCGAGAAACGGCTGCCGATCGGCGGGCTGGTCCATTCCTCGTTCGTCTCTTATCCGACGCCGCGCAATCTGAACTACTGGTGGACCTTCGGCGGCATCCTCTCCTTCATGCTCGGCGTGCAGATCGTCACCGGCATCGTGCTGGCCATGCACTACACGCCGCAGGTCGACATGGCCTTCAATTCCGTCGAAACCATCATGCGCGACGTGAATTACGGCTGGCTGCTGCGTTATGCGCACGCCAACGGTGCTGCGATGTTCTTCCTGGCAGCTTACATCCACATGTTTCGCGGCATCTACTACGGCTCCTACAAGGAACCGCGCGAGGTGCTGTGGATCCTCGGCGTCATCCTCTACATGCTGATGATGGCGACCGGCTTCATGGGCTACGTGCTGGTCTGGGGGCAGATGAGCTTCTGGGCGGCGACCGTGATCACCAATTTGTTCTCCGCCATTCCCGGCGTCGGCGACGCCATCGTCACCTGGCTGTGGGGCGGCTACGCCGTCGGCAATCCGACGCTCAACCGCTTCTACTCGCTGCACTACCTGCTGCCATTCGTGATCGCCGGCGTAGTGGTGCTGCACGTCTGGGCACTGCACGTGGCCGGGCAGAACAATCCCGCCGGCATCGAGCCGACGTCGGACAAGGACACGGTGCCGTTCACGCCCTACGCCACCGTCAAGGACGGCTTCTTTATGGCCGTGTTCTGCATCATGTTCGCCTGGTTCGTGTTCTATATTCCGAACTTCCTCGGCCATGCCGACAACTACATTCCCGCCAATCCGGCGGTGACGCCGGCGGAGATCGTGCCGGAATGGTACTACCTGCCGTTCTACGCCATCCTGCGCTCGATCCCAGACAAGCTGCTGGGCGTGATCGCGCTGTTCGCCTCGATCGGCATCCTCGCCTTCCTGCCCTGGCTCGACACCTCGAAAGTGCGCTCGGCGCGCTACCGGCCGTTGTTCAAGCAGTTCTTCTGGCTGTGGGTGATCGCCTGCATCGGGCTCGGCTGGCTCGGCTCCAAGCCGCCGGAAGGCATCTACGTGATCGTCTCGCGCATTTTCACGTTCTACTACTTCGCCTTTTTCCTGATCGTCCTGCCGCTGCTCGGCGTCTTCGAGAAGACCAAGCCGCTGCCGAATTCGATTTCGGAATCGGTATTGGGCGCCAAGGCGTGAAGGGGATGGTCATGAACATGCCGCGTGCGCTCTTCGCGACCGTCTTGGCCGGCTCGCTCTTAGGTTTTGTCGCGCCGGCTTGCGCGCAGATGGAGGCGCAGGTGCCGCCGCCGCCGCAGAAGTGGTCGTTCGCCGGTCCGTTCGGCAAGTATGACGAGGCCCAGCTGCAGCGCGGCTTCAAGATTTATCGCGAGGTCTGCTCGGCCTGCCATTCCCTGAACCTGCTGTCGTTCCGCAATCTCGCAGAACCCGGCGGGCCCGGCTTCAGCGAGGCGCAAATCGGGACGATCGCGTCCGAATACAGAATCAGCGACCTCGACGATCAGGGCAATCCGATCCAGCGGCCTGGCCGGCCGGCCGACCATTTCCCGCCGCCGTTCGCCAACGAGCTGGCTGCCAAAGCCTCCAATGGCGGCACCGCGCCGCCCGACATGTCGACGCTGGCCAAGGCGCGCACCTATCAACGCGGTTTCCCGTGGTTCGTTATCGACATGGTCACGCAGTACCAGGAGCAGGGACCGGACTATATCGCGGCGCTCGTCAACGGCTTCAAAGACCCGCCGCCCAAGGGCTTTCAACTGCCGTCCGGCGCCCACTACAACGAATATTTCCCTGGCCACGCCATCGCCATGCCGCCGCCGCTGCAGGCTGGGCAGGTGAAGTATGACGACGGCACGCCGGAGACGATCGAGCAGTATTCCAAGGACGTGGCCGCGTTTCTGATGTGGGCGGCCGAGCCGCACCTGGTGCAACGCAAGCGCATCGGCTTCCAGGTGATGGTATTCCTGATCGTGCTTTCCGGTTTGCTCTACTTCACCAAGAAGAAGGTGTGGTCGGCGGTGCATTGAATGCGGCGCGAAAATGCTTGACGCCGGGGCCCCGGAGCGCGGTCAGCAAAAGTGGGCACCGGTTTTGCGTCCGACCGCGCTCCTCCTCTTAAAG
>CAYLMY010000283.1:0-2908 GCA_964384635.1 uncultured Undibacter sp.
GCGCGGGCTGTGGATACCGGGCAGACCGACATTCCGCTCATTCCCGCGCACTCGCCGCTGCGAAGCCGAAGCGGCTTCGCTTCGGCGAAGCGGGGAGCGGGAATCCAGTGTTACGCGCAGAATCAGAGTGTTTCTGCACTGGGTCCCCGCTTTCGCGGGGACGAGCGGCTGATCACTTCGCCGGCGCCACGCGCAGGATGCGGCCGGCCGCGGCGTCGGTGAGCAGATAGAGCGCGCCGTCGGGGCCCTGGCGCACGTCGCGGATGCGTTCGTGCAGGCCTTGCAGCATGCGCTCTTCTTTCACCACTTTGTCGCCGTCGAGCATAAGGCGCGAGACCAGCATGAATTTCAGCGCGCCGTTGAACAGGCTGCCCTTCCAGCCGGGAAAAAGGTCGCCGGTGTAGAACGTCATCCCCGACGGCGCGATCGACGGCGTCCAGTGCCACACCGGATCGACCATGCCGGCGTGATGCTGCTTGCCCTGGCCTACCGGCGAGCCGTCATAGTTGACGCCGAAGGAAACCACCGGCCAGCCGTAATTGCCGCCTTTCTCGATGATGTTGATCTCGTCGCCGCCTTTCGGCCCGTGCTCCTGCGCCCATAATTTTCCGTCAGCCGGATTGATGGCGAGGCCTTCCGGGTTGCGCACGCCATAGGCCCAGATTTCCGGCAGCGCGCCTTTTTTGCCGACGAAGGGATTGTCGGGCGGCGCGCCGCCGTCTGGCTTGATGCGCACGATTTTGCCGATGTGGTTGTCGAGCTGCTGCGCCAGCTCGGCGGTGAAATGATCGCCGAGCGTGACGAACAGGTTGCCGTCCCTGGCCTGCACGATGCGGCAGCCGATGTTGTAGCCATGCCCGGCCGGGCCCTGTTGGCGAAAGATCGTCTTGACGGCGATCAGGCGCGGCGGCGTGCCGTCCACCAGCCGCTTGCCCTCGAGCAGGCGGGCATGGGCGACCGCGATGCGGCCGCCGCCCCGGTAGGGTTCGACGTAACAGAAGAAGATGTTGCGGCTGTTCGCGAAATCGTTGGCGAGGATGACGTCCTGCAAGCCGGCTTGGCTCGCCACGTAGACCTTCGGCACGCCGGCGAGTGGCGGCGACAGCCGGCCGCCGCGGGTGACGATGCGCATGCGCCCGGGCCGCTCGGTCACCAGCATGTTGCCGTCGGGCAGGAAGGCGAGCGCCCACGGATGCACCAAGCCGCCGGCCACGGTCTCGACCGTGAGACTGCCGGCGGACGAGGGGAATTGCTCGCTCGCCGCCGGCGCAACGCGTGCCACCAGCAGCATTGCCACCAGCATTAGAAAGAAACGCATGCCCGTCTCCGTCGATGCCGCGTCAGTGTGCGGCGTCGCAAGCGGTTTCGACAGCTTTATCTGCGCTAGTGCTTTCTCGGCCGGCGGTGCGGCAGCGACAGCCCGCCGATGCCGATGAAAATCAGGCCGAGCAGCAGGGCGATGCCGAACAGGCTGCCTTCATGGCCGACCACGCCGTCGGCGACGCTGGCGCGGGCGATGCCGGCGGAGACGACGGTGGCAACGACGATGGTGGAGATGGCGAGCGCCGCGATCGCCACCAGCTCGGCGAGCACGACGGTGCGGCGCTCGGTGCCGAGGGGATGGCCGGCGGGCGGCGTAAAGCCGGAATCTTCAATGGGCGTGCGCATGACGACCTGCAAACGGGCAAAGGAATCACTTGTTCCGAGGCCACCATCATTTCCGCGGAAACGGGCGGGTGTTCGGCCCCATTGGGGCAAAGCCGGTGGCGAACGGCGGCGTTTTCATGACAATGGTTAACGAAAGGTGAACGGCCATCTTTCCCCTCTCCCCGCTTGCGGGGAGAGGGTGGCGAGCCGCTTTAGCGGCGAGCCGGGTGAGGGGGCCTTGCGGTTTTGCTCTTGCCGCTACGCCGGTAGCGTTCCGGGAACCTATTCCGCCGCCGCCAGCGGCGCCGGCTGCCAGTTCATCGGCACGTGGCCGGGCTCGGCCGCCACCCGCGCGAGCCAAGCGCGCACCGCCGAGTAGCGCGCAAGATCGAAATCGCATTGTTCGGCGAGGTGGGTGTAGGCGTAGAGCGCGATATCGGCGATGGTGAAACGGCCGTCGACGAAAAAGTCTTGCTTGGCGAGGTGCATTTCCATGACGCCGAGCGCGCGGTAGCCGTTTTCCATCCAGTCGTCGAGCGCGTGCCGCTGCAATTCGCGGCCGCCCTTGATGAGAGCGAGCCAGAAATAGGCGGCGCCGATGTTCGGCTCCAGGCTGTGCTGCTCAAAGAACATCCATTGCAGCGCTTCGGCATGCTCGATGCGGTCCTCCGGCGCCAGCGTCGAGCCGCCGGCGAGGAACCACAGGATGGCGTTCGATTCGGAAATGTAGCGACCGGGCGCGACTTCGAGCAGCGGGATCCGTCCGTTCGGATTCTTGGCGAGGAATTCCGGCGTGCGGCTTTCGCCTTGCAGGATGTCGACCTCGACCAGCCGGTGCGGAATGCCGAGCCGGGCCAGCGCAAGGCGGACCTTGTAGCTGTTGCCGGAACGCTGCATCGAATAGAGCGTGTACATCCGCGAATCCTCTGACGGCATCGCACCGAATAGAGAAGGCAAAGTCCAGCAAATATAAGGCCGGCACGCGACACTTTCTTGAGAGCATTCTTAATTTGTGACGAATTGCAAACAGTGTGCGCTGCAGCAGGCGGTAATTCGAAAATATTATTCTGCCGCCACCCGGTGCGCGCGGGCGTAATCCAGGAGCGCGTCGTCGTCGACGGGAACGATCGGCGTGAAGTCGCGATGCGCGATCCACTCGGCGCGCGTGAACTTGGTGATGTGGTTGGAGACGGCGCATAGCGTGAGATAGACGATCTTGCGCGGGTAGGGCGTGATGTTGGGCGGCGAGGCGTGCACCAGA
>CAYLMY010000284.1:0-2904 GCA_964384635.1 uncultured Undibacter sp.
TCAACGTCCAGGTCATCTCCAACAACATCGCCAACATGCGCACGACCGGCTACAAACGCCAGCGCGCCGAATTCCAGGACCTGCTGTACGAGCATGTCAGCCGCGTCGGCACGCAGACCTCATCGCAGGGCAATATCCTGCCGGCCGGCATCGAGCTCGGCTCCGGCGTCAAGGCGGTCGGCACGCCGCGCCTGATGACGCAAGGCGAGCTGGTGCAGACCGGCAAGGATTACGACCTCGCGATCCGCGGCGAGGGCTTCTTCAAAATCCTGCTGCCGGACGGGCGCACCGCTTATAGCCGCGACGGCTCATTCGAGCTCGACGCGCAAGGGCGGCTGGTGACGGCGCAAGGCAACGTGGTGCAGCCCGGCATCACCATTCCGCAGAACGCGAGCTCTATTTCGATCAATTCGCAGGGCCAGGTGTCGGTGACGCTGCCTGGCTCCACCACGCCGAGCATCATCGGACAGCTCCAGCTGTCGATTTTCGTCAACAAGGCGGGCCTGGAAGGCATCGGCGACAACCTGTTTCTGGAAACGCCGGCTTCCGGCGCGCCGCAGGACGGCACGCCTGCCGCCGACGGCTTCGGCAATCTGCAACAGGGCAGTCTCGAACAGGCCAATGTCGAAGCGGTGAGCGAGATCTCCGACCTGATCGCCGCCCAGCGCGCCTACGAGATGAACGCCAAGGTGATCAGCGCCGCCGATCAGATGCTGTCGGCAACCTCCAACTTGATGCGTTGAGGACGACCCATGATCCGCACACTCATTGCCGCATTCTTAAGCCTCGCCGCGCTCGGCGCGTCCGCCACCGCGCAGGTCACCGGCACGCTCGATCAGGAGCGGCCACGGCTCAAGGCCGAGGCGGTCGTCACCGGCGATCTCGTGCGCATTGGCGATCTGGTCGAGCATGCCGGCGTCATCGCCAAGGTACCGATCTTTCGCGCGCCCGATCTAGGCTCCACCGGCACGGTGTCAGCCGACGCGGTGGTCGAAGCGGTGCGCGCTCACGCCCTGGTCGGCCTCGATACCGGCGATCTCCGCGACGTGGAGGTGACGCGCGCAAGCCGCACCATTACGCCGAAGGAAATCGAAGACCAAGTCGTACGTGCGCTGGCCACGCGGTTCACGCTCGGTGAGCCCGCCGACGTGGCGCTCAATTTCGACGGCGGGTTGCGCCCGCTGTACGTGGAGCCCAACGCCAAGGGCGAGCCGCAGGTCGCGCGTATCTACTATGACGCGCACAGCGGTCGCTTCCAAGCCACGCTCGAGATCCCCACCGGCCGGTCCAGCCACGCGCCGCTGCGGCTAGCGGGCCGCGCGATTGCGACTGTGGAGGTGGCGACGGTGGCGCACACGGTCGATCGCGGCGCCATCCTCCGGAATGCGGACGTGGTGATGGAGCGGCATCCGCGCGCCCGCATCGGACGCGACGTCATCACCGACCGCGCGCAGGCGGTCGGCCTTGCCGCCCGCAATACGTTGCAGGCGGGGCGACTGCTAAGCGCCGCCGAACTGATGAAACCCCAGCTGATCAAGCGCGGCGAGCAGGTGACGCTGGTCTTCGAGGTGCCCGGCATCACGCTCACCGTGCGCGGCAAGGCAGCCGAAGGTGGCGCCGACGGCGACGTGATCTCGGTGCTCAACGAGCATTCGAAGCGCACGCTGCAAGGCACCATCGTCGGCCCCGGCCGTGTCGTCATCAACAGCGGCTCGCGGCAGCTTGCCGACAACATCGCGCCGGCCAAACCCGCAACCGCCGACAGGGCGCGCTAACGCATGAGGCCGAAGACGGCAATGCGAAATTCCGCGGCGAGCAAGGCGTCACGCCGAGCTCTTCAGTCAGTCCGAAACGGCACGGCACGAGCCGCGCCAATGGTGAAAGTGACGTCGATGCATGTAACCAAGCTCACCCGCCATGCGGTGCTGGCCGCAATGACGGCTTCGCTGCTCAGCGGCTGCGCCTATCTCGATCGCCTCAAGGATGTCGGCCAGCCGCCGCCGCTCTCCGTGGTCGACAATCCGACCACGCGACCCGGCTACAAGCCGGTGCAGATGCCGATGCCGGCCGCGCAGCCCGCCTCCTACAATCCGAACTCGCTGTGGCGCAACGGCTCGCGCGCCTTCTTCAAGGACCAGCGCGCGCACCAGGTCGGTGACATTCTCACGGTCAAGGTCAACATCACCGACAAGGCCATCATCGACAACGAGACCAAGCGCAGCCGCGACAGCAAGAACGATTCCAACATCGACAGTTTCTTCGCCAAGCCGAAAGTACCGATCCTCAACACCCCCGCGCCGACGCCCGTTTTCAAATCGGATTCCGCCATCTCGACCGACGGCAAGGGGTCGGTCAACCGCTCGGAAGCCCTGGTGACGAACGTCGCCGCGGTGGTGACGCAGGTGCTGCCGAACGGCAACCTGGTGATCGAGGGCAAGCAGGAGATCAGGGTCAATTTCGAGATCCGCGAGCTGATCGTGGCCGGCATCGTGCGGCCGGAGGACATCGAGAGCGACAACACCATCGAGTCGACCAAGATCGCGCAGGCGCGCATCGCTTATGGCGGACACGGCCAGATCACCGACATGCAACAGCCGCGCTATGGCCAGCAGGTGCTCGACGTGCTGCTGCCGTTCTAAGGACGACGGCGGCCGGTGCGCCGGAGCTGGCGGGCCTGGGCCGGGCGCCGTTTAAGGCGAGGTTTTTGTGGCGTTAGTGGCGTTCGCGCGCGTAGCAGGTTGATTGCGTAACTTATTGAGCTCCCGCGCCGTTTTTGTTTCGCGAGCGGAAACGGCGTCAACGACGCGGCCTCCGGCAGCTCCCCAGCCGGGGGCCGCGTGCATTTTAATCGCTTAACATCGAAGCATCTTGGCTGGCGCCCGCCGCGGAACGGCTTGCGCAGCC
>CAYLMY010000285.1:0-2899 GCA_964384635.1 uncultured Undibacter sp.
CAGCCGTTTGCGGAGACAGGCCATGCGTAAGACCACCATCCTCGCTTTTGCCACGGCGGTTCTCGCCCTCGTCACGGTCGTGACCGACCTTATTCGTGCCGACGCGGGTTCCACCAGCAAGGTGTCGGGAAAAGTGGTCCAGCAGGTCCAAACCGCAGGCGTCCCAAGCGTCAAAAGCTGACGCTATCTGACCCACCCCCGGCCTCCCCCCAGAGGTCGGGGTACCCACCCAACCTCCAAAAACTCCCCAGCGGCCCCCCACGGGCCGCTTTTTTTCTTTTTGTCGGTGCGTCCAACCCGCGCCGCCCGTCCCCGCTTGCGGAGGGCCAAAATGCGCCATTTTGTGACACCGGTCACAGCGCGCGCCGACCGGCGTCCTAGGCTGAAAATCAGCGAGAGCGAACAGCTCCAGCCTCAATCCGGGGCATCCCCGGCAAGAACAAGGGGGTTCGTCATGACCAGCACCATCACCACCGCCGTCACGTTTTTCTTCATTATCGCCGGTGTTTGGGCCGCCGGTCTGGTTTGCTACCACCCGCAGGCGGGTTTGGACCCCCTGTCGCCGGTCAGTGTGGCGGTCGACTGGAGATAATGCCGTCCAGCCGAACGCGCTCCGGTAGCCAGTGCCAAGGACCGCGTCGGGCGCCGGCGCCAGCCATAAATCGATAGGCGGCTTTTCTGCTAGATTGCCTGCCGGTCGGCGAGGATCGCCGGCCGCGTTTCCGCTGCGGGCAACAGCATGGCAACTCCCGCTAACCTGATCTCGGACCTTCCTGACCGGCTGACCTCCGGCTTGCTGGCCAGCGCCAAATCGCGACACTTGTCCACGGACGAGGTGCTGTTTCTGGCCGGCGATCCGGGCGAGGGCTTCTACCGCCTGGACGAAGGACTGCTCAAGGTCAGCATCGCTGCCGTCACCGGCGCCGAGCGCATCCTCGCCATTCTCGGGCCCGGCGCAATTGTCGGCGACCTCGCCATCATCGACGGCAAGCCGCGGTCGGCGACGGTAACCGCGCTACGCGATTGCAAGCTTCGCTTTGTCAGCCGCAAGGCCTTCGAGGCCTTCGCCGGCGAGAAGCCGGAGATCTACAAGTATCTCGCCAAAGTGCTGGCCGCCCGCCTGCGCGATACGGACGCGATCGTGGCGGCGGGAAGCTTCCTGCCGCTCAAGGGGCGCGTCGCGCGCGCTTTGCTCGAACTCGCCCACGCGTTCGGCAACAATGTCGGCGGCGGCCGCGTCGTCATCCGTCAGAAGGTGAGCCAAAGCGACCTCGCCGCCATGGCCGGTATCGCGCGTGAGAACGTCAGCCGCATCATGAACGATTGGATTCGCGCCAAGATCGTGACG
This sequence comes from uncultured Undibacter sp., assembly GCA_964384635.1. Taxonomy (GTDB): domain Bacteria; phylum Pseudomonadota; class Alphaproteobacteria; order Rhizobiales; family Xanthobacteraceae; genus Pseudolabrys. The sequence goes on from CAYLMY010000285.1 coordinate 1,349, forward strand.
CGCCTGTCCGGCTATTATTGCCTGGAAGACCCCGCCAAACTCGAACGCGAGATCGAGATTTGACCGGCGTTCACTTGGCTTTGCGCGAGACCTGCCTTGAATTCGTAACACGCAGCGTCTCCACGACGATCTTGCCCAACGCTTCGAAATCCTTGCGCCGCGGCGAGGTGCGCCGCCAGGCTAGGCCGATGCTGCGCGCCGGCTGCGGCTCGGCGAAGCGCAACAGTTTCACGCGGGGATCGTGCAGCTCGGCGTCGACCGCCACCTCCGGCACCAGCGTGACGCCGTAGCCGTTTGCCACCATCTGCATGACCGTTGCCAGTGACGTGGCACCGAGGCCGGCCGGCTGATCGTGCCGGCTGGTGGCGCAGAACGCCAGCGCCTGGTCGCGCAGGCAATGGCCCTCCTCCAGCAGAATGAGCCGGCTCTGGTCGACGTCGGCGACCGTGACTTGACGCCGCGCCGGCCGTGGGTCACCGGCCGGAACCGCCAGCAGAAACGGATCGCCGAACAGCGGCAGCGTCTCGACGTCGGCACCGTCCACCGGCAGCGCCAGCATCACGCAGTCGAGCGTACCAGCGGTCAGCTCTTCGAGCAGCAGCTTGGTCTGGGTCTCGCGCACCTCCAGGCGCAGTTGCGGATGGAGCATCTGGAGCCGTGGCAGCACGCGCGGCAGCACATAGGGCGCCAACGTTGGGATGATGCCGAGGCGAAGCCGCCCGCTCAGCAGGTCGCGGTGGCGGGCGAAGTCGACCAGGTCGCGGGTAGCGGCGAGGATGCGCTCGGCCCGCTGCGCCACATCGATACCAATATCGGTGAGCACGATCTCGCCCGGACGCCGCTCCACCAGTTCGGCGCCGATCTCGCGCTCGAGTTCGCGCACCTGCATGGACAGGGCAGGCTGGGTCACGGAACAGTCTTCCGCGGCCCGTCCGAAATGCCGGTGGCGCGCGAGCGCGGCCAGATAACGCAGCTGACGCAAGGTGATCATGCCGATAAGATATGCTTATCGAGACAGCCAAACAATACGATTAGACCTGATCGTTGACCTGGCGCAATGTAAAACAAGTCGCCGTCCGCTAAGGAGGGCGTCCCCCGCCAACAACAAGCCGACGCAACGCCGGAGATTTGCCATGGCCAAACGCCCGACCCATACCACAGCCGGCAACCCGATCGGCGACAAGTCATAATGGTTCCATAGGGAACAACGCGAAGAAAATTACAGAACACGATCGGAGAGAAACATGGACGCAAAGACTGACAAGAGCGCGGGCCAGTGCCCTTTCATGCACCACACCACCGTTGGCGTTCAGTCCAACCGGGACTGGTGGCCGAACCAGTTGAATCTCAAGATGCTCCACCGGAACTCTTCGCTGTCCAATCCCATGGGCAAGGCGTTCAACTACGCCGAAGCGTTCAAAAAGCTCGACTACAAGGCCCTGAAGAAGGATCTCACCGCGCTGATGACGGACTCGCAGGAGTGGTGGCCGGCGGACTTCGGCCACTACGGACCCTTGTTCATTCGCATGGCATGGCACAGCGCGGGCACCT
>CAYLMY010000286.1:0-1650 GCA_964384635.1 uncultured Undibacter sp.
GGGTGGATCAGCGTGATCGCCCGCTTGCAACCTTCATCTGACAGTCAAGGGGCCGAACCTATGAAGACCAGAATGATCCTCACCGGCATCGCCGCCGCAGTCTTGCTGACGGCGCCGTTGGCCGCGCAGGCGGCGGATTTGGCGAGACCCAGATACGAGGCGCCACCGCCCTATGCAGTGCCAAGCAATGCGGGCTGGACCGGCTTCTATGTCGGCATCAACGGCGGCTACATGTGGGGCAAATCAAAATGGAGCGGGGGTGCCGGCACTTTCGAAGTGTCCCCGGATGGATTTATCGGCGGCGGCACGCTCGGTTACAATATTCAGGCCGGAGCATGGGTCTTCGGCCTTGAAGGCGACATTGACTATGTCGATGCAAAGGGCACCGCGAACGCCGCAATCTGCGCGGGTTGCACCTTCGAGAACACATGGCTCGCGACCTTGCGCGGCCGCGTCGGCTATTCGTTCGGCCAGTGGCTTCCCTATCTGACCGGCGGCGGAGCTTGGGGCAATGCTAAAGTGCAATCCGCCGGCGGATCGGTGAGCGATACCAAGGGCGGCTGGACGGCGGGCGGCGGCGTCGAATACGGCTTCGGTCAGTGGTCGGCGAAGCTTGAATATCTTTACGTCGATCTCGGCACCGCGACCTGCGGTGCCGCGGCCTGCGTGCTGCCCGCTAATGCAAAGGTCGACATCACGGCCAACATCTTCCGCGCTGGATTGAACTACCGCTTCTGACCTCCACGTCGCCATCGATCAACGAAACCCCGGGCAGCGCGCCCGGGGTTTTCGTTTGACACGGCGGCTGCGCCAAGGGTAGCGCCCACGCCGGTCATGCATTAAAACCCCGTCCGAACCGGCCGGCGGCGGCCGGCCCAGCCGAAGAGGCATTTTCAACGTCATGCGTATCGCGGCAATCCACAACAAGAACGCCAAGATTTTCGGAACCATCCAGGACGACAGCTTCTGCCCTTTTTTGGTCGGCGGCGCTTCGGTGCGCGATTTGCGCCACGTCATCAAGCTGGTGGGCGAGGGCACGACCACGCCTGAATACGGTCCGCCGCAAGCGCTCGACAAGGTCAAGCTCGCCGCCCCGGTCGGCCCGCTGGCCAAGAACGTCATGGCGGTCGGCAAGAACTATCACGATCACGCCCAGGAATTCGCCCGCAGCGGCATCGACCAGTCCGGCGACAAGGTGGAGGTCCCTGAGTTTCCTGTCGTCTTCACCAAGGCGGTGAGCTCGCTCGCCGATCCGGGGCAGGGCCTGCCGGCCTCGGCCGACCCGAGCCATTCGACCGATTACGAAGGTGAGCTCGGCGTCGTCATCGGGCGCCACGGCAAGAACGTGAAGCGCGCCGACGCGCTCGACTATGTGTTCGGCTACACCATCGTCAACGACGCCACCGCGCGCACCATCCAGCAGCGCCACAAGCAGTGGTTCCTAGGCAAGAGCCTGGACGGCTATTGCCCGGTCGGGCCGGTGCTGGTCACGCGCGACGAGTTCGGCGTGCCGGACGCGCAGGAAATCGCCACTTACGTCAACGGCGAGCGCCGCCAGTTCGCCCGGCTGCGCGACCTGATCTTCGACGTTCCCACCATCATCGAGGCCATCAGCGCCTATGTGCCGCTCGACCCCGGCGACCTGATCGC
>CAYLMY010000286.1:1750-2896 GCA_964384635.1 uncultured Undibacter sp.
ACCCCCTGGAAGACGAACGACTGGTTCGTCAGCGAGTGGAACTACGCGCCGGAAGTCACCAAGGACTTTAAGTTCGCCAAGAACATCAAGATCCATGACGTCACGCTGCGCGACGGCGAACAGCAGACCGGCGTGATCCTGTCGAAGGACGAGAAAATCCGCATCGCGGAAGCGCTGGCGGAAGCCGGCGTGCACCGCATCGAAGCCGGCATGCCGATCGTGTCGCCGTCCGACAACGAGGCGATCAAGGAAATCGTCAAGCGCAATCTGGGCCCGCAGATCTTCTCCTTCGCGCGCTGCATGAAGGAAGACGTCAAGCGCGCCATCGACACCGGCGTCAACGGCGTGGTGATGGAGATCCCGTCGTCCAAGCACATGGTCGATCTGGCCTACCGCTGGCCGATGGAAAAGGCGATCGAGACCTCGATCGAGGCCACCAAATACGCCCACGACAACGGCCTCGAAGTCGTGTTCTTCCCGATCGACTTCTCGCGCGCCGAACTGAAATGGGCGCTCGACCTGATCGAGAAGGTGGCCAAGGACGGCCACATGGACGCGCTCGCCCTGGTCGACACCTTCGGCGTCTTGTCGCCGCACGCCATGAAATACTTCGTCACCCAGGTGCAGAGCCGCATCAAGAAGCGGCTGGAAGCGCACTTCCATCAGGACTTCGGCATGGGGGTGGCCAACACCATCATGGCGCTGTCGCTCGGCGTCGAGGTCATGCACACCACCGTGCTCGGCGTCGGCGAGCGCTCCGGCAACGCGCCGATGGAAGAAATCGTCATGGCGCTGAAGACCATGTACGGCGTCGACGTCGGCATCGACACCACCAAGCTCACCTCGCTCGCCAATCTGGTGCAGCGCCTGACCGGGGTGGTGGTGCCGTCCAACAAGGCGATCGTCGGCAGCGGGCTCTACCAGATCGAGTCCGGCATCATCGCCTCGTGGTTCAAGAACTGCGGCGAGAAGAACGCCACCGAGCTGTTCCCGATCCGCTGGAGCGCGGTCGGCCAGCCGCCGGCGGAAGTGGTGATGGGCAAGGGCTCGGGCATCGACTCGGTCAATCTGTGGCTGCAGCAGGTCGGCATGCAGGTGTCGGAAGAGGACGCCATGAAGGTGCTGCAGGCGACGAAGGCCTATTCG
>CAYLMY010000287.1:0-2890 GCA_964384635.1 uncultured Undibacter sp.
TGTGGGAGAGGGTGGCGAGCGCGGAGCGATAGCGAGCGCGAGCCGGGTGAGGGGTCTGTGCCTCGATCGAGCTCCGACCCCTCACCCGCCCTCGCTCGGCTTCGCCTCCGCTCGGGCGCCCTCTCCCACAAGGGGAGAGGGGAAGCGAGACTGCCACGCGCTCCGAACGAATTTCAACCGGCGAAAGCCGCGTCGCGGACGCCGAATACCTGCGCCGCGAATTGCGGATAAACCTCGGCCAGTTGCGGCGCCACCGTCTCGCGCATTAGCACCAATGTCTCCAGCGTGGGCGCCGGCGTCTCCGGCACGGTGGCCGGCCGCTTGAAATCGAAGCCGGTGTTCTCGATTACTTCTTCGACGGTATGCCCAGGATGCACGCTGGCCAGCGTGAAATGCCCGTCGGCAAATGTGAACAGGCAGCGGTTGGTGACGAGCGCGACCGGCCCACCCGGCCGGTAGACGTTGCCCTCGCTCGCGCCCGGCGCGCTGATGAAGTCGACCTTGGGCACCAGCGTGCGGCGCGAATGCTCGGTGCGGAACAAGATGACTTTGGGAACCACGTAGTAGAGATAGGCCGAGCCGAACGAGCCGGGGAAGCGCACCTTGGGGTGTTCGTAATCGCCGGTCGATACCAGGTTGACGTTGCCCGCTCCGTCGATCTGGCCGCCGGACAGAAAGAACACGTCGATGCGGCCCTGGCCAGCGCAGTCGAACAATTCGCGCGCGCCGTCGGTGAAGAAATTGTGTTTGCGGCTTTGCAGCAGCGACACATAGGGCCGCCCGTGCCCGCATTCGCGCGCCAGCAGCGCGGCGGTGGCCGGGATCGGCGAAGCATTGCCGACCGCCACGTGGCGCACATCGCCGATCAGCCGCGCGATCACGTCGGCGAGCAGTTCCTCGTCCCGGAAGTTAAGCGGCGCGGCGGTCATGGACGTACTTGTCCAAGTATTCTGCGAAACCTTCCGGCGTTGCCGCCATGCGCGCATAGAGCGCGAGATGCTCGGCGTCGGCGCCGTAATGGTCGGGCAGCGGCAGCGGCCAGGCGCCGCGTTCGGCGATGGCGACGCTCTCGACGTAGAAACCCGGCAGCGTGCCGACTGCCAGCACTGGGTCGTCGAGCAGATTGCCGTCGTGCATCTTTTCCACCGTCGCGACGGTCTTCTCAGCCGCATGCGCCATCATTGCCAGTTCGCGCTGCCGGCCGATCCAGACATTGCCGAAACGATCGGCCATCGGCGCATGAAAGATCGCCACGTCCGGCTTGATCGCCGGCAACAGCACGATCGGGTCGTTGTTGCCGAACGGGCTGTCGATCACCTTCCAGTCGTCGCGGTATTTCAGCACGTCGGAGCCGATGAGCCCACGCAGCGGCATGAACGGCACACCCTTTTCCGCCGCCTGCAACGCGGCGTGCAGCGCCGGACAGGTGGCGTCCTTCATCGCGATGCTGCCTTCGGTGACGGCCGCGCAAAATCGCGGCGCCGGACCGAACTCGCCCAGGCTGACCGCGCTCGTCTCCAGCGTCGCGATGCAACCGGCGCCAATCAGCAGGTCGGCTTGCAGGCTCGAGGTCGGCAGCGCCACCAGGTGCAGCCGCTTGACGCCGCGCCTGATCAGCGCACGCGTTGCCGCCATCGGCACGCCGGACACTTCGCGCGGCACCACCAGCATGCAGCCGTCGGTCACGCAGCCAAGTGCATCGTTAATGGATTTCGCCGGTTGAAACATGTCGACCCGCATAACGGCGGCATTTCCGCCGTTGCCCGCCCATCTCACATTGTTGTGCTTGCAAGGTCCACTGGATTTTGCGACTTCGTTGCGATGGCAATGAACCTGCAAGGCAAGCTGAGCGCCGGCCGCTTCGTGATCACCGCTGAGGTGACGCCGCCGGTGTCCACCGAGCGTGGCGAGTTGCTCGCCAAAGCCATACCGCTCAAAGAGCTGGCCGACGCGGTCAACATCACCGACGGCGCCGGCGCGCGTCCGCATCTGGGCGCGGTGACGGCGGCGGCAATGCTGATAGAGCAAGGCATCGAGCCGATCCTCCAGCTCACCTGCCGCGATCGCAACCGCATTGCCTTGCAGAGCGATCTCATCAGCGCGGCGGCATCGGGCGTGCGCAATTTGCTGATCCTGCGCGGCGACGATCCGAGCGCCGGCGACCAGCCCGACGCCAAGCCGGTGTTCGATCTCGATCCGCGCCAGCTGCTGGAAACCGCGCGCGCCTTACGCGATACCGGCGAACTTCCGTCGGGCCGCAAGATCACCGGCCGCGCCGATTTCTTTCTCGGCGCCGCCGATAATCCGGTCGATCCGCCGCCGGGCTGGGTGCCCGAAGGCCTCGAAGCCAAGGTCGCCGCCGGCGCGCAATTCATCCAAACGCAGTTCTGCATGGATGCCGGCGTGGCGCGCCGCTACACGGCGCAGCTTGCCGAGCGCGGCATCGCCAGCAAGCTTTTCGTGCTGATCGGCATCGTGCCGCTGCGCTCGGCGAAATCGGCGCGCTGGATCAGGGAGAAGCTTCACGGCGCCATCATCCCCGACGCCATCGTCGATCGCATGGAGCGGGCGAGCGATCCGGCGGCGGAGGGCCGCCGCATCTGCCTCGACATGGTCGCCGAGCTTGCCGCCATCCCGCAGGTCGCGGGCTGCCATGTCATGGCGCCGGGCAACGACGCCGCGGTGCGCGACATCATCGCCGCCGCCCGCGACAGTGTGTCGCGGCTGGCGCCAGCTTGAGCAGCTAAGTCAGCGCGCGCACCGCCATTAACATTAGGCACAGCGAGGAGAATTATCCGCTAGCGCCTATTATTTGTCTGCTTTTTATATGCATTTTATTTGCTTTCAGACGCCCCTGATCCCCCTTGATCGGCGCGAAAAGCTAATCTAG
>CAYLMY010000288.1:0-2879 GCA_964384635.1 uncultured Undibacter sp.
ACGAGCGCGGCGAGCGAGGAGTAGCGGCTCCCCGCCGCGACCACGAGCCAGATGAAACAGAAGATCAGCGCGCCCGGCCAGAACAGGCCGAGCAGCAGGCCGATATAGGTGGCGACTCCCTTGCCGCCCTTGAACTTGAGCCAGACCGGAAAGAGATGACCGAGGAAAGCGCCCAGTCCCGCCGCGAGGGCTGCGTCGTGTCCGGCATACAGACCCGCCGCCAGCACGGCGACGGTGCCTTTCAGCGCGTCGCCCAGCAGGGTCGCTACGGCGAGACCCTTGCGGCCGGTGCGCAGCACATTGGTGGCGCCGATATTGCCCGAGCCGATAGTGCGCACGTCCGGCCCGCCGGCGATGCGCGTCAGGATCAGGCCGAATGGAATCGAGCCGAGCAGATAGCCGACGATGAAAGCGATGGCAGTGGTCATACGTATTCGAAGACGGTGCGGCCGGAGACGATGGTGCGCACGACCCGGCCAGTGAGGCGGGCTTCATCGAACGGCGTGTTCTTGCACTTCGATTTGAGTTCGGCCGGATCGAGCACCCAAGGCAAATCGGTATCGACCACGATAACGTCGGCCAGCGCGCCGCTGCGCAATGTGCCGGCTGACAATCCCAGCAACTCGGCCGGACGTGTCGACATGGCGCGCAGCAGCATCATCAATTCGATCTCGCCGCTGTGGACGAGGCGCAAACCGGCGCTGAGCATGGTTTCCAGCCCGATCGCGCCGGGGCTCGCTTCGGCGAACGGCAGCCGCTTGGTTTCAACGTCCTGCGGATTGTGATCGGACATGATCACGTCGATCAGGCCGCTGCCGAGCGCCTCGACCAGGCGCTTGCGGTCGTCCTCGGCGCGTAGCGGCGGCGACAGTTTCAGGAAGGTGCGGTAGGAGCCGATGTCATTTTCATTAAGCGTGACGTGATTGATTGAGGCCGCGGCCGTGACATCAAGCCCGGCATCCTTGGCGCGGCGCAGCACCTCAAGCGATTCCCCGCAGGTCACGGAGGCGGCGTGATAGCGCGCGCCCGACAAAGCCACCAGGCGAATGTCGCGTTCGAGCATCACCGTTTCTGCCGCTTTCGGGATCCCGAGCAGGCCGAGCCGGGCGGCAAATTCGCCTTCGTTCATGACGCCGTCGCCGACCAGATCGGGATCCTCGGTATGGTGCACGATCAGGGCGTCGAAATCGGTTGCGTATGTGAGCGCGCGCCGCATCACCTGTGCGTTGGTCACGCTTCTGTCGCCGTCGGTGAAGGCGACCGCGCCGGCCGCCTTGAGCAGGCCAATCTCGGTCATCTCTTTGCCTTCGAGGCCCTTGGTGATGGCCGCCATCGGATGCACGTGCACGATTGCGGTATCGCGCGCGCGGCGCAGCACGAAATCGACCGTCGCCGGATCGTCGATGGCCGGCGAGGTATCGGGCTGGCAGACGATGGTCGTGACGCCGCCGGCGGCCGCCGCCTGGCTTGCCGAGGCAAACGTCTCGCGACTGGCGGCGCCCGGCTCGCCGATGAAGGCGCGCATGTCAATCAAACCCGGCGCGACCAGCTTGCCGCGGCAATCGATCACATCGGTGCCTTCCGGCACGCCGGCAGCGCCAATGCCGCGCTTGGCTTCGCGGATCACGCCGTCGGCGATCAACAGGTCGCCCGCCATGTCGAGATCGCGCGACGGATCGACGATCCGGGCGTTGGTGAGCAGGATCGGGCGGCGGTCTGAGAGCATGGTTGTCACGCGTTCGGCAGGTTCCGCGACAGCGCTTCCAGCACGGCCATGCGCACGGCCACGCCCATCTCGACCTGCTCGCGGATCAGCGACTGTGCGCCATCGGCGACGATACTGTCGATCTCGACGCCGCGGTTCATCGGCCCCGGATGCATGACCATCGCGTCGGGCTTGGCAAAGGAGAGCTTCTTCTCGTCGAGGCCCCAGTAGTTGAAATATTCCGACACCGACGGCACGAAGGAGCCGTTCATGCGCTCGCGCTGCAGGCGCAGCATCATGACGATGTCGGCGCCGCTCAAGCCTTCGCGCATGTCGCGCGCCACCTCGACACCGAAACGCTCGATCCCCGGGGGCAGCAAAGTGGAAGGCGCCACGACACGCACGCGAGCGCCCATGGTGTTGAACAGCATGATATCGGAGCGGGCGACGCGCGAATGCAGGATATCGCCGCAGATCGCCACCGTGAGGCCTTCGATGTGGCCCTTGTTGCGGCGGATGGTGGCGGCGTCGAGCAGCGCCTGGGTCGGGTGCTCGTGCGAACCGTCGCCGGCATTGATCACCGAACATTCGAGCTTGCTCGCCAACAGTTCCACCGCGCCGGAGGCGTGATGGCGCACCACCAGGATGTCGGGGTGCATGGCATTGAGCGTGATGGCGGTGTCGATCAGCGTCTCGCCCTTGCGCATGGAGGAGACACCGACCGACATGTTCATGACGTCGGCGCCAAGCCGCTTGCCCGCCAGCTCGAAAGACGACTGGGTGCGGGTGGAGGGCTCGAAGAACAGGTTGATCTGGGTGCGGCCGCGCAGCGACGAGCGCTTTTTTTCGACTTGGCGGTTGAGCTCGACGAATTCCTCGGCGAGGTCGAGCAGGCCTGAAATGTCGTCGCGGGAAAGCCCTTCGATCCCCAACAGATGCCGCCGGCTGAGGACGAACGAGGATTTCGGCGCGATGTTCATTAAAGGCATGTCTATAGGCGCAAGTTCCTCCCGCGGCAAGGGGCGAAAAACCGCCGGTGCACAAGGGTTAACCAAGGCTCGGCGACGCGCGCGCAAGGGCCATTTCCGTCACATGTATCAGCGTTTCAGATTGGCGAGGCGATCGAGCGCGCCTTGCAGGATGTAGGCGGCGGCGTGCTGGTCGATCACCGCCG
>CAYLMY010000289.1:0-2874 GCA_964384635.1 uncultured Undibacter sp.
CGCGGCCGCCACCACGATGAGCGGAAACGGCAGCGCGAAAAAGTAGATGCCGATGAAGCCAAGCGCCGCCAGCGCGACCAGCAACTGGCTCTTCAGCGCGCGCCGGCCGATGCGGATCAAGGCCTCGACCACGATCACCAGCACCGCCGCCTTGATGCCGAACAGCGCGCCGTCGACGGGGCCAAGGCCGCGGCCGTAGACGTAAAGCAGGCTCAGGCCCAGCATCACCAAGGCGCCGGGCACCACGAACAAAAGGCCAGCCACCAGTCCGCCGCGCACGCCGTGCAGCAGCCAGCCGGCGTAAGTTGCAAGCTCGGTCGCTTCCGGCCCCGGCAGCAACATGCAGAAATTGAGCGCGTGCAGGAAGCGCGGCTCGTCCAGCCACTTTTTCTCGTCGACCACGACGCGGTGCATCAGCGCGATCTGGCCGGCCGGCCCGCCGAACGACAGGCAGCCGACCTTGAACCAGACCTTGAGCGCTTCGCCAAAGCTCGGCTGTGGTTTCTCGTTCATGCGGCTTTTGCCGGCCAGTTGTGTCGTTCGTCGGCAGCAAAGCGCAGCCACGCGAACAACGCATCATAGACGAGGAAGCCGCGTTGCAAGAGGCCGTGGTCGTCGTCGCCGGCCAGCACCGACAAGCCAAGCGCCACCGCATGCAGGCCGGCGGCCTCCGGCGCCAGATCGGGGCGGGCGGTGTCGGCGCCGCGCACGATCAGGGCTAGCCGCTTGAGTGACGGCTCGCTTTCGAGGCCGAACAGTTTGAGCATGGTGTCGAAGGTGCAGCGCTCGCCCTCGTGGCTGAGCTCGACATCTTTGATGTCGAACGGAATGGCGCCGGTCTCGCGCGCGACTGCCGGCACTTGATCGGGATCGACGAAAAGTACGCGCGCGTACGCGTCGAGAAAGTTGCGGATCAGCCAGGGACAGGCGACGCGGTCGAGCTTTGGCCGCCGCCGCGTCACCCACAGGCTGGGCCGCTGCGACGCGATGCGGTCGAGTTCGGGTTTGGCGACGAAGGGCAAGCCGGCGTTGGACCAGCCCCCGTAGCCGCCATCCAGCACGCGCGCATCGAAGCCGGCGGCGCGCAATTGCGCGACCGCCATCTGGCTCATCTCGTGGCCGGCCTTGCAGGCGACGACGATCGGCCGGGTGCGATCGAATTCGCCCAACCATTGCACGGTCTTGCCGGCATCGCGCCAGATGGCACCCGGCAAGAGTTGAGGCGATTGTGCGTACACTTCTTGCCGGCGCACATCGACAATCCGCGGCGCATCAGGCGTCGCAATCGCGTTCCAGAGATCCTTGGGTGAGATCGAATAGCTGAAGCCAAGCATAGGCCCCCTCCGTAAACGAAGGAGACGGTGCTTGGGCCCGCGAGCCTTCAAGGTAGCGGGGCGACCGCCGTTGGCCCCACCCAACATTGGTAGACCAAATTCTCGACGGATTCAACAGGCCTCCCGGCAAACCAGCCGGTTGGAATTCGCTCTCGCCAGGAAATGACGGCTCCGCTACGGAGATAAGCGTGGCTCATCCCATGACCGACCTCGCTCACCAGCGCCGCCAACGGCTGATCGGCATCGCCCTGATGTGCGCGGCGGTGGCGCTGTTCGCCTGCCTCGACACCACGGCGAAATATCTCAACACCCGGATGGATTCGCTGGAGATCGCGTGGGCGCGCTACACCAGCGCTTTTGTGCTGACGCTGATCGTGTCCAATCCGCTGACGCAGCCCGGCCTGCTGCGCACCGGCCGGCTGAAGCTGCAGATCGTGCGCACGCTGCTGCTGGTGGCTTCCACCATTTTCAATTTCCTGGCGCTGCGCTGGCTGCAACTGGACGAAGCGCTGTCGATCATCTTCACCTTTCCGTTCATCGTCGCCATCGCGTCGGGCCCGATGCTGGGCGAATGGATCGGCTGGCGGCGCTGGTCGGCGATCGCCTTCGGCTTTGGCGGCGTGCTGCTGATCACGCGGCCCGGTTTCGGCGGCATGCACCCGGCGGCCTTCATCACGCTCGCCGGCACGATCTGTTACGGGCTTTACGCGGTGATCACGCGCATCGTGTCGCGGACCGATTCCAACCAGACCTCACTGTTCTACGCCAACTGCATCGGCGCGCTGGTGATGCTGCCGGTCATCCCCTTCGTCTGGCACACGCCCGCGAACTGGGTCATCGCCCTGATGCTGCTCGGAACCGGCGCGTTGGGCAGCGCCGGGCATTTCTGCCTGATCGCCGGCCACAAGCTGGCGCCGGCCTCGGTGCTTTCGCCCTTCGTCTATACGCAGCTGATCTGGGTGGTGATCCTGGGCTATCTGGTGTTCGATCACGTGCCCACCGGCTGGACGCTTGCCGGCGCGGCCATGGTCATCGGCTCCGGCCTCTATCTGCTGTACCGGGAGCGCAAGCGGGGTCAATCCGCCACCAGCGAAGGGGTGGTCGAGGGCCCACTGGAATAGGAGAGTTGCGGCGGCTCGTTCATCGGGGCTAAGTTCCGCCCCGACAACGACTAAAACCGCGCGTCGAGGAACCCCAATGGCCACTGCGAAAGACCGGGCGCCGGCTGGCGCCGGTTTGAACGACGACATCGGCGAGGAAAAGCGTCTCGCCATGTACCGTACCCAGGTGGTGATCCGCGAAGCCGAGCAGCGGGCCTTCGAGCTGTTTCTGGAGAACCTGGTCAAGGGCACCAGCCATCTGTCGCTCGGGCAGGAGGCAGTGGCCACCGGCTTTGCTGGCGCGATGCAGAAAGGCGATCTCTCGTTCTGCACTTATCGCGGCCACGCTCACACGCTCGCGCGCGGCGTCAGCGTGGAAAAGGTACTGGGCGAGCTGATGCAGCGCGACAACGGGCTGATGCGCGGCAAGGGCGGCTCGA
>CAYLMY010000290.1:0-2805 GCA_964384635.1 uncultured Undibacter sp.
CCTTGGCGCCGCCTTCCACCGACATGTTGCACACCGTCATGCGGCCTTCCATCGAAAGCGCGCGGATCGCCTCGCCGGCATATTCCAGCGCATAGCCGGTGCCGCCGGCGGTGCCGATTTCCCCGATGATGGCGAGGATGATGTCCTTGGCGGTGACGCCTGCCGGCAACTGGCCGTCGACCACCGCGCGCATGTTCTTGGATTTGGTCTGGATCAGCGTCTGCGTTGCCAGCACGTGCTCGACTTCCGTGGTGCCGATGCCGTAGGCGAGGGCGCCGAAGGCGCCATGTGTTGCCGTGTGGCTGTCGCCGCATACGATGGTGCAGCCGGGCAAAGTGAAGCCCTGCTCCGGGCCGATGACATGGACGATGCCCTGGCGCTTGTCGAACTCGTCGAAATATTCGAGCCCAAAAATCTTGGCGCTCTCGGCCAGGAAGGCGATCTGCGCCACGCTCTCCGGGTCTTCCTTCGGCAGATGGCGGTTGGTGGTCTGCACGTTATGGTCGACGACGCACAGCGTCTTTTCCGGCGCATGCACGGTGCGGCCGGCCAGCATTAATCCTTCGAAAGCCTGCGGGCTGGTCACCTCGTGCACCAGATGACGATCGATATAGATGAGACAGGTGCCGTCGGGCTGCTCGTCCACCAGATGGTCGTCCCAGATCTTGTCGTAGAGGGTACGCGGTTTCATTGCTCGAAGCCTTGGCTTGACGGAATGGGAAAACGGTTCGCGCGCGCCGGTTCAGCCGGCGGCGGATCAAAGGCCGGCTTGCACGCAGGCTATCAACCGCCCGAAGAAGCGCCAGGGCAGCCGGGCATGGTCGGCCAGGATGATGCGCTGAGCCTTGGAAACCATGGCCGATATATAGCCATTTGCGCCGGTTCCGACAATGAACGGAAAAACGCGGCCCGGCGGCGCATGGTCCACACGCATTGGTGAAGAGACGTGACCGGCCGTCGCCGGCCCACTTCGTAATATGGGCGTTGAGAGTCGGCCGGCGGGCGCGGCGCAATTGGGAGGATTGTCATGAAACGAACGATTATTGCGGCCGTGGCCGCCGTGCTGGTCATGGCGGCGGGCACGGCGCAGGCTGAGCTTGTCCGCAAGCAGAGCCCGCATTCGGTCGGCGAAACCATCGACCGGCTCGCGGCGGTGGTGAAGGGGAAGGGGCTGACCGTATTCGCCCGCATCGACCACGCTGCCGGGGCGAAGAAGGTCGATATGGACCTGCGGCCGACCGAGCTCATTATCTTCGGCAGCCCGAAAGTCGGCACGCCGCTGATGCAGGCGCAGCAGACCATGGGGCTCGACCTGCCGCTCAAGGTCCTGGCTTGGCAGGATGCCGGCGGCCAGGTCTGGCTTGCTTACGAGGCGCCGGCCGACATGGCGGCGGCGCACGGCCTGCCGAAAGACAATCCGGTCATCAAGAAGGTCACCGGTGCTCTCGACGCGTTCACCAGTGCGGCGGTGAAAAAATAACGCGCCCGCCAAGGGCGCGCCCTGTTCACGCGTCGGCGCGGGAGCCGGTCAATCCTTGGCGGCAGCCGCTTCGGCGGCTTCCTCGCCGACCGCGCCTTGCGCCTCGGCGATGCGCGCCTTCTTGCCGCGCAAGCCGCGCAGGTAATAGAGCTTGGCGCGGCGCACCTTGCCGCGGCGCACCACCTTGATCGAGTCGATCATCGGCGCGTAGAGCGGGAACACGCGCTCGACGCCTTCGCCGTAGGAAATCTTGCGCACGGTGAAGTTCTCGTGCAGGCCGCGGCCGGAACGGCCGATGCACACGCCCTCATAGGCCTGGATGCGGCTGCGCTCGCCTTCCACCACCTTGACGTTGACCAGCACGGTGTCGCCCGGCCCGAAGTCGGGGATGTCCTTGCCGGCCGAGAGCTTCTCGACCTGCTCCTTTTCGAGCTGCTGGATGAGGTTCATGGGGGAAGTCTCCGTCGGCAGCGCCAGCATCCGGCGCGCGGTTTCTGTCCGTCCTGAATGGGTCGGCGAGCTTGTATTACAAAGCTTATCCCTTGTCACCCATCGGTTTTCGGGCCTTTTTGGGCGTTTTTTCGGGCGAGATAGGCCGCCCACAGTTCGGGGCGGCGGGCGGCGGTCAGCCGTTCGGCTTCGGCCCGGCGCCAGGCTTTAACCTTGGCGTGATCGCCGGAGATGAGCACTTCGGGGATCGGCTCGCCCTCGAACACCGGCGGCCGCGTGTATTGCGGATACTCCAAGAGGCCGTCGGCGAAGCTTTCCTCCGCCGCCGAGGCCTCCTTGCCCATGACGCCGGGCAACAGCCGCACGCAGGCGTCGAGCAGCGCCAGCGCGGCGATCTCGCCGCCGGACAGCACGAAATCGCCGAGCGAGACTTCTTGCAAGCCGCGCGTCTTGATCAGCCGTTCGTCGACGCCCTCGAAGCGGGCGCACACGATGACCGCGCCGAGCCCCGCGGCGAGCGCGGCGATCTTGCGTTGCGTCAGCGGCGTGCCGCGCGGGCTCATCAGCAGGCGGGGCCGCGTGTCGTGCGGCACCGCGTCGAGCGCGCGCGCCAGCACATCCGCCTTCACCACCATGCCGGGCCCGCCGCCGGCCGGTGTGTCGTCGACGGTGCGGTGCTTGTCGGTGGCCGCATTGCGGATGTCGTGGGTGTCGAGCGACCAGATGCCCGCGGCTAGCGCCTTGCCGGCGAGGCTTTGCGCCAGCGGCCCGGGAAACATGTCCGGAAAGATCGTCAGCACACTCGCGCGCCACATCAGCAATCTCCGTTCGTCCCCGCGAAAGCGGGGACCCAGGAGTTAAAGATGCCGGCGCAT
>CAYLMY010000291.1:0-2797 GCA_964384635.1 uncultured Undibacter sp.
ACCACCGGAATATTGACCGCGCCGAGCGTGGATTTCACCGTGCCCTTGGCCGAGATCGCCTTCGACCAGACCGGGAAGTTCATCTCGGTGAGCGGCTTCACGTCGCGGCAGCCGGCGTCGATCACCAGGCCCTTGACGCCGCGCGCGCGCAAGGCGGTCGCCAGCAATTCGCCGAACATGCCGTCGGTGTTGTCGGCGGTGCAGCCGACCACCAGCACGTCGCCTTTTTGGCACTGCTCGACCGCGACGTGGATCATCCAGTTGTCGCCGGGCTGCGCCAGCACGGTAACCGCCGGCCCTGCCATCGACGCGCCGGGGAAGATTGGCCGCATATAGGGCTTCATCAGCCCGGAGCGGCCGAGCGCCTCATGCGTGGTGGCGACGCCGGCGGCGGCGAGCGTGCCGACGGCGTTGGGGTCGGCGCGTTTGATGTTGCGGACGACGACGGGTTTCATGTTTGTTTCCTCCGAACTCAGCCGAGCGTTTCTGCCACGCTTGGGAACAGTGTCTGGTAGGCCTCGCCGTAGGTCATGGGCACGCCGGTGTTGCGCGCGCCTTGCATGCCGCGGTTGAGCGCCACCCGCTCGTAATAGGCCCACAGGTGCTTCTGCGCCGCGAGGATCTGGAAGGCTTGGTTTTTCTGCTCCCACACCTCGTCGATCTTGAGGATGAGATCGGGCTTAAAGTTGCACATTTCCGGCTGGTGCGGCTCGAACAGGTAGACCGGTGGCGCCGAATATTTGTACTGGGCGCCCGGCTTGTGGCCCATGGCCTGCGCCACCACGCGCGTCTCCTGCGCGAAATGGGCGGCGGTCGGGTGATCGAAATTGTAGGGGTCCTCGAGCGCGTGGGTGAGCACAAAGGCCGGGTTGGTCTCGCGGTAGATGTCGACCATGCGGTCGAAATGCCGCTCGTTGAGCTTGAGCGGATAGTCGCCGGCGTCGAAGAACTCGATCTCGGCGCCCAGCAATTTGGCGGCCCGCTCGGCCTCGTCCTTGCGCCCGGCCTTGACCTTTTCGAGGGTAGCGCCCGGCTCCTTCCAGGCGAACTGGCTCTCGCCGCGCTCACCGTATGACAGGCAGACGATCTTGACCTTGAAGCCGCGCTTGGCGTGCAGCGCGATGGCGCCACCGCTGCGCCAGACGAAATCGCCCGGGTGGGCCGTAATGACGAGCCCGGTCTTTTGCTCCGCCATGGGCCGAGACCTCCCTTTATTGTTGGCCGTTTTCTAGACTAGGTAGGCCATCGAAAGAAAGCCATTCCCCATGCCGGACCCCGTCACTCTGCGCATCGCCATCGGCGACTATCCCCACACGCTCCCGCTCAAAAAGGGCGAGATCACCTCGTCTTGGCTGAAACTCGAATTCGAGGAGGTGAAACCACTGCATAAGGCGTTCAAGCCCATGGTGCGCGAACACGCCTTCGACGCCAGCGAGATGGCGCTGGTCACTTACTTTCAGGCCAAGGATCACAACAAGGGCCTCAAGCTGTTGCCGGCCGCCATGCTGGCCCGCTTCCAGCACGGCGCGCTGCTTTGCAATGCCGAGCGCGGCCGGCTCACGCCCGCCGACCTGCCGGGCAAGCGTATCGGCGTACGCTCCTGGAGCCAGACCACCGGCGTCTGGATTCGCGGCATCCTGCAGAACGACTACGGGCTCGATCTTTCCGGCGTGCAGTGGGTCACCTTCGAGGATGCCCATGTCGCCGAGGCCAAGGACCCGCCCGGCGTCATCCGCGCGCGCGCTGATCAGGACCTTACGCAAATGCTGATTGCGGGCGAAATCGATGCCGCCATCTATGGCGCCGCGCTTCCCGCTGATCCGCGGCTGCAAAGCGTGATCGCCGACCCCGATGCCGCCGCGCAAGCCTGGTACGGCAAGCACCGCCTGGTGCCGGTCAACCACATGGTGGTGGTCACCGAGGAACTGGCGCGCGCCAATCCAAAGGCTGTCGCCGAACTCTATCGCCTCTTGGAAGCCGGCAAGCACGCGGCAGGCAACCCGGGCCCGATCGACACGTCACCCTTTGGCAAAGACGCCAACCGGCCCTGCCTCGAACTGCTCATCGGCTACGCCTTGCAACAGGGTCTGATTTCGCGCCGGCTTGCCGTCGACGAGCTTTGGTAAAAAAGGAAAATGTCATGAAGCAGACCTACACGGGCGGCTGCCAGTGCGGCAAAGTCCGCTATGAAGTCGCACTCGACTTGAGCGCGCCGGTCATTTCCTGCAATTGTTCGCGCTGCGGCCGGCTCGGTTCGCTGTTGGCTTTCGCGCCGGTCGCGGATTTCAAGCTGCTCTCGGGTGAGGCGGATTTGACCGACTACCAGTTCAACAAGAAGGCGATCCATCACCTGTTTTGCTCGACCTGCGGCATCCAGTCGTTCGCGCGCGGCAAGCGGCCGACCGACGGCGCCGACGTGGTCGCCATCAATGTGCGCTGTCTCGCC
Organism: uncultured Undibacter sp.; assembly: GCA_964384635.1. Taxonomy (GTDB): domain Bacteria; phylum Pseudomonadota; class Alphaproteobacteria; order Rhizobiales; family Xanthobacteraceae; genus Pseudolabrys. The sequence continues at coordinate 2,447 of CAYLMY010000291.1, forward strand.
GGCGTCGAGCCCGATACGCTGGAAGTGAAGAAGGTGGATGGGCGCAAGTTCTGATTTGCAGCCCCAAAAGCCATAACGGGCAGACCGTCGTCTGCCCGTCACAAGCTCCCGGATCCAAACCCGGCGCAAGCTTGCGCCTGCGGCACGGGTACCAGCTACTGAGAGCCAGGGCCGGCAGTCATGGACCACAAATGCAGCAAGCTGCACCCACGTCCCATGGCCGCTCCGGTCATGGCGGTTCACCCGTGTCCAGCGTAGCCAGAGATGGATGACCTGCGTGAAAGCCTAGCGCGCCCGGCCGCTCTGGCAAGGCCGTTGCGATGCCTGTTGATAACTTTGAGGATGAAATAC
>CAYLMY010000292.1:0-2792 GCA_964384635.1 uncultured Undibacter sp.
CCTTGCGAGAGCACCGGCGTCTGCGCGCGGAAGCGCTCGACGATGCCGCGCACGAACGGGCGGATGCCGCCGGAGGTGACCAGCACCGGCGCCTCGCCCTCGCGCGCCGCCGCCTCGAATTTCTCGCGCACCAGCGTGATGAATTCCGACAGCTTGGAGGGCTGCATGGCGAGTTGGCGCTCGTCGCCCTGGCCGATCATTGACTCGGCGAAGCTCTGCTCCCAGGCCGCCGACAGTGCGATCAGCGGCAGGTAGCCGCCGGGGGTGGTGTGCTGGGCGCAGATCTGGCGAGCGAGCCGCATGCGCACGTGCTCGGCCAGTACGACCGGGTTGCGGGTGCCGGAGATGCCGTCGGCGATGCCTTCCAAGATGGTAGCGAGATCGCGGATCGAGACGCGCTCGGCCAGCAGAATCTGCAAGACGCGCTGGATGCCCGACACCGTGATCAGCGACGGCACCAGGTCCTTGGTGATCTCGGCCTGCTCCTTCGGCAGTTCCTTGATGAGCTTCTGCACCTCGGCATAGGAGAGCAGCTCCGCCATGTTGCTCTTGAGCAGCTCGGTCAAATGCGTGGACAAGACGGTGGCGGCATCGACCACCGTGTAGCCCTTCATCGCCGCCTCTTCCTTGAGCGCGGCGTCGACCCAGGTCGCGGGCAGTCCGAATGTCGGCTCGGCGGTATGGGTGCCGGGCAGGTTCACCTGGCCGCCGGCCGGATCCATGACCATGTACTGCGCGGCCCACAGCTTGCCGCTGCCGGCCTCGACTTCCTTGATCTTGATGACATAGGTGTTGGCGTCGAGCTGCACGTTGTCGAGCAGGCGCACCGCCGGCATCACGAAGCCCATCTCCATCGCCAGCGAGCGGCGCAGCGCCTTGATCTGCTCGGTGAGCCGGTCGCTGCCGTCGGGCGAATTGACCAGCGGCAGCAGCGCATAGCCGAGCTCGACCTTGAGATCGTCCATCCGCAGCGCGGAAGCGATCGGCTCGTCGGCGGCTTCGGTCTTGGCTTCGGCTTCCGCTTTCTTCTCTTCGGTCGTGATGGCCAGCTTGTTGCGCTTGTCGATGATGAAGGCGAGCGCGCCGGAGCCGCCGCCGAGCACCAGGAACGGCAGCATCGGAATGCCGGGCAGCAGCGCCATCACCAGCATCACCGCGCCCGACATGCCGAGCGCCTTGGGATAGCCGGAGAGCTGCTTGAACAGCGCCTTGTCGGCGGAGCCGGCGACGCCGGCTTTCGACACCAGCAGGCCAGCCGAAGTGGAGACGATCAATGCCGGGATCTGCGTGACCAGGCCGTCACCGACGGTGAGGAGGGTGTAGGAATGCGCGGCGTCGGCAAAACTCATGCCTTGCTGCGCGATGCCGATGATCATGCCGCCGATGACGTTGATGAACACCACCAGGAGGCCGGCGATGGCGTCGCCGCGCACGAATTTGGAGGCGCCGTCCATGGCGCCGAAGAAACCGCCTTCGTCCTCGAGCTGCTGGCGGCGGCGGCGCGCTTCTTTCTCGTCGATCAGCCCGGCGGAGAGATCGGCGTCGATCGCCATCTGCTTGCCGGGCATGGCGTCCAAGTGAAAGCGCGCGGCGACTTCGGCGATGCGGCCAGAGCCTTTCGTGATCACCACGAAATTGACGATCACCAGGATGATGAAGACGATGATGCCGATGACGAAATTGCCGCTCATCACGAAATTGCCGAAGGCCTGGATGACATAGCCGGCGGCGTCGGTGCCTTCATGGCCGCGCGACAGGATGAGCCGCGTGGAGGCGAGGTTGAGCGAAAGCCGCAGCATGGTCGCGATCAGCAGCACGGTCGGGAACGCGGAGAATTCGAGCGGCGCATGGATGAACAGCGCCGTCATCAGGATCAGCACCGAGAAGATGATCGAGATCGCCAGCGAGAAATCGAGCAACAGCGGCGGCAGCGGCAGGATCAGCACCACCAGGATGGTGAGCACGCCGATGGCGAGTCCGATGTCGCCGCGCCGGACGAAGGCGCCGATCTCGCCGAGGCCGGGCAGTCGGATGGCGCTCGTTGCGGTGGTGGCGCTGGGGGCGGCGGTGGTGTCGCTCATGCCTGACTTTTTGCTTGGCGCGGACGCGGGACAATACGGACGTCATCAAAAGGGAGCGGGCTACCGCTGCGGTGCCTGCGTAATGCGCCGCGGTGGGCGGTTACCCTTCCCCGGCAATAATTGCCCATTTTATGGTTAGCGGGGGGTTAACGGGGGCGGCTTGCCTTGGCCTCTCGACCATCATCCCCGTGCAGGCGGGGGCTGGATCAGGGATCGAGTGGCGGAAAGGCGTGGCGGCCGTCCGCTGCGAGCGGTAGCGGCTCGATCTTACGCACGGCCGCAAGCGCGAGCGCGCCATAGAGGTGAGGGAATAGGGCGCCGCCGCGCGAGGGCTCCCATTTGAGGGCGGAGCCGAGCCGGGCGCTATCGACGGCGATCAACAGGAGATCGTCTTGCCCGGCGAAATGCCTGGCTGCGGTTTCGGCCGCCTGTTCGGCGGTGGAGAAATGGATGAAGCCGTCGCGTAGATCGTGTTCGGAGCCGCGGAACACGCCCTGGCGCTCGGCTTCGCGCCAGAGGGACGCGGGGCAGATTTTGTAGAGGGTAGGCATGGGTCGTCCCCGCCAACGGGTCCGCGCGAAGCGCGGCCCGATGACAGGCTCCGGCGGGGACCCATACGCCGTGAGCTATCGATAGTACAGGGGTTATGGGTCCCGGCTCTCGCGCGTTGCGCTCGGCCGGGACGACAGCGTGCTACGCCGCCCCGCGCAT
>CAYLMY010000293.1:0-2792 GCA_964384635.1 uncultured Undibacter sp.
AGAAGCTCGAGCCGGTGGTTGTCGATCCCGCCTCCGATTGGCCGCTGTTCGCCGAAAAGGCGCGCGAGCTGATTTCCAAGGACAAGGTCGCCGTCGTGTTCGGCTGCTGGACCTCGGTGTCGCGCAAGTCCGTGCTGCCGGTGTTCAAGGAACTCAATTCGATCCTGTTCTATCCGGTCCAGTACGAGGGCGAGGAGAGCGAGCGTAACGTGTTCTACACGGGTGCCGCGCCCAACCAGCAGGCTATTCCTGCCGTCGACTATCTGATGAGCAAGGACGGTGGCAACGTGAAGCGCTGGGTGCTGGAAGGCACCGACTACGTCTATCCGCGCACCACCAACAAGATCCTCGAGGCCTATCTCAAGGCCAAGGGCGTGAAGGCCGAGGACATTCTGATCAACTACACCCCGTTCGGCTTCGCCGACTGGCAGACCGAGGTGTCGAAGATCAAGAAGTTTGGCTCCGCCGGCAAAAAGACGGCGGTGGTCTCCACCATCAACGGCGACGCTAACGTTCCTTTCTATAAGGAGCTCGGCAACCAGGGCATCAAGGCCACCGACATCCCGGTGGTGGCGTTCTCCGTCGGCGAGGAAGAACTCGCCGGTCTCGACACCAAGCCGCTGGTCGGCCATCTCGCCGCCTGGAACTATTTCGAGTCGATCAAGACCAAGGCGAATGCCGCCTTCATCAAGGAATGGCACGCCTTCACCAAGAAGCCGAAGCGCACCACCAACGACCCGATGGAAGCGCACTACATCGGCTTCAATATGTGGGTGAAGGCGGTCGAGAAGGTGAAGTCGACCGATCCCGACAAGGTGATCGCTGCGCTGCCCGGCATCAAGGCGCCAAATCTCACCGGCGGCATGTCGACGATGCTGGTCAACCACCACATCACCAAGCCGGTTTTCATCGGCGAAATCCGTGGCGACGGCCAGTTCGACGTGGTGTGGAAGACCAAGGGTCTGGTGCCGGGCGATGCCTGGTCCAACTACCTGCCGGGCTCGAAGGACCTCAAATCAGACTGGGTCACGCTCAAGTGCGGCAACTACAACACCGTGACCAAGAAGTGCGGCGGGCAGGGCTCGTGACGCGCGCTGGCTGACAAAACATGCAGGGAGGCGGCGGCTTGATCGCCGCCTCCCAACGAAAACAGACGACGCCGGGGATTGACTGCAATGCGTAGCTTCTACGATCGCATTTTGGCGCTCGTATGCGTGCTCGGCTTGCTGCTCGGCGCTGTGGCAAGCGCCCGGGCCGGCGCCTACGAGGACGCGCTCCCCGGATTCACCGAAGGCTCGCTGCACGACACCGGCGAAGCAATCAACAAAGTCGCCGCCAGCGGCAATCCGCTGGCCGCGCCCTTGCTGGAAGCCGCGCAAAACCGGCGGCTGTTCTACAGCGCCGAACAGAAGAAGGTCTTCATAAAGACCAAGGATGACAAATTACTCGATGCCGCCACCGGCAAGCCGATCGCAGGCGCACCGCCGGACGACATCGACACCGTTATCGTCAACAACCGGCTGCGCAACGTTATTAGCGCCGCACTCGGCGGCCTCACGCTGATGGCGGCCGATTCCGGCAAGCGCTTCGATGCTGCGCAAGCGGTGTTCCGCTCGCGCGACCAGGGTGCGCTGCCGACGCTCGAAACGGCGCTCGCCAAGGAAACCGACCCACGCGTGAAAAAGGCGCTCAACGAAGCGCGCGCTGCCGTCATCCTGACGTCGTCGGAGGCCAAGCCCGAGGCCAAGATCGCCGCAATCGCCGTCATCCGCGATCGCGGCGACCAGGACGCGCTCGGCTTGATTCAAGGGTTACCGCCGAATGAGGCGCCCGCGGTCCACGAGGTAGCCGCGGCGGCCATCGCCAAGATCAAGTACACGCTGGCGATCTGGAACGCGGTGCAGAACGCCTGGTACGGGCTTTCGCTCGGCTCGGTGCTGCTGCTGGCGGCGATCGGGCTCGCCATCACCTTCGGCGTCATGGGCGTGATCAACATGGCGCATGGCGAGATGGTCATGCTTGGCGCCTATACCACCTTCGTGGTGCAGGCGCTGATCCGCGCCTATAACCCGGCGCTGTTCGATTATTCGCTGCTGATCGCCGTGCCGCTGGCCTTTTGCGTCGCCGGCGCGGTCGGCATTGCAATCGAGCGCGGCATCATCCGCTTCCTCTATGGCCGCCCGCTGGAGACGCTGCTCGCCACCTGGGGTCTGTCGCTGGTCCTGCAGCAGGCGGTTCGCACCATCTTCGGGCCGACCAACCAGGAAGTCGGCAATCCGTCCTGGATGAGCGGCGCCTTCGACCTCGGCGGCATCACCATCACCTATAACCGGCTGTGGATCATCGTCTTCACGCTGATGGTGTTCGTGGCGCTGCTCGCCATGCTGCGCTTCACGCGGCTGGGGCTGGAGATGCGCGCGGTGACGCAAAACCGCGCGATGGCCGCCGCCATGGGCATCCGCACGGCCCGCATCGATGCGCTCACCTTCGGGCTCGGGTCCGGCATTGCCGGGATTGCCGGTGTCGCGCTCTCGCAAATCGACAACGTCTCGCCCAACCTGGGGCAGGGCTACATCATCGACTCGTTCATGGTGGTGGTGTTCGGCGGCGTCGGAAACCTGTGGGGGACGCTGGTCGGCGCCTTCACCCTCGGCATCGCCAACAAGTTCCTTGAGCCTTACGCCGGCGCCGTGCTCGGCAAGATCGCCATCCTGGTGCTGATCATCCTGTTCATCCAGAAGCGCCCGCGCGGCATGTTCGCGCTCAAAGGCCGGGCGGTGGAAGCGTGATGA
>CAYLMY010000294.1:0-2777 GCA_964384635.1 uncultured Undibacter sp.
TACGATTTCAAGCACTCGGTGATCTACGTGAATGCGCGTCACCGCGACGTGCATTACCGCGGTATCGCCGAGGACATCCGCGCTTACGTGCCCTCGCCCGCGGCCTTAGTGCTCGACTACGGCTGCGGGGAAGCGACCTCGGCCGATCTCATCGCGGCGGCGAGCGGCCATCTCACGCTAGTCGAGGCCGCGCCCAATGTGCGCGCCGCGCTCGCCGCCCGCTACGCCGCCCATCCGAAAATCTCCGTGCTCACGCCCGATGAGGCGGCGGCGCTGCCGGCCGGCTCGTGCGATCTCATCGTCATGCATTCGGTGGCGCAATATTTGAATGTCGCCGAGCTCGAACGGTTGCTCGGGATTTTTCGCAAGCTGGTGAAACCCGGCGGGCTGGTGATCGTCGGCGACATCGTGCCGCCGCAGCTGGCGGCGCCGGCAGCGGCGTGGGCACTGCTGCGCTTCGGCGCCGCCAATGGATTTTTCTGGGCGGCAGTTGGCGGGCTGATGCGGATTTTCGTGTCGGATTATCTACGGCTGAAGAAGACCGTGGGCCTGTCGCATTACACGGAGGCCGCGATGCTGGAAAAGCTCAAAAGCGCCGGTTTCAAAGCAGAGCGCGCGCCGCGCAATATCGGCCACAATCAACGCCGCATGACTTTCCTTTGCCGGCCGGCGTAACGAACCATTAACCGCAATCGCGGCGGCAAGGTGCCACGCCACCATCGTAACCTTGCGTCAAGGCGCTTTGCCTATTGCTGGCGGCGGCCCGGTGGCGGAGTGGCGACGCAGAAGCCGCGCAAGGTCTTCCAAGCCTGGTTCGATTCCAGGCCGGGCCTCCAGCCTTCGCTGCTTTGCAGCTACGGCTCGACAAGCCACCCGCAATCTAACGCGCGAAGCAGCGAAGGCTGTCGCGCCGTAGCCTAAAAGGCGAAGGCGGACGGGCGTTTGCCGCCTGTTGTCGCTCTCTACCGCTTATCGGGCCTTCGCCCTTCCCTAGCCTTCGAATCTGGTCTAAAGACCCCTCGCGCGCGGGGCCTTGCCCTAGCGCCGAGCTCCCGGGACGCGCGATCCGCGCGCCCTTTTTTTGTGCGTAATCGAGAGCGAATGCCCAAACGAACCGACATCAAATCAATCCTGATCATCGGCGCCGGCCCGATCGTCATCGGCCAGGCCTGCGAGTTCGACTATTCCGGCACGCAAGCCTGCAAGGCGCTGAAGGACGAGGGCTACCGGATCGTGCTGGTGAATTCCAACCCGGCGACGATCATGACCGATCCCGATCTCGCCGACGCCACCTATATCGAGCCGATCACGCCCGAGATCGTCGCCAAGATCATCGAGAAGGAGAAGCCCGACGCGCTGCTGCCGACCATGGGCGGGCAGACTGCGCTCAACTGCGCACTGTCGTTGCGCAAGATGGGCACGCTGGAGAAATTCGGCGTGCAGATGATCGGCGCCACGGCGCAAGCCATCGACAAGGCGGAAGACCGCGAGCTGTTCCGCGAGGCGATGAAAAAAATCGGCCTAGAGACGCCGCGCTCGCACCAGGTCAAGACGCTGGTGCAGGCGCTTGAGGCGCTCGACGACATCGGCCTGCCCGCGATCATCCGCCCGTCCTTCACGCTCGGCGGCACCGGCGGCGGCATCGCCTACAACAAGACCGAGTTCATCGAGATCGTCGAGCGCGGCATCGATGCCTCCCCCACCAGCGAAGTGCTGATCGAGGAATCGGTGCTGGGCTGGAAGGAATACGAGATGGAGGTGGTGCGCGACAAAAACGACAACTGCATCATCATCTGCTCGATCGAGAACGTCGATCCGATGGGCGTGCACACCGGCGATTCCATCACCATCGCTCCGGCGCTGACGCTCACCGACAAGGAATACCAGATCATGCGCGACGCCTCGATCGCCGTGCTGCGCGAGATCGGGGTGGAGACCGGCGGCTCCAACGTGCAGTTCGCGGTCAACCCGGCCGACGGCCGGCTGGTGATCATCGAGATGAACCCACGGGTATCGCGCTCGTCTGCGCTCGCTTCGAAGGCCACCGGTTTTCCCATCGCCAAGGTCGCCGCCAAGCTCGCGGTCGGCTACACATTGGATGAAATCGCCAACGATATCACCGGCGGGGCGACGCCGGCCTCGTTCGAGCCGACCATCGACTACGTGGTCACCAAGGTCCCGCGTTTCGCCTTCGAGAAGTTTCCCGGCGCCGCGGCGGTGCTCACCACCTCGATGAAGTCGGTGGGCGAGGCCATGGCGATCGGCCGCACCTTCAAGGAATCTTTGCAGAAGGCGCTGCGCTCGCTGGAGACGGGGCTGACCGGGCTCGACGAGGTGACGATCGAGGGCTTCGACGCCGCCAAGGGCATGGACGACGACGACAACAAGAACAACATCCGCGCCGCGCTCGGCACGCCGACGCCGGATCGCCTGCTCACGCTGGCGCAGGCCATGCGGCTCGGCGCCGGCGACGCGCTCATCCACAATGCCTGCCGCGTCGATCCCTGGTTCCTGGCCGAGATCCGCGCACTGGTCGAGACCGAGGCCGAGATCAAGGCAAAAGGCCTGCCGACCACCGCCGGCCCGTTCCGGCGGCTGAAGGCGATGGGCTTTTCCGATGCCCGCCTCGGCAAGCTCACCGGCACGCCGATAGAGCAAGTGACGCAAAAACGCCGCGCGCTCGACGTGCGTCCGGTGTTCAAGCGCATCGACACCTGCGCCGCCGAGTTCGCGTCTCCCACCGCCTACATGTATTCGACCTATGAGACGCCGTTCGC
>CAYLMY010000295.1:0-2742 GCA_964384635.1 uncultured Undibacter sp.
AGCAGATTGCCGAGCCAGCCAAGGACCATGGCGAACATGGGCTAGTCCTTTTTCCTGTTGCGCATGATCTTGTCCGAAAACCAGTTCCCATCCCCGATCGGGGTCGAAGACATGCTTTTCGGGATCATGCGCGCCCCGCCGTGCGCCGGCGCACGAGCTCTGTCACGATGCCGATCGCGATTATGTAATAGGGAATGATTTTCGGCTGCAGAATGCTCTGCACCGCCGAATTGATATTGGGATCGCCGAGCAGCGACTGCCCGGCCGCCAGCAACAGCCCCACCAGCGCCACCAGGCGCGCCCACAGGATGGTGACCGAGTGCTTGAACCAGATTTTGATTTTTTCCCACATCATGCCGGCCTTTCCTGTTGTTGTTGCTGCTGGCGCCAGTGCCACAACAGCCATGCGCCGAGCGCGGCGGCGAGCGCGATGAGCGCGATGGCTGCGACCGCCGGCGCCGACGATCCGTTTTGATGCGCAGCTTGCGCGGCCGCCGCTCCCGCCGCCGCCACGGCGCCGGCCGAGCCGGCTTGCGCACCTTTCGCGACCGGCACGATCGCGCGTCCGGAGGCGGGCGCCGCCTCCGCGCTCGGCACTGGCGCATTTGTCGCCATGGCCAGCGCGGCCGCCTTGACCTCCGCCACCCGCCGGCCCCAACCCTTGCCGAACACCGGCCAGGTGCGTAAGGCTTGCAGGAAGCGCAGCCGCTCGTCGCAGATGCCGATGATGATTTTCGACGGCAGGTGCGCCGCGACCGCCTTCATGGTTTCGTCACCCAGCACGCCGTCGGCGGACAGGCCGACCACGCGCTGCAAGACTTTTTTGGCCCGTCCGATGCCCGAATTGACCCCGTACGGTCATGGATTTGTCCTCTTGGCGTTAGGCGGGCTCGGTCACCGCGCGGAAACGCACCAGCGCGTGATAGGTGCGCCCGTCGGCCTCGCGCCGTACGTCGGCGACCGAGAAGCGGAAATTCACGAGCTGATGGTCGGCGAGGTTGAGCGCCGCATCGTCGAGCGCCTGCAGCAGTGCGCCCGCGATCAGATGCGCCTCTTTGTGGCCGCCCTGGCGCGACCAGGCGTGCAGCGTCAATTGATGCTCCTCGCCCGGCTCCGTGCCGGTGGAGAAATCGGCGATGCGCGCCTCGCCCAGCGTGACGTAGGGGAACGCGGCGGCGCGCGGCGGCTCGTCGTAAATTTTCGGCCCGCCCAGCACGTTGACGAGCGCGGCATCGGCGGTGAGCGCGTCGTGAATGGCGGCGCGCAGCGCAGCGGAAGCGGCAGTGGGCATGTTTGATTTCTTTCGACACGGTAGGGCGTGCTCCCTCTCCCCGCGTGCGGGGAGAGGGGTGGGGTGAGGGGGCGTATCCGAAGCGCTCGTACTAGCGGCAACGCCCCCTCACCCGCTCGCGGAGCCTGTCATCGAGCGGCGCTTCGCGCCGACCCGTTGGCTCGCGACCTCTCCCCGCAAGCGGGGAGAGGTGGTTCAATCCTCCCGCTCCTCGGCATCGATCTCGAGGAAGCGGCGGTCGGCGCTTGGGCGCACGGCGACCACGCGATAGACGCGGTCGCCGTCTTGCAATCGGTGACGGGTGGTGACGTCGTCGCGTGCGCGCACAACGATGCGGACGTTCAGCACGGCGCCCAGGCTGTCAGCGGCAAGGTCGGCACGCCCGCTCAGCGGCACGACTTGCGCCCACAGCGCCGTCACCGTTTCATAGCTGCGCGTGCTGCCGCCTTCACCGTCGTCGCTTTCGACCGGCGCTTGCAGCACCAGCCGGCGGTTCAAATCTCCGGGCGCGGTCACAGCGACATCACCCGGTAAGGCGCGATCAGCGCCGCGACGGTCGACGGCAGCAGCGCGCCGCCGGCGCCGCTCGCCACCAGCCCGCGGTTGTCGTACCAATGCGCGGTCAACAGGCGGATCGCTTGGCGTAAAGGTTCCGGCACGTCGATGGCGGCATCGCCATAGCCGACCGTAACGTCAAGCTCGATGCCGGCCGCCGGCCGCCCCGGCGCCGGCAATGCCCAGGGCGCAAAGGCCAGCGCCGATGCGCCGAGGTCGGGCACGAAGGCCTGCACGTCGACAACTTGCGCATTGTTGTCGACATCGTAGACGCGCGCGGCGGTCAGCGCCTGCAGCGGCGCTGGCAGCACCGTCAACCGGCCGTCTTGCGGCCAGCTGTCCGCCGTGATGCGCCAGCTTTGCGTGATCAACGCGCGGCGGGTTTGCGCCTCCACATGGATGCGCGAGCCGGCGGTGAGAGCCGCGATCACCTCATCGTCGGCATTGTGCTCGACGCGCAAGAAGCTGCGCGCCTCGTCGAGCGTGACCGGCTCGACCGCCGGCGCGCTGAGAAGAATGGATGGCATGTGTTTTCTCTGAAGCTGAGGCAATCTCTCTTCCCCTCTCCCCTTGTGGGAGAGGGTGGCGCACGCGGAGGGAATCCGAGCGTGCGCCGGGTGAGGGGGTTACAAACTCTCGTTAGGCACGGACCCCTCACCCACCCTCGCTCGGCTTCGCCTCCGCTCGGGTACCCTCTCCCACAAGGGGAGAGGGAAGGCGTGCAGGCCGCGAGTCATTGACAAACGCAAAGTCCCAAGGCTCAACGGCGCCCATGCGCCGCCTGTACTTCGCCCTCGCCGCCTTCGCGCTCAGCGCGCCCGCTTTCGCCGTCAGCGGCAACGCCCCGCCGGCCACCGGCTGGGCGGCGCGCGCAATCGTGATGGTGGTGGACGCGC
>CAYLMY010000296.1:0-2734 GCA_964384635.1 uncultured Undibacter sp.
TGGAAGCTCGACCTCGTCGTGGTCAACGGCGAGAACGCCGCCGGCGGCTTCGGCATCACCGAGGCGATCTACCACGAGCTGATCGACGCCGGCGCAGATTGCATCACGCTGGGCAACCACGCCTGGGATCAGCGCGAGGCGCTGGTGTTCATCGAGCGCGCGCCGCGCCTGATCCGGCCGGTGAACTATCCCGCCGGCACGCCCGGCCGCGGCGCGGCCATGATCGAGACCCAGAACGGCAAGCGCGCGCTCGTCATCAACGCCATGGGCCGTATCTTCATGGACGCGCTCGACGATCCCTTTGCCGCCGTTGACCGCGAGCTGGCCGCCTGCGCGCTGGGGCAGGGCGCCGACGCCGTCATCCTCGACATGCATTGCGAGGCCACCAGCGAGAAGCAGGCCATGGGCTTTTTCTGCGACGGCCGCGTCAGCCTCATGGTCGGCACCCATACCCATTCGCCCACCGCCGATCATCGTATTTTGCCCGGCGGCAGCGCCTTTGTGACGGACGTCGGCATGACCGGCGATTTCAATTCCGTCATCGGCATGAACAAGGACGAGCCGCTCAACCGTTTCCTGCGCAAGGTCCCGGGCAGCAAGTTCGAGCCGGCAGTGGGCGCTGCCACGCTGTGCGCGCTGGCCGTCGAGACCGACGACGCCAGCGGGCTGGCCTCGAAGGTCGGCGCGGTGCGCCTGGGCGGCGTGCTGGAACAGGCGCGGCCGGCGTTCTGGGACTAGCGCGCCTTACTTTTTGTTGACCACGACTCGCCGCGATGATTCGGTAGATCAAGTGATTCGCCGGCCCGTGCTGCGTCCGGCATAGAAACAGCAGCGCGGGGTGGGCATGGCGCTTCACATCGATCGCAATCTTGCGCTCGCCGATACGGCCGCCGCCGCGCTTTGGTCGGACCCAAACGCGCTGGCGCAGGCCCCGGACGAGCGCGCCGCCTTCGCCGCGCAATTCATCCCGGCCGGCGCGCGCGTGCTCGATCTCGGCTGCGGGCGCATGGCGCTGCGCCAGTACCTGCCGAACGGCTGCGGCTACCAGGGCTGCGACCTCGTCGCGCGCGAAGCCGATACCGTCGTCTGCGATTTCAATGCCGGTGAATTCCCGAGCGATGCCGCCGCGCAAGCCGACATCATCGTCATGCTCGGCCTGCTGGAAACCATCGTCGACGCCGAAAGCTTCTTCACGCATCTGCGCTTCTACAAGCGCGACGTGGTGTTGAGCTATTGCGCGACCGATCTCACCGGCAAATGCGACCGCGCGGCGCTCGGTTGGGTCAACAGTTTCAGTTTCTTCGATCTGGCGCGGCTGTTCGACCGCTACGGATTCCGCATCGAATGCACCGCGCCGATCGACAGTGCGCAGGCGCTGATGCGGCTGACCCCGACCGAGCGGCTGATGGCGGTGACGCCCTGTAGCGTGGCGGTGGTATCCGGCGACGATGCCAACCATTTCGGCGGCCGGCTTGGGCTGCACATGATCAATGCGCTGCTGCCGGGCGAGGCCGACGTGCATCACCTCACCTTCCGCACGCTCGACCAGGCGCGCGAGGCCTATGACCTGGTCGTGGTCGGCACCGGCAACAGCCTGTTCCAGCCGCTCATCGGCGACGAGGTGCTCGATATCGTTGCCCGCGGCAAGGCGGCGATCGGCATTTTCGGCACGCAATACCGCGAGTTGATCCCGCGTCCGGCGCTCGAGCGGCTGATCGAGCGGCTCGATACCTGGTTCGCGCGCTACCAGGACGACGTGCTGATGTACGGGCGCGGCCGCAATAATGTCGAGCATCTCGGCGACTGGCTGATCGACCTGTTTCCGCTCACCACCGCCACCGACGACGAGCAATTGCGGATCGGCGCGGCGATGGGCGAACTGTCGCTCGATATCGAGACCATCCAGCGCCACAAGCAGGTCTATTCCGCCGCGCCGCAGCCGTTTCTCTGCGCGCTCACCTCGGCCGAGCTCGCGGCCTATGCCGAGCCGCCGGCGGCGGAGATGCCGGGCGCCGTGGCCGGCCATTTCCGCAGCATGCTGATCGACATTTTCGGCCGCAGCTATCCGGAAAAGGAGTTCTTCCTGGTCGACCGCGACGCGGTGACCCGCTACAAGGCGCGTGTCCACCGTAACGTGGCGCGCGTCGGCGAGCGCATCGAGGCCATCCTGCGCAACGTGGCGGTGGCGGCGGGCTGATCCTTTCAGTCGTCATTCCGGGGCGGCCGCCGAAACCCGAAGGGCGAAGGCGGACGGACCCGGAATCCATAGCCCCGGTCTGTGATTATGGATTCCGGGTTTGCTCGCTGCGCTCGCGCCCCGGAATGACCGTAGAGTTTATTTTGCGTCAGCGGCGGCCTATATACCCGCCGGTAGCAACGCGTCGAAATCAGTCATGGCCGGTCATTCCCAATTCAAGAACATCATGCACAAGAAGGGGCGCGCGGATAAGGCGCGCTCCAAGCTGTTTTCCAAGCTCGCGCGCGAAATAACCGTGTCGGCCAAGCTCGGCATGCCGGATCCGGCCTTCAATCCGCGCCTGCGCGCGGCGATCCTGGCGGCCAAGGCCGAGAACGTGCCGAAGGACAATATCGAGCGCGCCATCAAGAAGAGCCAGGGCGGCGATGCTGAGAACTACGACGAGATCCGCTACGAGGGCTACGCGCCGGGCGGCGTCGCGGTGATCGTGGAGGCCTTGACCGACAACCGCAACCGCACCGCCGGCGAAGTGCGCGC
>CAYLMY010000297.1:0-2678 GCA_964384635.1 uncultured Undibacter sp.
TCGGCGAAACGCGGGCGACTTGCGGATTGCCTCGCTTGCCATGGCATCGCAGCGGGTAAGTATCTTGGCGTAGGTCGCAGCCTTCTCGGCGACGGCAGGCCCGGTGCCGGGCTTATTCCAATCGAGGTCGGGTCTGTCGTAGGCCATGAACGCGGCAGCAGCCTTGTTGGAATCGCGAATGCAGTCGGCCAGCACCGCGACGTGCGCCGACTTGCGCAAGGCGTAGAGATCACCACGCACGGCTTCGAGCGATTGACGCGCGCCATCAAGGTGGCCGGATTTCAGTAGCAGATCGGCGCCGACCAGACGGGCGCTGATGCCGACGAGCGTCTTGGCATAGAGCACGTTGCCATCAAAGGCAGCCGGCCGGTGCCCGGAGAATCGCTGTGCCAGCTTGCTCCAAGCCGCCCGCAACCGGTCGATTTCGAGCGAGGCGAGATCGACGTTGCCGGTGCGCAAATAGCCGATCGCCACCCGGTTATGGGCGGCAGCGGCCTCGACCGCGGCGTTGAAATCGGCGAGATCGTCGGCCCTGGCGGCGCCGATGGTGAGCAGCAGGGCGATACAGGCAGCGCGTGCGAGGCGGACGATCATCGATGTTCACCGGGCTTTGAAGACATGGTATAGCAGAATTCGAATATAACCGTGGGCTGGAAACGCGGCGAGACCCGGGTGTCCCTGGGGCTTGCGACATAACGACGGCATAAAGGCCATGACCACAAGACGCGATCTATTGATGGGCGCCGGCGCGCTTGCGGCCTTTGGCCTCACGCGCGCGCGCGCCGAGGAGGCGGCCAAAGAACCGGCGATGACCGCCGACGGGCTGTTGACCGAGCCCTGGTTCCTGGAAAGCTTCCTCGATCTTGCCGACGATTTGTCCGCCAGCCACAAGGAGGGCAAGCGCCTGGCGATCATGTGGGAGCTGCGCGGCTGCCCCTATTGCCGCGAGACCCATCTGGTCAATTTCGCGCAAGCCCGCATCACCGACTACATCAAGTCGAATTTCGAGGTGCTGCAGCTCAACACCATCGGCGACCGCAAGGTCAAGGATTTCGACGGAACCGAATTGTCGGAAAAGGCGCTGGCCAAAAAATACGCGGTGCGCTTCACGCCCACCTTCCAGTTCTTCCCGGAAACGCCGGCGGGCTTGAACGACCTGGCGCCGGCCAAGCGCGAGGTGGCGCGCGCGCCTGGTTATCTCCGCCCGGATGATTTTCTCGCCTTTTTCCGCTTCGTGCGCGAGAAGGCCTACGAGAAGGGCAGCTTTCGCGATTTCCTGAAAAGCCAGCCGAGCTGAGCGCCGGCGCGTTCCGCGCTTTGCCTTGGCGCACCGTTTCGCCTATGACTTTGCCCGGACCAAATCTCGCCCGGGCGCATCATGGCCAAGCTCAATCTTTCCGTCGCCGTCCGCGACTACGACCGCACCCGGCCGCTCTCCGACGGGTTGGTGCAGATCGACGGCGTCGATCCCGTCTACATGGCGCTCGATCCGGAGGAAATATTCTTCCGCGCTTTTCGCCGCGCCGAATTCGACATCTGCGAATTGTCGTTGTCGAGCTTCACGGTCAAGACCGCGCAAGGCGCGTGCCGCTATGTCGGCGTGCCGGCCTTCGTGTCGCGCGCCTTCCGCCATACTTCGATCTATGTGCGCACCGACCGCATCAAGAAGCCGACCGACCTCAAGGACAAAAAAGTCGGTGTGCCGGAATATCAGTTGACCGCCAATGTGTGGGCGCGCGCGATCCTCGAAGACGATCATGGCGTGAAGCCGTCCGATATTCACTGGATCCGAGGCGGGCTGGAGGAAGCGGGACGGCCGGAGAAAATCGCCATCACGCTGCCCAAGGACGTGAAGCTCGACAACGCGCCCCTCCGGCGCACGCTGTCGAGCATGCTGGAGGCTGGCGAGATCGACGCTTTCATCGGGCCGCGGGTGCCGTCGTGCTTCACACGCGGGGCGCCGCATGTGGGCTGGCTGTTTGCCGATCCGGTGGCGGCCGCCAAGGACTATTTCAAGCGCACCGGCATTTTCCCGATCATGCATCTGGTCGGCGTGCGGCGCGAACTGGCGGAGGCGCATCCCTGGCTGCCGGGCGCCGTGTTCAAGGCGTTCGAACGCTCCAAGGCGATCGCGCTGGAAAAGCTCGCCGACACTTCGTCGACCAAAGTGACGCTGCCGTTCGTCGAGGAGCGACTGATGGAAGCGCGCGCGCTGATGGGCGATGATTTCTGGTCCTACGGCGTCACGCCCAACCGCAAGACGCTGGAGACCTTCCTGCGCCACCATCATGCGCAAGGGCTGTCGTCGCGGCTGGTCAAGGTCGAGGACATCTTCCATCCGGCGACGTTCGAGACCTACAAACTCTAGCGCCTGATCCCGAAAAACGGGAATCGGTTTTCGGATAAGATCACGCGCCAGGAAAATTCCCGCATGGCCACGATCACCAGCATCGCCGGCGGCGCGCCCAAGCCGGTGTTCGACACGCTGGCGCCCGTATTCGAGCAGCGCACCGGTCACCGGCTCAATGCGCTCTATGACACCATGCGCGGCATCGCGGCCCGCATCGCCGCGCATGAGCCGCTCGATGTGCTGGTGATGCCGGTGCCGCTGATCGAGGCTTACGTCAAGGACGGCACGGTGCTGCCGGCCGGCCGCGCGGCGCTCGCCACTATCGGGC
>CAYLMY010000298.1:0-2666 GCA_964384635.1 uncultured Undibacter sp.
GTCGCTCGGAAGTTAGTTTCCCGTTCGTCCCCGCGAAAGCGGGGACCCAGGGGCCAAGGACTGGGTTCCCGCTTTCGCGGGAACGAACGGAGCAAGTGGAGAGCTCTCATGTACGAAAATCTTCTCGCCAATGTCCCGACCGACCTGTGGATCGGCGGCAAATGGCGCAAATCTTCCGACAACGGCCGCTTCGACGTGATCGACCCGGCGACCGAGCGCAAGATCGCGTCGGTGGCGAGCGCCACTGTCGATGACGCCATGGCCGCGCTCGACGCGGCCGAAGCGGCTTTCGAAGCCTGGGCCGGGCGCAAGCCGCGCGAGCGCGGCGAGATCCTGCGCAAATGCTACGAGCTGATCATGCGCGACGCCGAGCGCTTCGCGAAACTGATCACTCTGGAGAACGGCAAGGCGCTGCCCGACTCGCGTGGTGAGGTGGCTTACGCCGCCGAGTTCTTCCGCTGGTACGCCGAGGAAGCCGTGCGCAATCTCGGCAGCATCTCGATGGCGCCGGCCTCCGGTGCCCGCATCGTCGCCCAGCACAAGCCGGCCGGCATCGCGGTGCTGGTGACGCCGTGGAATTTTCCGGCGGCGATGGCGACGCGCAAGATTGGCCCGGCGCTCGCCGCCGGCTGTCCGGTGGTCTTGAAGCCCGCTTCCGACACGCCGCTCACCATGCTGGCGCTGATGCCTGCGCTGGAGGAAGCGGGTGTGCCGGCGGGCGTCGTCAACGTCATCCCGTCACGCTCGTCCGGCAAAGTGGTCAGCGCCATGCTGCACGATCGCCGCGTGCGCGTGGTCTCTTTCACCGGCTCGACCGAAGTCGGCCGCAAGCTGCTGCACGAGGCGGCCGATAACGTGCTCAAGCCGTCGATGGAGCTCGGCGGCAACGCGCCGTTCATCGTGTTCGACGACGCCGACATCGACGCGGCGATCGAAGGCGCCATGGTCGCCAAGATGCGCAACATGGGCGAGGCCTGCACGGCGGCCAACCGCTTCTATGTGCACGAGAAGGTGCACGACGAATTTGCCAAGAAGCTCACCGCTAAAATGGGCGGTCTGAAAATGGGCAATGGCCTCGACGAGGGCGTCAATCTCGGGCCGTTGGTCAACAAGGACGGCCGCGACAAGGTGATCGAGCTGGTCGACGACGCGGTCAAGAAAGGCGCCAAGGTGCTGACCGGCGGCAAGCTGCCGGACGGCCCCGGCTTCTTCTATCCGGCAACCGTGCTCACCAATGTTTCCAACGATTCGAAAATGCTGAACGAGGAAATTTTCGGGCCGGTGGCCTCGATCCAGCCCTTCAAGAACGAAGATGAGGTGATCAAGCGCGCCAATGACACCGAATACGGCCTGATCGCTTATCTCTACACCAAGGATTTGAACCGCGGCATGCGCGTCTCCGAGAAGCTCGATTACGGCATGATCGGGTTGAATCGCGGCCTGGTGTCGGACCCGGCGGCACCGTTCGGCGGCACCAAGCAGTCCGGCCTCGGCCGCGAGGGCGCTCAGGAAGGCATGAAGGAATTTCTCGAGACGCAATACGTGTCGGTGAGCTGGTAGAAGCGGCGGGGGAGCACGTGGACATCCTGATGCCGCAGCTCGGCGAGACCGTTGCCGAGGGCAAAATCGTCAAATGGTTCAAGGTGGCTGGCGATGCGGTCAAGCCGGGCGACAACCTGTTCGAGATCGAGACCGACAAGACCTCGATGGAGGTCCCATCGACGGTCGGCGGGACGCTAAGCGAAATCCGTTTCCAGGTAGGCGAGACAGCCAAGGTCGGCGCCGTGGTGGCGGTGATCGCGGGCGCGGGGGGAGCGGCGGCTACGTCACCGCATTCGAGTGCGGCTGCGAGTCCGACGAGCGCGCCGCAAACTCCGCTCACCCCCGCACCCGGGTCCGCGCCAAGCGCGGCCCGAGCGCAGGCTCCAGCGGGGGTTCAGAGCCCAGCATCCCTGAGTCCCCGCTTGCGCGGGGACGAACGGGGTGAGGGGCGTGCTTTCGCTTACCCGAATATGGACCCCTTTCGAGAAGTGCGTACGCCGGAACGCAATTACGGCCCAGCGCTGCTACCCGGCGGCGCTACCGTCACGCCGCTGGCACGGCGGCTGGCCGGCGAGCGCGGCATCGATTTGTCTCGTGTCACCGGTTCCGGCCCGCGTGGCCGCATCGTCGCCGCCGACGTCGAAAAGGCCGCGCCAGGCGCTGCGCCCGCCGCACTGGCCACGGGCGCCGGTGCCGCGCAGGTGAAGGCGCTCTACGAGGGCATCGCCTATGAGGAAGTGCCGCTCGACAGCATGCGGCGTACGATTGCCACGCGGCTGGTCGAGGCCAAGCAAACCATCCCGCACTTCTATCTGACCGCCGACATCGAGATCGGCCGGCTGATCGCCATGCGCGAAGAGGCCAATGCCGGCGCGCCGCAAGACAAAGACGACAAGCCGGCGTTTAAGTTCTCGCTCAACGATTTCATCATTAAGGCCTGGGCGGCGGCGCTGCAACGCGTGCCCGCCGCCAATGCCGTCTGGGCGGGCGACCGCATCCTGCGTTTTGTGCATTCCGACATCGGCGTGGCGGTGGCGCTCGAGGGCGGGTTGATCACACCGGTGGTGCGCAACGCCGAAGCCAAATCGCTCAGCGCGATCTCGGCGGAAATGCGTGATCTTGCC
>CAYLMY010000299.1:0-2644 GCA_964384635.1 uncultured Undibacter sp.
CGGGCGACCTCGTAGCCTTCCGGCGGGGTCGGAGTCTTGCCGACCAATACTTCGGCGTCTGGAATGTCGCGCAGCTCGTTCTCGCCCTCGACGAAGAAATGATGATGGGCGCTGGCGTTGGTGTCGAAATAGGCTTTCGAGCCGTCGACTCCTACCTGGCGCAGCAGGCCGACCTCGGTGAATTGGTGCAGCGTGTTGTAGATGGTGGCGAGCGAGACCGGCACCTTGGCGCGCGAGGCCTCCTCGTAAAGCGCCTCGGCGGTGAGATGGCGGTCGCCCTTGCCGAACAGCAGCCAGCCGAGCGCCATGCGCTGGCGCGTCGGGCGCAAGCCGACCTTGCGCAGCATCGCCTTGACGTCGTGCCACGGGCAGCCGGTGAATTCCGCGCTGGTCGGGCGGGCCGGCCCAGCGGCGGGCCTGGCGGTCGGCAGTGCCGCGCTCCGCAATGGATTCATCGTCACATACCCCATGGGCCAGCCGCGCGGGCCGGCGGAAAAAACCGTTTCATATGCAACATATACGAAGTGAGCGCCCAGATGCAACTCCCTCGCAATAGCGCGCGATCCCGCGAAAATTGGGTTCCGGCCAAATTGCCGCGCCGCGTCGGCGGTCCCCATCTTTGCCGGGTCAGCCCCGGTATGTTACGAATTTAATATGGGTATTCAGGAAAACCCGCCGCGCGGGGATAGCGCGGCAATGGACAACCGGCGCCACAGCTTCGAATACGAAGATCTGCTGGCCTGTGGCCGCGGCGAGCTGTTTGGCGCCGGCAATGCGCAACTGCCGCTGCCGCCGATGTTGATGTTCGACCGCATCGCCGAAATCGCAGAAGATGGTGGCGAGCACGGCAAGGGCCTGATCCGCGCCGAGCTCGACGTCAAGCCTGACCTCTGGTTCTTCCTCTGCCACTTCAAGGGCGATCCGGTGATGCCGGGCTGCCTCGGCCTCGACGCGCTCTGGCAGCTGGTCGGCTTCTTCCTCGGCTGGCTGGGCGCGCCCGGCAAGGGCCGCGCGCTCGGTCTGGGCGAGTTGAAATTTTCGGGCCAAGTGCTGCCGACCGTGAAGAAGGTCATTTACGGCATCGACATCAAGCGCGTCATGCGCTCGAAGCTGGTGCTCGGCGTCGCCGACGGCTGGCTGTCGGCCGATGGCAACGTGATCTACAAGGCGCTCGACCTCAAGGTCGGTCTGTTCAAGCAGGACCAGGTCTTGCAGGCGAGCGGCGCTTGAGCGGCCGTCCCGTCCGGACGGCGGCGGGCATTCCGAGGTAGACCCCTTGCGCAATTGCCTCGACCGGCCAATCTTTGGCCCAATCACCAATAATCCACTAGGCGAGTGAGGGTATTACGACATGCGGCGGGTCGTCGTAACCGGGATGGGCATCGTCTCATCGATCGGCAACAATACGCAGGAAGTGCTGGCGAGCCTGCGCGAGGCCAAGTCCGGCATCGTCAAGGCCGACAAATATGCCGAACTCGGCTTCCGCTGCCAGGTGCACGGCGCCCCCCGGTTAGAGCCGGAGGAAGTCGTCGACCGCCGCGCCATGCGCTTCCTCGGCCGCGGTGCCGCCTGGAACCATGTCGCCATGGAGCAGGCGATCCGCGATTCCGGCGTCGAGGAAAATGACATCTCCAACGAGCGCACCGGCATCGTCATGGGCTCGGGCGGCCCCTCCACCCGCACCATCGTGGAAGCCGCGGCCATCGCAAAAGAGAAGGGTCCCAAGCGCGTCGGCCCGTTCGCGGTGCCGAAGGCAATGTCGTCGACGGCGTCGGCGACGCTCGCCACCTGGTTCAAGATCAAGGGCGTCAACTATTCGATCTCGTCGGCCTGCGCGACCTCCAATCACTGCATCGGCAACGCCGCCGAACTCATTCAATGGGGCAAGCAGGACATGATCTTCGCCGGCGGCTGCGAGGATCTGGACTGGACCATGTCGGTGCTGTTCGACGCCATGGGCGCCATGTCGTCGAACTTCAACGCCACGCCGGAAAAGGCCTCGCGCGCCTACGACAAGGACCGCGACGGCTTCGTCATCGCCGGCGGGGCCGGTGTGCTGGTGCTGGAGGAACTCGAACACGCCCGCGCGAGGGGAGCAAAGATATACGCCGAGGTGGCCGGCTACGGCGCCACCTCGGACGGCTACGACATGGTGGCGCCGTCGGGCGAGGGCGCGGTGCGCTGCATGAAGATGGCGCTTCATGACGTCAAGCCGCCGATCGACTACATCAACCCGCACGCCACCGCGACGCCGATCGGTGATCTCAAGGAGATCGAGGCTATCCGCGAGGTGTTCGGCGCCAAGGCGCCGCCGATTGCGGCCACCAAGTCGCTCACCGGCCACTCGCTCGGTGCCGCCGGCGCGCAGGAGGCGATCTATTCGCTGCTGATGATGCAGAACGGCTTCATCTGCGAGAGCGCCAATATCGAGAACCTCGATCCCGCCTTCGCCGACATGCCGATCGTGCGCGAGCGCCGCGACAACGTCACGCTCGGCGCGGTGCTGTCGAATTCGTTCGGCTTCGGCGGCACCAATGCTTCGGTGGTGTTCAAGCGGCTGGACGCATAATTTCAACGTTGCAACGATTTATGATTGTCATGCCCCGCGAAAGCGGGGCATCTAGTATCGCCAAGTCGAGGAAAT
>CAYLMY010000300.1:0-2633 GCA_964384635.1 uncultured Undibacter sp.
AATCCGGCAAGCCGCAGAAGCTGAAAGCCCGCCTGCCGCGCGGGCTGGCCGACCGGGGCCCGGCCGAGATCGCCGCCACGCGGCACATGGTGGAGGCGATTCGCGCGGTGTTCGAGCGCTACGGCTTCGAGCCGGTGGAGACTCCGGCGATCGAATATACCGACGCGCTCGGCAAGTTCCTGCCCGACCAGGACCGGCCGAACGAGGGCGTGTTCTCGTTCCAGGACGACGACGAGCAGTGGCTGTCACTGCGCTACGACTTGACGGCGCCGCTGGCGCGCTATGTGGCGGAGAATTACCAGAACCTCGCCCTGCCCCACCGCTCTTATCGCTACGGCTGGGTGTTCCGCAACGAGAAGCCGGGGCCGGGACGCTTTCGCCAGTTCATGCAGTTCGACGCCGACACCGTCGGCGCGCCGACCATGGCGGCCGATGCGGAGATGTGCATGCTGGCGGCCGACACCATGGAAGCGCTCGGTGTGCCGCGCGGCGACTACGTGGTTAAAGTGAATAGCCGCAAGATTTTAGATGGCGTTTTGGATGCCATTGGGCTCGGCGGCGCAGAGCATTCGACAAAACGGCTCGTCGTGCTGCGTGCCTTGGATAAACGAGATCGAATAGGATCCGATGGAGTTAAACTACTGTTGGGACCAGGTCGCCGAGACGAGTCAGGCGACTTCACAAAAGGTGCTGGGCTCGGCACTAAGCAAATTGAAACGCTACTGGAATTCATCGAATTGGCGATGCCAGTTGGGGGCCTTCCTGCCGATACCGCAGCCGGAAGACCTCTTCAGGACATGATGTTCTTCGGAACGACAGCCGAAGATTATTGGCATGACAATCTTGCCACACTCGATGACTGGCAGGAGATGTTAGACCTTTCGCCCAAGGGCAAGGATGGCGTGTCTGAACTCCGAGTACTAGTGAACACGTGCGAGGCCGCTGGTTTCGGAAGCAAAAGGATAAGAGTTGATAGCTCTGTCGTCCGCGGGCTCGAATACTACACCGGTCCGGTCTATGAAGTTGAACTCACTTTCGAGATCGATGACGAGAAAGGCCGCCCCATCCGCTTCGGCTCGGTCGGCGGCGGCGGGCGCTACGACGGGCTGGTGTCGCGCTTCCGCGGCGAGCCGGTGCCGGCGACCGGCTTCTCCATCGGCATCTCGCGCTTGCAGGCAGCCCTCGCCGCCCTCGGCAAGGTCGGAGAAAAACCGGAAGCCGGCCCGGTACTGGTCACCGTGTTTGGCGCTGACAGTGTGCCGGCTGGTCAGACATTCGCGACCAAGCTTCGCAACGCCGGCATCCGCGCCGAGCTCTATCTCGGCAGTCCCAAACACGGCATCGGCCAGCAACTCAAATATGCCGACAAGCGCGGCTGCCCCTGCGCGGTGATCCAGGGGCCCGACGAAAAAGCCAAAGGCGAAGTGCAAATCCGCGACCTGATCGCCGGCTCCGCGCCAAGCGACATCAAGGAGCGCGACGCGTACCTGAAGCAACAAGCGCAAGCCCAGCTCGCCGTCAAAGAGGCGCAACTGGTCGACGAAGTGCGCAAACTGCTCAAACGCCACGGGCTTTGACGCTCGTCCACACCCTCCTTATCTGACGCCCTTGCCTGCGCTATGATGCCTCGGCCCGGCCGCCTGGCCGGGCTTGCACGTCTCTGGAGCGTGCCGGAGCCGGGCTGGAACACGTCCATGAAGCTGCTCACCGTCCGCCACGCCACCAAATACACATATGCCCGGCCGGTCAGTTTCGGCCCGCACCGGCTGATGCTGCGCCCGCGCGATTCCCACGACCTGCGGCTGGTGGGCGCCGAGCTGACGCTGTCGCCGCCGGGCAACGTGCGCTGGATGCACGACGTGTTCGGCAATTCGGTCGCGCTGGCCGAATTCCAACAGCCGGGCACGAGCCTCAGCATCGTCAGCACGCTGAAGATCGAGCGCTGGGGAATCGAGGGCCCGGCCTTTCCGATCGCGCCGGAGGCGGAGTTCTATCCCTTCATCTATTCCAGCAGCGACCGCGTCGATCTCGGCCGCCTGCTCGAACAGCACTATCCCGATCCCGACCGCGTGCTGGAGCGTTGGGCGAACAGCTTCGTGACGTCGCGGCCGATGCGCACGCTCGATCTCCTGCAAAACATGAACGCGGCGCTGGCGCCCAATATTGTCTATGCCGAGCGGCACGAGCCGGGCACGCAAGCGCCGTACGAGACGCTGCGCAACAAGACCGGCGCCTGCCGCGACTTCGCGCTGACCTTCATCGAGGCGGCGCGCTATCTCGGCCTCGGCGCGCGCTTCGTTTCCGGCTATCTCTACGATCCCGCGCTCGACTGCGGCGAGGCCACGCAAGCCACCGCCGCCACCCACGCCTGGGCGGAGGTCTATCTGCCCGGCGCCGGCTGGATCGAATACGATCCGACCGACGTGCTGATCGCGGGCGAACATTTGATCCGGGTGGCGGTGGCGCGCGATCCGTCGCAGGCCATTCCGATTTCGGGCAGCTATACCGGAACCGCCGCCGATTTTCTTGAGATGACCGTCGAGGTCACGGTCACCGCCGAGCAGACGCCGTAACGACAATCGGCGCTGGCAATGAATATTAAACGGCGACCAGATCGCCGTTACCGCGGCGCG
>CAYLMY010000301.1:0-2624 GCA_964384635.1 uncultured Undibacter sp.
GGGGAGGGATAAGAAAGAATCACGCAACCTTTCGATGCGGTCGGTCGGCAGCTGGCGCAGCCACAGGCTGAGCATGCGTTGCGGGCACGAAGCGCTCATCGCTGTCACTCCATTGCAGCATCCAGGCGCCGAGCGGACCGCGGCGGTTGCGCGTCAGCTGCACGGCGAAGCAACTTTCTCTTTCACCTCCCCCTGAAAGGGGGAGGTCGGCGCGCGTTAGCGCGCCGGGTGGGGGTGAACTTTTTTCGTAAATCACCCCACCCCGACCGCCTTCGCTGCGCTCGGCGGTCGACCCTCCCCATCCAGGGGAGGGTGAAGAGGGCGCGGCGCCGACGATCCAGCGCGTGGCGGCGGTGGAGGCGTCGCGCGGCGGCGCGGCGCGCAGCAGCAGCGCCAGCGCGCCGCTTTGCGCGGCGGCAAGCGAGAGCCGGCGCACCGCCACCGGGTCGATCTCGCCATGGCGCACTTCGCCGATCACCGCCGCGATGGCGCGGCAGCGCAGCGCTTCCTCCATCGCCCACAGCAGGTCGCAGCGTCGCGCGCCCGCCACCGTCAGCAGCCGCTCGGGGAGAAGGCCGAAGGCCTCGAGCCCGGGCCCGTAGGGCGCACCGCTTTCGGCGCGCGCCATGTCCTCGGCGATCCAGACCAGACGGGCGCCAGCAGGAGCGAGCCCCAGCGCAAACCCGGCGGCGGCGGTGATATGGGCCTCGCCCGCGGCCGCGATCTCGTGCAACGCGCCGCGCGCCAGCCCGCCGCCGAGCGCTAAGTCGATCGCCGCGATGCCGAGCGGTAGGGGGCCGGCGTCGGCGTCGATCCCGGCCGGCTTTTGCAGCGCCCGCAGGCTTTGGCGCAGCTGCGCGATCATTTCCTAACCCTCTGAAGATGCTGAGAGACCCGTCCCGGATGGCGGGCCGGTGCACCCAACATGTTCTCTGTTTGTTCTAGTGTGACGGAGGGTCTTAGGACCGTCAAGCCGCAAGGGATGGGGGAAGGGAAATGTGAGACCGCGAGCCCTTGGGCCGTCAGCCCTGGCCGAGCCGCTCACGCCCGCGCGCGGTGAGCACGAGTCGCGATTGCTGCATGCTGGCCCCGTTCTCAAAGCGCACCAGCCCGTCGGCGATGGCGTCTTCCCAGATCGACAAATGCGGGCAGCTGCGCCGCCAGGCCTCCGCCTCGGCATAGCTGCGTTCGCCCTCGGCTACCCAGGCGAGGAACTGCTGCGTCAGCGCGTGCGCGGCGGGCTGCATGGCGGCGGACTTATAAACAATTCGGCCGCGCATTTCTATTCTGTCATTCCGGGGCGCGAGCGCAGCGAGCGAGCCCGGAATCCATAACCCCAGCGCTGCGGAGTATGGATTCCGGGCCCGCCGCTTCGCGGCGTCCCGGAATGACGAAATTGAATTACGCCGGCCGCTCGACGGTCCGGATATTGATCTCCGAGGTCAGCGTCCGGTGCACCGGACATCTGTCGGCGATCTCCAACAGCCGCTGGCGCGTCTCGGCGTCGAGCTTGCCTTCGAAAGTGATGGTGCGATCGATGCGGTCGATCATGCCTTCCTTGGTCTCGCAATTCTCGCAGTCGGTGGCGTGGATCTTGTTGTGGGTGAGCCGCACCGTCACGCGCTCGAGCGGCAGCGCCTTGCGCTCGGCATAGAGCCGCACCGTCATCGACGTGCAGGCGCCGAGTCCCGCGAGCAACAAGTCGTAAGGCCCCGGCCCGCTATCGAGCCCGCCGACCGCCACCGGCTCGTCGGCGAGGAAGCGATGCGGCCCGCTCATGATCTCCTGCTGGAATTTTCCGGCGCGCGTTTCGCGCACCGTTACCACGCCGGTCTCGCTCTGGGCCTCGGCTACGCTCGCCGGCCGGTCGAGATAACGCTCGGCCCAGGCCGCGATCACGTTGGCCACATAGATCGCATCGCTCTTCTTGCTCAGCAGATGGTCGGCGCCGGCAAGCGAGACGAAGCTCTTGGGGTGCTTGGCGGCGGTGAAGATGTGCGAGGCGTTGTCGATGCCGACGGTGGCGTCGGTGGGCGAATGAAAGATCAGCAGCGCCCTGCGCAAATGCGCGACGCGATCCATCAGCATCTGCTCGGCCACGTCGTCGAGAAATTCGCGCCTGATCTTGAACGGCCGACCGGCGAGCCGCACTTCCACCTCGCCTTGTTCGCGGATGGCGCCGACTTGGCTTTTGAATAGGCCGGTGACATGCGCTGGGTCCGACGGCGCGGCGATGGTGACCACGGCGCGCGCTTCTTCGATACGGTGCGCAGCCGCCAGCACCGCGGCGCCGCCCAGGCTGTGGCCGATCAGCAGCACCGGCGCGCTCCTCGTCTGGCGCAGGTGGTCGGCGGCGGCGACCAAGTCATCGACGTTGGAGGAAAAATGCGTGTTGGCGAACTCGCCTTCGCTGCCGCCCAGCCCGGTGAAATCGAAGCGCAGCACCGCGATGCCGCAGAGCGCCAGCCGTTCGGCGACCGCCTTGGCGGCACGAATATCCTTGCCGCAGGTGAAGCAATGCGCGAACAGCGCGAAGGCGGTAGGTTCGCCCAGGGGCAGGTCAAGCACGCCGCTGAGTTTTTCGCCCTTGCCATTAGGAAATTCGAATCGCTCGCTGCGCATGG
>CAYLMY010000302.1:0-2621 GCA_964384635.1 uncultured Undibacter sp.
GAGCGCCGCTATCGCGTTTTCGCCGACTTGGAACGCATCGCCGGCCGCTTCCCGCACGCTCTCTGGCACTCCAGCCAAGGCCCGCGCGAGGTCGTGATCTGGTGCTCCAACGACTATCTCGGCATGGCGCAGCATCCGAAAGTGGTCGGCGCCATGGTCGAGACCGCCGCCCGCATGGGCACCGGCGCCGGCGGCACCCGCAACATCGCCGGCACCAATCATCCGCTGGTCGAGCTCGAGCACGAGCTCGCCGACCTGCATGGCAAGCCGGCCGCGCTGGTGTTCACCTCCGGCTACGTTTCCAACCAGACCGGCATCCCGACCATCGCCCGGCTGCTGCCCGGCTGTCTGATTTTGTCGGACGCGCTCAACCACAATTCCATGATCGAGGGCGTGCGCCAGTCCAATTGCGAAAAGCAGATCTGGCGGCATAACGATCTCGGCCATCTCGAAGAGCTGCTGAAGGCCGCCGATCCGGCGCGGCCCAAGCTGATCGCCTTCGAGAGCCTCTATTCCATGGACGGCGACGTGGCGCCGGTGCACGCGATCTGCGATCTCGCGAAACGCTACGGCGCCATGACCTATGTCGACGAAGTGCACGCGGTCGGCATGTATGGGCCGCACGGCGGCGGCATCTGCGAGCGCGAGAACGCCATGGGCCGTGTCGACGTGCTCGAAGGCACGCTGGCCAAAGCGTTCGGCTGCCTGGGCGGCTACATCGCAGGATCCACGGAAATGGTGGATGCGGTGCGCTCCTACGCGCCCGGCTTCATCTTCACCACCGCGCTGCCGCCGGCGATCTGCGCCGCTGCGACCACGGCCATCCGGCATCTGAAGACCTCGAGCTGGGAGCGCGAGCGCCACCAGGACCGCTCCGCGCGCGTCAAGGCGGTGCTCAATGCCGCCGGCCTGCCCGTGATGCCGACCGCGACTCATATCGTGCCGGTGCTGATCGGCGACGCCGAGAAGTGCAAGGCGGCGAGCGACCTGCTGCTGGCCGAGCACGGCATCTACATCCAGCCGATCAACTATCCGACCGTGCCGCGCGGCATGGAGCGTTTGCGCATCACGCCGTCGCCCTATCACGACGACGCGTTGATCGATCGCCTCGCGGAATCGCTCACCGACGTGTGGGATCGGCTCAAGCTGCCGACCCGCGAGCAGGCGCTGGCGGCGGAGTAATCAAATCATCGATCCGGAAAAGGCTGCCGCTCCCGCGGCGGCGAAGCCGCGTGCGCCGACTCTTCTGAGCTGGAGCGCGCCGGGCCAAGCCATGTCGTCATGAAAATGCCGTACGCTACGTCCTCGCTATGTCTCGGCAGGCCCGGGAAGCCGCCATGTAACGCGTGGCCTATTTTGCTATCCTTTGCCCAACATATATATGGGAACTCAGCCACCGGACGAGATACATGAGCAATCCGCTTTCCCGCATCGCCACGCGCGTTGCCTATGGCGCGAGCCAGTTACCACGCGTTGCTTGGTATGTCGGGCACAACATTGCCATGCGTCGGCTGGCGGAGGAGGCGAAACGACGAGACGGAAGCGCCGCTCAGCAGACCAACAATGTCAAAGCGTCGTTGCCGGATCGCAGCCGCCTCTACGCGGATATTGCCGAACTGCTTCGGCAGGACCTCGCCAATGTCGAAGCCGGCCTCTATCCCCTTCCGGCCGATCATGACGGATCGTTGGCAACACTGCTCAACCGCTCCAGGCTGTTCTTCGAAGATCTGCCCGAAGTCTATCGGCGCCGCAAAAACGGCGGCCACAGCGAAGTCCTGAGCGCGCAGACGGTCGGGAAGCGGCCACGCTATTATCTGCAGAATTTCCATTTCCAGTCGGGTGGCTGGATGACGGAGGACTCGGCGAGACGCTACGACACCCAGGTTGAGGTGCTGTTCCACGGCACCGGCAATGCCATGCGACGGCAGGCCCTTCCGCAGTTGCGCGAAGCATTTGCTGGACGCGATCAACGCAAACTGAGACTTCTCGACATCGGTTGCGGCACGGGACGATTTCTCGATCTCGTCAAGCAGTGCTGGCCGCGGCTTCCCTCACTCGGCCTCGACTTGTCGGAGCCCTATATTAGCCACGCTCGGCGTCATTTGAGGCGTTGGTCGCGGATCAGCCTCGTTGTTGGGAACGCAGAGTCTATCCCCGCCCCGAATGACAGTTACGACGCGGTGACGAGTATTTTCACGTTCCACGAACTGCCCCCGAAGGTTCGCCGCATCATTTTTGGCGAATGCGCTCGCGTGCTTAAGCCAGGCGGGCGAATGATATTGGTGGACTCGCTACAGCGTGGCGACCATCCTGACTATGATGGGCTGCTCGAGCTCTTCCCGCAGAATTATCACGAGCCCTATTTTGCGAGCTATATGACCGAGGATTTTCGCTCAATCGCAAGGGCGAGCGGCCTGACGCATAGACGTGACGTAAAAGCTTTCGTCTCAAAGGTGATGGTGTTCGACAAACCAGCAAAGGCAGCGGGCGCGTGAATTGGATGTCCCATGTCCACTTGGGGTCATTGGCGGCCTAGCTGGTCAACGCCGCCGCTCGTGCTTGTCCGCTGTTGCTCCAATAACGGACAAACGCGGGTGCAGCTGGGGTGTCCGCCAAGTGCC
>CAYLMY010000303.1:0-2588 GCA_964384635.1 uncultured Undibacter sp.
CAACGCCGAAGCCAAATCGCTCAGCGCGATCTCGGCGGAAATGCGTGATCTTGCCGAGCGTGCCCGCGCCAAGAAACTCAAGCCCAACGAATACCAGGGGGGATCAAGCGCCATCTCCAATCTCGGCATGTACGGCGTGCGCGAGTTCGCGGCCATCATCAATCCGCCGCACGCGACCCTGCTGGCGGTGGGTGCCTCCCGCCGCGCCCCGATCGAAACCGAAGATGGCGGCGTGAAATTCATTAGTCAGATGACGGTCACATTATCCTGCGACCACCGGGTGGTCGACGGTGCGCTCGGCGCGCAATTGCTGGCGGCGTTCAAGGCCCTGGTCGAAAAGCCGGTCACCTTCCTCGTATAAAAAGGAGTTTCAAGATGGCTGGCGAAAAGCGTGATGTATTGCTGGTCGGAAAAGAGAAGTCTGTCATCATGGAGGGGCTGGCGTCCAAGGTTAATTTGCACAAGCTGATCGACGCCAAGGACAAGGACGCCTTTATCAAATCGATTGCCGACAAGATTGGCGCGATCGCGGTCACCTATACCAACGAGCCGATCAACGCGGAATTCATGCAGCGCTTTCCCAAGCTCGAGCAGGTCTCGAGCTTCGGCGTCGGCTACGACCACGTCGACGCCAAATGGGCGGGGGCGCACGGCATCGTGGTCACCAACACGCCCGAGGTGCTGAACGAAGAAGTGGCCGACACCGCGCTTGGGCTCTTGCTGTGCACGGTGCGCGAATTCCCGCAGGCCGAGCGCTACGTGCGTGCCGGCAAATGGGAGCAGGCGCAGTATCCGCTCACCAAGGCGACCTTGCGAAATCGCACCGTCGGCATGGTCGGCATGGGCCGCATCGGCAAGGCCATCGCGCGCCGGCTCGATGCCTTCGGCGTGCCGGTGGTCTATCACTCGCGCAACCCGCAAAGCGGCGTGAGCTACAAGTATTATCCGAAACTCGTCGACATGGCGCGCGACGTCGACACGTTGATGGTGATTGTGCCGGGCGGGCCGTCAACGCAGAACATGATCAACGCCGAAGTGCTCAAGGCGCTGGGCCCCAATGGCATCCTTATCAACATGGCGCGCGGCTCGGTGGTGGACGAGCCGGCGCTGATCGAGGCGCTGAAGAACCGCACCATCTATTCCGCCGGCCTCGACGTGTTCGCCAAGGAACCGCACGTGCCGAAGGAACTGTTGGATATGGACCACATCGTGCTGTTTCCCCATCTCGGCTCCTCGACCGAGGTGACGCGAGCGGCGATGGACCAATTGGTTGTCGATAACATCCTGGCTTGGGCGGCGGGCAAGCCGCCGCTGACACCGGTGCCGGAAACGCCCTATCCGCCCAAGCATTCGTGATAGGATAAAGTTGCCGGCTCCTCCGACAGGTTCGACATGGCGCGCCGCATCCTCATCGCTGCTATTGCGGTCCTCATCTGCGGCGCCGCCCAGGCGCAGACCAACGCGGCGCTCAGCGATTCCGCCAAAGCGATGATCGGCAAGTGGGAATTCTCCAACGCCGAACGCGACAAGATCTGCACCGCCACCTTCGGCAGCGATCGTTCCGGGCGCGGTCTCAAGGTCACGTTCGACGCCAATTGCGGCAAACTGTACCCGCTGGTGCGCCGGATCGTCGCCTGGAAATATTCCCAGGACGATCTGCTCTATCTGCTCGACGCCCAGGGCGAAGCGCTGATCGAGTTCAGCGAAGTCGAGGACGGCATCTTCGAGGCGCCGACGCCCGGGCTGGGCTTGTTGTTCCTGCAGAATCCCGCCGCGGCCGCGGCCGTTCCCGCGCAGAAGCCGCCGGGCGAGGTCGCCGGCAACTGGGCGGTAGTGCGCGGCGACGGCGCGCCGCTCTGCGTGCTCGCGCTTGCGAGCGACGGCTTGGCGGTGACGGCGCAGCCGGGCTGCGATCCTGACCTCGTAAAGCTCAATTTCACGCAATGGCGCCTAAATCGCGGCGAACTCTTGCTGGTGCCCGCGCAGGGCGAGCCGTGGCGCTTCGAAGAGATCGACGGCAACTGGCGTCATCTTTCGCAAGCCGCCGACCAGATCATGCTGGTGCGCCAGTAGCGCGCGTTTCAGTTCACGAACGAAATTGGCTCACAGGTGCGCGGGCTCTCGCTTCGAGCGCCCTCCAAGCTATAGCCGTTTCTTGCGGCTAGCTTTTTTCTTCGCCTTTTTCTTCCGCTTTGCCTTCTTCTTCCTGGCAATATAGGCGCCGACTTTTTTGGAAGAATGGCCGGCGGCCTTTACGGCGGCCTTCAGCTCGGCCGGCGTAACCTTGAACTTCTTTGACCAGTAGCGAACTTCGTAGGATTGGCTGAGTGCAATTCGTCCACGATCGGACGCGCTTCTGCGCTTGCGTCGTTTGAGTGCCATGCCGTTTCCCTCGTTGTCGCAGTCATCGATTCGGCCAGCTGCTTCGCAGCATAGGCCGAATCACAAGGAAATTCTTATTTGGCTCTAGGCAGCGACGCAACGCCAGGCAGAGGGATGTGCACTAAATCAACCGCAGCCCCTTAAAACTGGCGTGCCCCTCCTTGCCGACGATAATGTGGTCGTGCACGGAAATGCCGAGCGGGCGG
>CAYLMY010000304.1:0-2554 GCA_964384635.1 uncultured Undibacter sp.
ATGTATTCCGGCCAGATCGCCAGCACCGGCCCGCGCTATTGTCCGTCGATCGAAGACAAGATCGTCAAGTTCGGCGAGCGCGACGGCCACCAGATTTTCTTGGAACCGGAAGGTCTTGACGACACGACGGTCTATCCGAACGGCATTTCGACCTCGCTGCCGGAGGACGTGCAGCATGCGCTGGTCGCGACCATTCCCGGACTGCAGAAAGCGAAGTTCATCCGGCCCGGCTATGCCATCGAATACGATTATGTCAATCCGCGTGAGCTCAAGCCGACGCTCGAAACCAATCGCTTGCGCGGGCTTTTTTTGGCCGGCCAGATCAATGGCACGACAGGCTACGAAGAGGCTGGGGCACAGGGACTTCTTGCGGGTATCAATGCGGCTTCAGCGGCCAGCGGCGGCGCTGAAATCATCCTCGATCGCGCGCAAGCTTACATCGGCGTGATGATCGACGATCTCGTCACGCGCGGCGTGACCGAGCCGTATCGCATGTTCACGTCACGCGCCGAATATCGATTGACGCTGCGCGCCGACAACGCGGACCAGCGTCTGACGAAAAAAGGAATTGCGATCGGATGCATTGGCGCACGACGCACGCGCGTGCACGAGCAAAAATCCGTGGCGCTGAAAGACGCGCGCGAATTCGCCAACGCGGTTTCGCTCACGCCGAAAGAAGCCGAGCATCACGGCATCGCGCTCAATAGGGACGGCCAGCGCCGCACTGCGTTTGAAATTCTCTCGTATCCGAATGTCGGCGTTGCGGATCTTGCGAAAATTTGGCCGCGCTTCGGCGCGTTTGCGCCCAAGATCGCTGAGCAGATCGAGATTGACGCCAAGTACGACGTTTATCTCTCGCGCCAGGCGGCAGATGTGGCGGCATACAGGCGCGACGAAAGTTTTGTGTTGCCGGATGACTTAGACTATGCGGCGTTGCCCGGATTATCGAACGAAGTGAAACAGAAATTACAGGCGCATCGGCCGCGGACAATTGGCCACGCGAGCCGCATCGACGGCGTGACGCCGGCGGCGCTGACGTTGCTGGTTGCGCATGTGCGCCGCGCCAAGAAACCGGCGGCGAAGTCCGCTTGAGCAGGCGCGGGCAGGGGACTTTCGATCTCGCGGCCGACAAAGCGCGCGCTTTGAAGCTCACGCCTGTTTCACGTGAAACGGAACAGCGCTTGGACATGTTCGTAGACGTGCTGTTGCTCTGGCAGAAAACGACCAACCTCGTGGCGTCCTCGACGCTTCCTCGGCTGTGGACGCGGCACATTGCCGACTCGTTGCAGCTCATTCCGTTGGCGCCAGAGGCGCGGGTCTGGGTCGACCTCGGATCGGGCGGCGGATTTCCAGGCATGCCGGTCGCCTGCGCGCTTGCCGATGCACCCGGCGCTAAAGTGCATCTCGTTGAAAGCAATGGAAAAAAAGCCGCTTTCCTGCGCGAGGCGGTACGGGTGACCGGGGTGCCGGCGGTGGTGCAGCAGATAAGGGCAGAGAATTTTGCGAAAAGCTGTGCAGAACCGGTGCAAGTGGTGACCGCGCGCGCCTTAGCCCCATTGAAAATCTTGTGCGATCAAGCCTTTCCTTGGATCGCCCGGGGCGCGATTGGCTTGTTCCCCAAGGGTCAAGATGTAGATGCTGAATTGACTGAAGCCGCTAAATATTGGAGCATTGAGGCCTCGCAAGTGCCCAGCAAGACCAGCCCGGAGGGCTGCATCGTCATCATACGGGGCCTTAATGGTCGTAGAAGCACCGATGCTCGGCCCTGATGACGCTCCGAACGGCCTCGAACATGCGCCGAGGATGACTGACGGGCAGCAAATACCAGCACGGAATGTCCTGATATGACCGATTCGCAGACCAGCAGCCCTGAAATCGTCCCCTTCGGCAAGCCGACGGCGCGGGCCGAGCCGGCGCCGCGCCCGCGGGTGCTGGCGATCGCCAACCAGAAGGGCGGCGTCGGCAAGACCACCACCGCCATCAATCTCGGCACCGCGCTGGCGGCCATCGGCGAACACGTGCTGATCGTCGACCTCGATCCGCAGGGCAACGCCTCCACCGGGCTGGGCATCGACCGCCGCTCGCGCCGCACCTCGACCTACGACGTGCTCACGGGCGCCGCGCCGATGCGCGACGCGGTGCTGCAGACCGCGGTGCCGCAGCTCTTCATCGCGCCCTCTACCATGGACCTCTCCGGGCTCGAGCTCGAGATCGGCCAGGCGCGCGACCGCGCCTTCCGCCTGCGCGGCGCGCTCAACACGCTCAACGCCGGCGAGCGCGCCTACGATTTCACTTACGTGCTGGTGGACTGCCCACCGTCGCTCAATCTGCTCACGGTCAACGCCATGGCGGCCGCGGATTCGATCCTGGTGCCGCTGCAATGCGAGTTCTTCGCGCTCGAAGGATTGTCGCAACTGCTCAAGACCGTCGAGCAGGTGAAGAACAGCCTCAATCCGAAACTGTCAATCCACGGCGTCGTGCTCACCATGTACGACGCGCGCAACAATCTCTCCAACCAGGTGGTCGCCGACGTGCGCCAGTTCATGGGCCGCAA
>CAYLMY010000305.1:0-2553 GCA_964384635.1 uncultured Undibacter sp.
CGGTGCCGGCGCCCGGCATGGAATACTCCTCAAGGACCGCCCGGGGTCCCGCAGGCGCAGCCCCTGCCCAAGCCAACAGCGCACGTCAAGCCGCGCCGCTCCATCCGGTGCCGGCGGTCATCTCGCACCTGCTAACAAGGCTTTCACCAGCGGAGTGCGGATGCTATAGGGCGCGCGCCGAACCCCCGTCAGTCGAATTCCGGTTGGCGGTGTCCACGCCGAGAACAATTCATTTGAGGGCCCGCGGGAGAAGCCATCCCACCGGGCCCATCAATGTTCAGTTTCCGGTCGGCCCAACAAGCACGGCGACCTGAGGTGCAAGCATGCCAGATCTCGAAATCGTGTGGACAAAGGTCGATGAAGCCCCGGCGCTTGCGACCTATTCCCTGCTGCCGATCGTCGAAGCCTTCGTGGGCGCAGCGGGTGTGTCGGTGAAGCTGAAAGACATCTCGCTGGCTGGTCGCATCCTCGCCAATTTCCCCGAGAAGCTCACCCCGGCGCAACGGATCAACGACGAACTCGCCGAACTCGGCGCGCTCGCGATGCAGCCCGAGGCCAACATCATCAAGCTACCCAACATCTCCGCCTCGATCCCGCAGCTCAAGGCCGCGATCAAGGAACTGCAAGGCAAGGGCTACGACGTTCCGGACTATCCGGACAACGCCGCGACGGAAGCCGAGAAGGACATCAAGTCTCGCTACGCCAAGGTGCTCGGCAGCGCCGTCAACCCCGTGTTGCGCGAGGGCAATTCCGACCGCCGCGCCGCCGCCGCCGTCAAGCAATACGCGCGCAACCATCCGCACAAGATGGGCGCCTGGAGCTCGGATTCCAAATCGCACGTGGCGCACATGCCGGGCGGCGATTTCTATGGCTCGGAAGTTTCGACCACCGTCGCGTCGGCGACCAACGCCCGCATCGAGCTGGTCGGCGCCGACGGCGCCGTCACGGTGCTGAAGGCGAAGACGCCGATTGATGCCGGCGAGATCATCGACGCGGCGGTGATGAGCCGCAAGGCGCTGCGCGCCTTCTTCGCCGACCAGATCGAAGCCGCCAAGAAGGAAGGCGTGCTGTTCTCGCTGCACCTGAAGGCGACCATGATGAAGATTGCCGATCCCATCGTATTCGGCCACGCCGTTTCCGTATTCTTCGCCGACGTGTTCAAGAAGCACGCCGCCACGCTGAAGCGTCTCGGCGTCAATCCCAACAACGGCTTGGGCGATCTGCTGACGAAGATTGAGACGCTGCCGGAAGCCGAAAAGAAAGCGATCAAGGCCGACATCGCGGCCGAGTACGCGAAACGACCCGGCCTCGCC
Source organism: uncultured Undibacter sp. (assembly GCA_964384635.1). Lineage (GTDB taxonomy): Bacteria > Pseudomonadota > Alphaproteobacteria > Rhizobiales > Xanthobacteraceae > Pseudolabrys. The sequence continues at coordinate 1,314 of CAYLMY010000305.1, forward strand.
ATGGTCAATTCCGACAAGGGGATCACCAACCTGCACGTGCCGAGCGACGTGATCGTCGATGCTTCGATGCCGGCGATGATCCGCGAAGGCGGCCACATGTGGGGCGCCGACGGCAAACTGCACGACGTCGACGCCGTGATCCCGGATCGCAGCTACGCAACGCTCTATCAGGCGACCATCGAGGACTGTAAGGCGCACGGCGCGTTCGACCCCAAGACCATGGGCTCGGTTGCGAACGTGGGGTTGATGGCGCAGAAGGCCGAAGAATACGGCTCGCACGACAAGACGTTCGAAATTCCCGCGGACGGAACGGTCCGCGTCGTCGCCGATGACGGCAAGGTGCTGCTGGAGCGTCCGGTCGAGACCGGCGACATCTTCCGCATGTGCGAGGCCAGGGACGCGCCGATCCAGGACTGGGTCAAGCTCGGCGTGCGCCGCGCGCGCCTCACCGGCACCCCGGCGGTGTTCTGGCTCGACGCCAAGCGCGCGCATGACGCCCAGGTCATCGCCAAAGTCGAGAAGTACCTGAAGGATCAAGACACCGCGGGGCTCGACATCCGCATTCTGTCGCCGGTCGAAGCGATGAAGTTTTCACTCGAGCGCATCCGCAAGGGGCAGGACACGATCTCCGTCACCGGCAACGTGCTGCGCGACTATCTGACCGACCTATTCCCAATCATGGAGCTCGGCACATCGGCCAAGATGCTGTCGATCGTTCCGCTGCTGGCGGGCGGCGGTCTTTTCGAGACCGGTGCCGGCGGCTCGGCGCCCAAGCACGTGCAGCAGTTCCAGGAAGAGGGCTATCTGCGCTGGGATTCGCTCGGCGAGTTCCTCGCCCTCGGCGCCTCGCTCGAACATCTGGCGCAGACCTACAAGAACGCCAAGGCGCAGGTTCTCGCCGAGACGCTCGACACGGCCATCGCAAAGTTCCTCGAGTTCAACCGCAATCCTGCGCGCAAGGTCGGCCAAATCGACAATCGCGGCAGCCATTTCTACCTCGCCCTCTACTGGGCTCAGGCGCTGGCCGCGCAGACCAAGGACGCGGAGCTGCAAGCCCGCTTCAAGCCGCTGGCCGAAACGCTCGCCAAGAACGAGGCCAAGATCAATGCCGAACTGATCGGCGCGCAAGGCAAGCCGGTCGACATCGGTGGTTACTACGTGCCCGATGATGCCAAGGCATCGGCCGCGATGCGGCCGAGCGCGACGCTGAACGCCGCGATCGCCGCGCTCTGACGCGGGG
>CAYLMY010000306.1:0-2548 GCA_964384635.1 uncultured Undibacter sp.
ATCGCTTCCGCCAGCAACGACAACTGCCTTGGGCTTGCTTCATGCGCGGCCTGGTCGGTGAGCGCCGTCGGATAGTCGCCGGTGAAGCAGTGATCGGTGAACTGCGGGCGAACGGGATCGCGGCCGGCCAAGCCCATCGCGCGGTAGATGCCGTCGACCGAGAGGAAGGCCAGGCTGTCGGCGCCGATGAAGGCCCGCATGCCCTCCAGATCGTGGGTGGCGGCGAGCAGCTTGTCGCGCTCGGGCGTGTCGATGCCGTAATAGTCCGGATGCGTGATCGGCGGCGAGGCAATGCGGAAATGCACTTCGCGCGCGCCGGCGTCGCGCATCATCTGCACGATCTTGCGCGAAGTCGTGCCGCGCACGATGGAATCGTCCACCAGCACGATGCGCTTGCCCGCGGCCACGGCGCGGTTGGCGGAATGTTTAAGCCGCACCCCCTGATCGCGGATCGCCTGCGTCGGCTGGATGAAAGTGCGCCCGACATAGTGGTTACGGATGATGCCGAGCTCATATGGGATGCCGGCCTCCTGCGCGAAGCCTATGGCCGCCGGCACGCCGGAATCCGGCACCGGCACGATTACGTCGACATTCGCCGGGGATTCGCGCGCCAGCTCGGCGCCCATATTCTTGCGCACGTCGTAGACATTGCGGCCGCCAATAATGGAATCGGGTCGCGAGAAATAGATGTATTCGAAGATGCACGGCCGCGCCTGCATCGGCGGAAAGGGCTTGTGCGACTGCGCGCCGTCCTCGTCGAACACCACTACTTCGCCGTTTTCCACGTCGCGCACGTATTGCGCGCCGATGATGTCGAGCGCGCAGGTCTCCGACGCCAGGATCGGGCAGCCGTTGAGCTTGCCGATCACCAGCGGGCGGATGCCGAGCGGGTCGCGTGCGCCCACCAGTTTCTTGTTGGTGAGGCCGACGAAGGCATAGGCGCCCTCGAGTTGGCGCAGGCCTTCGACGAAGCGGTCGACGAAGCGGTTGCGGCGCGCACGCGCCACCAGATGCAGGATCACCTCGGTATCGGTGGTCGACTGCATCATGGCGCCTTCGTGCACGAGCTGACGGCGCAAGGCGATGCCGTTGGTGAGATTGCCGTTATGGCCGATGGCGAAGCCGCCGCCTTCGAGCTCGGCGAACAGCGGCTGCACGTTGCGAATGATGGTCTCGCCGGTGGTCGAATAGCGCACGTGGCCGATGGCGGCGGTGCCGGGCAGCCGGTCGATCACTTCTCGTTTGGTAAAAGTATCGCCGACCAGGCCGAGGCGGCGCTCGGAATGGAAGCGTTTGCCGTCGAAGCTGACGATGCCGGCGGCTTCCTGGCCGCGGTGCTGGAGCGCGTGCAGGCCGAGCGCGGTGATGGCGGCCGCGTCCGGATGGCCGAACACGCCGAACACGCCGCATTCCTCGCGCAGGCGGTCGGCGTCTGGATCGAAGTCCTCTGCCTGCTGCACGAGGTCTGGCGTGTCCTGTGTCATGCCTATCGCGTTCCGCTTGGCGCCTGTAGGTCGCTGCGCTGGTCGGACCCTGAATCCGGTGGTTCCTGGTCTTCCGGCTTACGCCGCTTCAACTTCTGCAAAATGGTCTTTTCAGGGTCGTCCGGCAACATGGAGATAAGCCATTGTCCCGTGCTTTGTAGGACTACCTTCGATTTTGCGCCGCGCACCCATTCCGGCTGGCTGCGGTCGGGAACCAGCCATGCGAAGAACAGGAAGGCGACGACGACGATGATGAGGCCGCGGCCGAGCCCGAACAGGAAGCCGAGCGTGCGGTCGAGTGCGCCGACCCGGCTGTCGAGGATCATGTCGGAAATGCGCACGGTGATGACCGAGACGATCAGCAAAGTGAGCAGGAAAATGCCGCCAATCGTGACCGCCGCCGCCACCATGTTGCTGTTGAAGTAGCCTTGCGCCACGGGCAGCACGCGCGCGTAGCCATAGAGTGTGACCAGCGCGGCGATGATCCAGGCACCGATCGATAAGATCTCGCGCATGAAGCCGCGGATCATGGCGAGCAGCCCTGAGATCAACATGACCACCAGGAGCAGGATGTCGAGCAACGTGATCGGCATCGGTGGCTCACGCGCTCCGCGGATAGGCGCGAGCCACCCGGCGCGCGGCAGCATGCCGACGGGGCGAATCCGCGCCGCGTTTGGCGGCTCCGGAACAGGGCGGCAATGTCGGCCTTAAGTGCTTAATTTTAGGCCCATTTCTGCTCTGGCGGCAGGACCGCGGCTGGCCGCCGCCGGAGGGGTTATGACGCGCCCCGTATATAGCGACGCGTCAGGGTGCCGTCACCCGTCTTGTCGGCCACTTTTGCCGGTATGGTTGCCGCGCGCCGCGATATCGGCAACCAGGTTGGCGAGGCTCGCGACATCGCGGACGTTCAGGCCCGGTTCGCCGGCCTCCGCGCGCGCCGCTTCGGGAACGACCGCTTGGGTAAAGCCAAGCTTTGCGGCTTCCTTGAGACGCGCCGGGCCTTGCGCCACCGGGCGGATGGCGCCGGAGAGCGAGACTTCCCCGAAATAGACCGCATCGGCGGG
>CAYLMY010000307.1:0-723 GCA_964384635.1 uncultured Undibacter sp.
TTCCGGCGCGAGCGGCGTGCGCTCAACAGCGGCCTATGGCCGGTCGCCGGCTGCGACGAAGCGGGCAGGGGACCGCTCGCCGGCCCGGTGGCGGCGGCGGCGGTCATTCTCGACCCCGAGCGCATCCCGCGCGGCCTCAACGATTCCAAGAAGCTCGATCCTGAAGCGCGCGAGAAGCTGTACGAGAAAATCTGCGCCACGGCGCAAGTGGCGGTGGCCTTTGGCTCGATCGAACGCATCGACCGCGACAACATCCTACGCGCCTCGCTGTGGGCGCTGGCGCGCGCGGTCAAAGCGCTGCCGGTGCGGCCGAAGCTGGTCTTCGTCGACGGCAACAACCGGATCGACTGCGGCTGCGATTGCACCGCGGTGGTGTCCGGCGACGCGCTGGTCTCGTCGATCGCCGCTGCCTCCATCGTTGCCAAAGTGACGCGCGACCGGCTGATGACGCGGCTGGGTCTCGCGCATCCCGGCTACGGCTTCGAGCGCCACATGGGCTACAGCGTGCCCGAGCATTTCGAGGCGCTGGCCCGGCTCGGGCCCTCGATCCACCACCGCAAGTCGTTTGCCCCGGTTGCGGAAAAGCTTGCGGCGCTGGGCGGCAGCGCTTCTGACGAGGTCATCGCCAACTTGTTGCCTCTTTAGCCCGCGTTCTCTATTGCTGCCCGGTTGCTCTTCATCCCTCCCCCGTGTGCGGGGGAGGGTGGCGAGCGAAGCGAGCCG
>CAYLMY010000307.1:733-2527 GCA_964384635.1 uncultured Undibacter sp.
TTTTGGGGCCGGGTTCCCCATAACCCCCCCCCGGTGGGGGGGGGGGGTGGGCGGGCGACGGGTGCGGGGTGGGGCCCACGTTCGATGTGTTCGAGGTGACCCCACCTGACTGCTCGCTGGCGCTCGCAGCCACCCTCCCCTTTCAGGGGAGGGATTAAGAAATCCGCCCGGGCCAATGCATTACGTCTCCCTGATCATCGAATTCCTGCGCGGGCGCCCGGCGGTGGTGTTCTGGACCGCGGCGCTGACGCAAGCGTTCCTGTGGACCGTGGTGCCATCGCTGTTCTACAGCGCGCCGCCGGGCGACGCGCCATTACTCTTGGCCATCGGCCACGAATTCGTGCTGGGCAGCTATCTAGGTCCTCCGCTGGCGTTCTGGCTGGGCGAGGTCGCCTTTCGACTGGCCGGCGCTTTCGGGCTCTACGCGCTGGCGCAAGCCTGCATCGTCGTCACCTATTGGGCGGTGTTCACGCTCGGGCGTTCGATCGTCGGCACCCGCCACGCGGTGCTCGGCGTTCTGCTGATGGTGGGGATTGCCGCCTTCGCCGTGCCCACCCCGGGTTTCGGAGAGGCGGTGATGGCGGCGCCGCTATGGGCGCTGGCGCTGTTGCATTACTGGCGCGCCGTGGGCGAGGACCGGCGCGGCTTCTGGTTCCTGCTGGCGCTCGATCTCGGCCTGTTGCTGCTGGCGAGCTATGTCGGCCTCATCCTCATCGTACTGATGATCCTGTTCACGTTCGCCAGCGCGCGCGGCCGCGAGGCGCTGCTCAATCCCGAACCGTGGGTGGCGGTGCTGCCGCTCATCATCGTCGTCTTCCCGCATTTGGCCTGGCTTTGGAGCGGGCGCGATCTCGTCCTCGCCGGTTTTGACGACACCGCCACCAGCGCCGGCAGCCTGCCGCCCGTGCTGTGGCTGCTGCTGGCGCTGCTGCTCAGCCATCTCGGCCTCATCTTGCTGGTCGCCTTGGGTAGCGGCTGGCCGCGCCGCCCCCGCGAGCGCGCCCCGGAGATCGACCGCAATCCGACCGAGCGGTTGGCACGCCAATTCGTCTACGTGTTTGCGCTGGCGCCGGCGGCGATCGCGCTAGCCTTCGTGTTTGCCAGCGGCCGGCTCGGGCCGTTCGGGCGCATCGCGCCCTTGGTGGTGCTTTCCGGTCTCGCCGTGGTGGTGCTGGCGGGCGACCAGGTACTGCTCTATCGCGAGCGGCTGGTGTCGTCGGCCTGGCTCGGGCTGCTGGTGATGCCGCCGCTGCTGGTCGTGGTCGGATTAGCGGTGATGCCGTGGATCGCGGGAACCGATCTGCAGGTCGCGCAGCCGGCCAATAGCGAAGGCCGCTTCTTCGCCGACAACTTCCAGCGCCGCACCGGCAAACCGCTTGAATACGTCACCGGTGACGCGCGCATCGCGCCGCTGGTGGCGCTCGGTGCAGCAAGCCGGCCGCACGTCTATTTCGACTGGGCGCCGCAGCGCAGCCCGTGGGCGAGCGTCACCGATATGCGCGCACACGGCGGGCTTCTGGTTTGGCCGACGGGCGAGAAGTCCACCACGCCGCCGGCCACGTTGAAGGCGCAGTTTCCCGATATGGTGGCGGAAGTGCCGCGCTCGTTCGCGCGCGCGGTGCAGGGCTTCCTGCCGCTCATCCGCCTGGGTTGGGCGGTGGTACGGCCGCAAACGCCTTAGGCCGTGGACTCATAAATCGGCTACCAAATACCGACGCGCATGCGCCGCTCAACGTCCGTTATTGGCGGCGACGCGGACACGGCGTAAACGTGTTGCAATGTCAGCTTATGACC
>CAYLMY010000308.1:0-2515 GCA_964384635.1 uncultured Undibacter sp.
ACTACGGCGCGCACGGCACGCGCACCTACCAGCAGGGCCAGTCCTTCATGGAGGCGATGGACGTCGCGCATTTCGGCATCAACAAGGGCGCGCAGCCGGTGCGCATCCTGGCGGTCTATATGGGCGCGGCCGGCGCCAAGGACGTCATCCCGGTCAAATAGCAAGCGTGGCCCGGCGGCCAAAAAAGCTGGATCCCCGCCGGAGCCTGTCCCCGCGCAGGCGGGGACGGGGATGAGCGGCTTCGCCGCTCACTTCACCGTAATCGCCAGGCCATTGAGGTCCGCGCTGACAATCGCGCCGACCGAAGAGCCGGTGAGCGCGAGCACCGCGCCTTTATGGTTGGTCAGAACGATTGCCTGCGCGCCCCGGCCGACCGCCGCGCCCACATTGCCCGCGGCATAGACGCCGGCGACATCGGACGGACGGCTGATATTGCTCACCGTGCCGTGGAAGCGTGTCTGCGAGGCGCCGAACGTGAACCCGTAACTAATGCCGCCGATGCCGAGCCGGTAACTTTTGCCGTGGAAGGTGAGCGTGCCGCTGCCGCCCGAGCCGCCGACGACGAAGCCGGCCTTGATCACGCTGAAGCTGATGGTGCCCTCGTCGGCGCGCGCGGGCGCCGCCAAGGTTGCGCCCGCGAAAGCGACGAGCGCAATGAGTGCTGCACGAAATCCCGGCGAAAATCGCATGGCGTTGTCTCCTTCAGGGTGTGGGGCCCAGCGAATCGGCCCTGCCTGGGCTCAACGATACTGCGCGCGCGCTGCGCCGACTACTTGTCCCGAAAGCCTTATGGCGCGCCGCCATATTTGCCGGCTGCTTTGCGCAGCTTCGCGCGGCTACTCGCCGCCGGCCATCGCCGGCAACCGGAACTGCCGCCGGTAGTGGCTCGGCGAAAGACCGGTGGTGCGCTTGAACAGGCGGCGGAAGAAGGCCGGGTTCTCGTAGCCGATCTGCCAGCCGATCTCGTCGACCGGCGTGCCGGTGCGCTCCAGGCGGCGCTTGGCCTGATCCACGCGCAGGTGCTGGATGTATTCGATCGGCGTCAGGCCCGTGGCCTTGCTGAAGCGCCGCTTGAAGCTGCGCTCCGGAATGCCGGAGAGACGCACCATCTCCTCCACCGGGTTGGGCGCGGAATAATTCTTGCCCGCCCATGCTTGCGTCCTAGCGACCATGGCGTCGCCGTGGTCGGTGACCGGCACGAACACCATGAACGGTGCCTGCCCGTCGGCGTGCCACTGCAGCACATGAAACTTGGCCAGCGCGTGGGCCGCCGGCACTCCCACTTGCCGGGCAACGATATGCAGCAATAGGTCGTGCCATGAGGTCGAGGCGCCGGACATCACCAGCTCGCCGCAGCTGCCGGCGGTGATAAGCATCTTCTCCAGGCTCAGCTTCACCTTCGGGAACACGCGCTCGAACGCCCGCGCGTGCGACCAGTGCATGGTCGCTTCGTGTCCGTCCAAGAGACCAGTTTCCGCCAGCAGGAAAACACCGGAGCAGGCGGTGCAGATCGTCGCGCCGCCATCGTGCATGGCGCGCAGCCACTCGATCGTCGCCGGATAGCGGCCGGTCTCCCAGCGATTGGAGTCGAGCATGAGCGAGGGAACGAACACGAGGTCGGTGCGCTCGATCTCGCCGATGGCGCGGTGCATGAGGATCGGGATGTTGCTGGCGGTGTTCATCGGTCCGCGCCGTTCGGAGACGATTTCCGCGCGATAGGGCGCCTCCGCCGGAATCGCCTCGTCGAACGCCTGCAGGCCGCCAAGCGAATTGAGCACGTCGTAGATGCCGAGCACCGGCGACGCCATGGTGTCGGGGACCGCCAGAATGCAGGCATGCAGCGGCGGGCGCGCCGTCATAAGTCGCCCCCAATTGGCACGAATGGACCGGTTCTGGCCATTATGGGTCTTACCCGTTGGCCTCGCAACGTCGATAACGCCGCACGCAAATCGACCCAACCAACCACTGATCGAGGAACACCATGAGCAAAACGAGATGGGAAATTAACGGCAAGGAATTCGTCAATTGCAATTGCGATTACGGCTGCCCGTGCCAGTTCAATGCCTTGCCCACCGATGGAACCTGCCGCGGCGTCGGCGCCATCGCGATCGAGTCGGGCTATTACGGCAAGACCAAGCTCGACGGCCTCAACGCCGCCTGGTTGCTGGATTGGCCGAACCCAATCCATGAAGGCAACGGCACCACTCAAGTCATCGTCGACGAGCGCGCCAACGCCGACCAGCGCCATGCTTTGGTGCGCATCCTGAGCGGCGAGGACACCGAACCAGGCGCGACGGTCTGGCAAGTGTTCTCCACCACCATGACCAAGGTGCTGGAGCCGCTGTTCCGGCCCATCACTTTCGAGGTCGATGTCGACGCGCGCACCGCCAGGCTGTCGGTGCCGGGCCTGATCGACTCGCGCGGCGAGCCGATCCGCAATGCGATCACCGGCGAGATCCACCGCGCGCGCATCGAACTGCCGCACGGCTTCGAATACACGGTCGCCGAAATGGGC
>CAYLMY010000309.1:0-2461 GCA_964384635.1 uncultured Undibacter sp.
AGCGGACAATCCGCGCCGGATTTGGCGCGCTCGCGGCAGAACAATTCGATGTCGCCGATGACCTCGACGCCGGCCTCGCGGGCAAGCGCGACCGACCAGTGCGGCGTCGGATGGGTGAGCGGCACGCCCGGCGCCAGCACCAGCGCGGCAACGGCCGACCAGTCGAGTTCGCGCAGGTCTTGCGTCTTGATACCGGCGGCTTTCGCTTCGCCGACCGACTTGGCATTGTCGTCGAAGGCGACGACCTCGGCACCGCCTTCAGCCAGCGCGCGCGCGGCCAGCAGGCCGGACTTGCCGAGGCCGAAGACGGCAACTTTTTTGCCGGCGAAGGTGGTGACGGGGATCATCTAATTCTGTCGTCCCGGCCGAGCCAACGGGTCCGCGCAAAGCGCGGCCCGATGATAAACTCCGCGAGGGCCGGGACCCATACTCCGCAGTCTCTCGAAAGGCCCGGGGTTATGGGTCCCCGCCTTCGCGGGGACGACAACCTCCGAATCATCGCAACTTCAGGCTCGCCAGCCCCGCCAGCGCCAGCACCACGGCGACGATCCAGAAGCGGATCACGATCTGCGGCTCGGTCCAGCCGAGCTGCTCGTAGTGATGGTGGATCGGCGCCATCTTGAACACGCGTTTGCCGGTGAGCTTGAACGAAACCACCTGCACGATCACCGATACCGCTTCCAGCACGAACAGCCCGCCGATGATGGCGAGCACGATCTCGTGCTTGATGGCGACCGCGGTGGTGCCAAGCAAGCCGCCGAGCGAGAGCGAGCCGGTGTCGCCCATGAAGATCGAGGCCGGCGGCGCGTTGAACCAGAGGAAGCCTAAGCCGGCGCCGATCACCGCGCCGCATATGATCGCAAGCTCGCCGCTGCCGGCGACGTAATGGATCTGCAGATATTCGGCGAACACCGCGTTGCCGGCCAAGTATGAGATCAGCCCGAAGCTCGCCGCCGCGATCATCACCGGCACGATGGCCAGGCCATCGAGCCCGTCGGTGAGGTTGACGGCGTTGCCGGCGCCGACGATCACGAAAGCGCCGAACAGCACGAAGCCCCAGCCGAGATTGATCACCAGTTCCTTGACGAAGGGAAACACCAGCGAGGTGGCGATCGGTCCGCGCCCGAGATGGGCGAGCAAGGTGCAGGCGATGATGGCGATCAGCGCTTCCGCGATCAGCCGGGTGCGGCCGGCGATGCCGGCGTCGGTCTGCTTGGTGACCTTGAGATAGTCGTCGTAAAAGCCGATCACACCGAAGGAGAGCGTCACCCCGAGCACGACCCAGACGTAAGGGTTGGCCGGATTGGCCCACAGCAGCGTCGCGACCAAGAGCCCGGACAGGATCATCAGCCCGCCCATGGTGGGGGTGCCGAGCTTGGTGACCAGATGCGACTTGGGGCCGTCGGAGCGGATCGGCTGGCCCTTGCCCTGCTTGAGGCGCAGCAAGTCGATGATCGGGCCGCCGAACAGGAATACAAACACCAGCGCGGTGACGATGGCGCCGCCGGTGCGGAAGGTGATGTAGCGGAATACGTTGAGAAACGAGAGCTTGTCGGAGAAATCGGCCAGCCAATAGAACATCGGGTCAAACCTGCGTTTAGCGCGACGTCTGCGCGAGCGCACCCTGGCGGGGAAACGTGCGTTCCAGGGCCTTGACGATGGGCCCCATTTTCGAGCCCAGCGAGCCCTTCACCATGACCGCGTCGCCGGCGCGGATGGCATCGAGCACGGCCGGCTCCAGCGCCGCCGCGGTTTCGGCATAGCCGCCCCGGCGGCCGGAGGGAAGAGCCTCCCACAGCGAACGCATCAAGGGCCCCGAACAGAACACCAGATCGACGCCCGCGGCCTCGAGCGTCCCGGCCAGGCCGCGGTGCAGATCGGCGCCGGGCGGGCCCAGTTCCAGCATGTCGCCAAGCACCGCAATGCGGCGACCTTGGTTTTTGACCGGCGCCTGGCCGAGCAGCGCAATCGCCGCCGCCATGGAGGCGGGGTTGGCGTTGTAGCTTTCGTCGATCAGCAGTGCGTTGCCGCCCGGCACGCGCAAGCGCGCGCGTGCGCCGCGCCCGGCGGCGGCTTTAAGATTGACGAGCGCGAGCGCGGCCAGCGCCAGATCGGCGCCCACCAGCACGGCCGCCGCCAGCACGGCGAGCGAATTGAGCACGATATGGCGGCCGGGCGCGCCCAGCTTGTAGGTGACGGGCTCGCCCAGGATGCGCGCATCGACGGTCGAGGAATCGGCTTGCAGTGAAACCCGCAACAGCCGCGCCTCGGCGTCTGCGTGCTCGCCGAACGCGACGATGCGGGCAACGCCGGCCGCCTTGGCGGCGGCGGCGAGCCGCGCATATTGCGCGTTGTCGCGGTTGAGCACGGCGGTTCCGCCCGGCTCGACCCCGGAAAAGATCTCCGCCTTGGCGTCGGCGATTTTTTCGAGCGAGCCGAAATATTCCAGATGCACCGGCTC
>CAYLMY010000310.1:0-2446 GCA_964384635.1 uncultured Undibacter sp.
CCTTCCTGCTCCATTCTCTTTTGTTTCTGATGGAGCCAGGAGGTGTAATTGCCCTCGTAAGGAATGCCGCGGCCATGATCGAGCTCGAGGATCCACCCGGTGACGTTGTCGAGGAAGTAGCGGTCATGGGTGACGATCAGGATGGCGCCGGGATAGTTGCGCAGGTGGCCTTCCAGCCAGTTCACGCTCTCGGCGTCGAGATGGTTGGTGGGCTCGTCGAGCAGCAGCAATTCGGGCTGGTCGAGCAGCAGCCGGCATAGCGCGACACGACGCCGCTCGCCGCCCGAGAGCCTGGATACCTCGGCGTCGTCGGACGGGCAGCGCAGCGCGTCCATGGCCAGGTCGACCTGGCTGTCCAGGTCCCAGAGGTTCTTGGAATCGATCTGGTCCTGGAGCTTCGCCATCTCGTCGGCGGTCTCGTCCGAATAGTTCGAGGCGATCTCGTTGTAGCGGTCGAGCAGCGCCTTCTTGGCGGCGACCCCCTCCATGACGTTCTCGCGCACGGTCTTTCCGGCATCGAGTTGCGGCTCTTGCTCCAGGTAGCCGACGCGGGCGCCTTCCGCCACCCAGGCCTCGCCGGAGAACTCGGTGTCGAGCCCGGCCATGATGCGCAGCAGCGTCGATTTGCCGGAGCCGTTGACGCCCAGCACGCCAATCTTGGCGTCCGGGTAGAAGGACAAATGGATGTTATCCAGCACCTTCTTGGCCGGCGGATAGGTCTTGGACAGACCCTGCATATGATAGATGAATTGGCGACCGTTCATTAAGCTCTGAAACCCTTTGCAAGCTCCGAATCCGCCCACGCGCGCTGATCCGCGCCGCCGGACGCCTTGTCGGGGAAATTCGCCGCTGATGTAGCGAGCGGCACCCTAAAGGGCAAGCGCGGGTTCCCCTTTGGCGGCGGGCCCCACGCGGGCCCCATGGTGAGGATGGCCGCAGACCCGTGAGGCGGATCTCGCCAGCCAGTAAATTTCTGGAAAGGTTGATTGCAAATTTGCCCGGCCGGTAGCCCTTTCCTGCACCCGCTTTTAACCCCTGATGCGCGAACATGGCCTACCGTGAACTTGGCCGCCGCGTGAGGCGACTAAGGACTATGCGGGCGAAAAGGCCGCCCGCGCGGTAGTTGGAATTGCGTCATGACTCGCGCTTTATTGGCCATCTCCGGATCTGCAGCGGCCCTGCTGCCCCGTCCCTTCGCCTTCGTCGGACACATCCTCGCAGGCTTCCGGCACGCTGTGACCCGCGACGCCGACCGCCCCTATCACCCCGAGCGGCACTATATGCGCGGCCCGGGCCCTGCCTGGCGGGCGAAACACGATCAATTCCCCTCCGCCTGAGGCGGCTTTCCCCATCTTGTGATCGCGCCCGGCCTGTGGTTGGTCCGCGCTCGGGCCGGCCTTTCGCCGCCCGCTATCCAAGGGACGGGGCGCGCCATGAGCCTGCAGGGAGCCATTCTCGACGACTACCAGAACGTGGCCATGACGGTCGCCGACTGGTCGGGCGTCGCCAAGGACGTAAATTTCAAGGTCTATAACGAGTCCCTGGGCAGCCGGGACAAGGTGGTGGCGGCGCTGAAGGACTGCGCCGTGGTCTGTCTGATGCGCGAGCGCACTTTGTTCGGCAAGGACGTGATCGACGCCCTGCCCAATCTCAGGCTCATCGTCACCAGCGGCATGCGCAACGCGGCGATCGATGTCGCCGCGGCCGCCGCGCGCGGCATACCCGTCTGCGGCACCGAGACGCTCGGCCACCCGACCGCGGAATTGACTTTGGGGCTGATGCTCGAGCTCGCCCGCCAGATCGGCGCCGAGAACGCACGGCTGAAAGCGGGCGCGCGCTGGCAGAGCGTGCTCGGCATCGACCTCAACGGCAAGACGCTCGGCATCATCGGGCTCGGCAAGCTCGGCACACGGATGGCGCGCATCGCCAACGCGCTCGACATGAAGGTGATCGCCTGGAGCCAGAACCTGACCGCGGAGAAGGCGAAGCAAGCCGGCGCCACGCTGGTCAGCAAGGAGGAGCTGCTCAAGCAGTCCGATTTCGTCACCGTGCATGTACAGCTCAGCGAGCGCACGCGCGGTTTGATCGGCGCCAAGGACCTCGCGCTGATGAAGCCGACGGCGTTCTTCATTAACACCTCGCGCGGGCCGGTCGCCGACGAGAAGGCGCTTGAGGCGGCCTTGAAGGGGAAGAAGATCGCCGGCGCTGCCATCGACGTCTACGACGAGGAGCCGCTGGCGCTCGATCACCCGTTCCGCAAGCTCGACAATATTTTGATCACGCCGCACCTCGGCTACGTCACGGCGGAGAATTACAAGCGCTTCTATGAGCAGATGGTCGAGGACATCCGCGCTTGGCTGGACAGCAAGCCGGTCCGGGTCATTGCGCCGAAGTAATTTCACGCGCGTGCCGCAGTCTCACTTCCCTCTCCCCTTGTGGGAGAGGG
>CAYLMY010000311.1:0-2413 GCA_964384635.1 uncultured Undibacter sp.
CAGGCTTTTCGGGATCATGCTCATGAGAAAGGACGAAAAGGCCCGAAAAACCTAAGCGTCCCAGGACGGCGGAGCATGTAACAAATGGGATGTCGGGGGACAAGGGCTGCCCGGGCGCAGGCGGACGACGAATTTTCTCAAGCGATCAAGCCCTTGCGGCCGCCGGCCGCCTCGCGCGTCCGGCTCAGCGCATGTCGGGCGGCCGCGCCAACAGCTCGCCGACCTCGACCGCGATGCGGTTGCCGTTGACCACCACCGTGCCTTTGGCCACCGGCAAGTTGTTAGCGAGGATGTTGACGGCATCATCTTCCGAGGCGTCCAACTCGATGATGGCGCCGCGGCCGAGCCGGAGCACCTGATGGACCGGCATGGCGGTGGTGCCCAGCACCACGGCGATGTCGACGGCAACCTTGTCGAATGTGGTCACGTTGTCTTCCCATTGCGCGCCGCGCGACTTGCGGGCGGATTTCAGGTCACCATGGTATGGTGAACAGATGGTTAATGTGCGCGATGATTTGGCAATAGGCTTGGCGCCGCCGCCCGGATCGGCACCGGTCGAGTGGCGCGTGGGCGACGGGTTTATCCCTTACGAGGAGGCCCTGGCCTTCATGGAGGCACGCGCCGCCGCGATCGCCGCTGGCCGGGAGCCGGAGCTCGCCTGGCTGATCGAGCACCCTGCTCTCTACACCGCCGGCACCAGCGCCAGCCCTGAGGAGCTGATCGAGGCCCGCTTTCCGGTGTTCGAGAGCGGCCGCGGCGGGCAGATGACCTATCACGGGCCGGGCCAGCGCGTTGCCTATGTGATGCTCGACCTGAAGCGGCGCGGTCCCGACGTGCGCCGTTTCGTCGCCAGCCTGGAGGAATGGATCATCCGCACGCTTGAGCGCTTCAATGTGCGCGGCGAGCGGCGCGAGGACCGCATTGGCGTCTGGGTGCGCCGGCCCGACAAGGGCGAGGCTTTCGAGGACAAGATCGCCGCCATCGGCATCCGCGTGAAGCAATGGGTGACCCTGCACGGCATGGCGCTCAATGTGGCGCCGGACCTCAGCCATTTTTCCGGCATCGTGCCCTGCGGGGTGAGCGAACAACGCTACGGTGTCACCAGCCTTGCCGACCTCGGCATTCCAGTATCAATGCCGGAGGTGGACAGGGTGCTGCGGCGGGAATTCGAGGCGCTATTCGGCGCGACCGCGGATCAGGCGGTCGGCAATACCGAGAACGATTCGCCCGCACGCCTGAGCTTGAGATCGTCGCCGTCGCTGTCGCGCTGATGCAGCACGTCGACGCGGGCGCCGAACGACGGGCCGCGCCGGCAGGCTTCGATCATCTCCGCGACGACAGCCGCGTCGCCTGAAAACACCGCCTCCACCGATCCATCGCTCCGGTTGCGCACCCAGCCTTCGAGCCCGCGCCGGAGCGCTTCGACCTCGACGAAGGCGCGAAAGCCGACGCCCTGCACGCGGCCGTGTACGATGATGTGGCGAATGACGCTCATGCGATCTCCCCCACGTCGATGACGCGCGCGCCGGTCCAGCGCGACGTCGACCAACGCTCGACCGTGCGGATGTAAGGCTCGGGTAGCTTCCAATCGTGCGCCGCGGCGGCGATCATCTCCGTATAGCCCGGCCGCGGCCGTCCGGGGCTGCGCCGGCGCAACAGGTAAAGCATAGCCGTATGGCGACGCGCGCCCGCGCGCACCGGCAGATACCGCACGTCATAAAGTCCTCTGTGCAGATGCTCATAGGCATGCAGCGCCGCCACGTCGCGCGGCGTGAGCCGCCACAATACGCCGTGCACATTATCGCCGCGCGCAGGCTTGACAGAGCCCCAGCCGTCGATCCCGACGAAAAAGCGATAGCCTTCAAGCGCCGCCGGCCCGAGCGCGCGGGCGCCGGGGCAACGGCGGCGCATGGCCGCGCGGCGCATGTTCGAGCCGTAGGCGAAGTAGAGTGTCATTCGCTGGCGATAGCAGAAATATACAACGTCGCAAGACGTCCAATGTCCTCATCCTGAGGAGGGCGCGAATGCGCCCGTCTCGAAGGATGAGGACGAATAGCGGGGCCTCACCCTTCGAGACGCCGGCTTCGCCGGCTCCTCAGGGTGAGGGTCAATACTGTTCAGCGCTGGTCGTCAGGAAAATTCCAAAATCACCGCATCCACCGCCAAGCTGTCGCCGGGCTTGGCGTTGATCTTCTTCACCGTGCCGTCGATTTCGGCGCGCAATACGTTTTCCATCTTCATGGCTTCCACCACCGCCACCGTCTCGCCGGCCTTGACCTCTTGTCCCTCCTTGACGGCGATCGACACCACCAGCCCCGGCATCGGGCACACCACCTGCTTGCCGGTGTCGGCGACCTTTTTCGGCGGCATCAGCCGCGCATAGCCGGCCTCGCGCGCGGTATAGACATAGGCC
>CAYLMY010000312.1:0-2410 GCA_964384635.1 uncultured Undibacter sp.
ACCAGCCGGCTCTGCTCGACCGCGGCGCCGATGAAGGAAGCAAACAGCGGGTGCGGCTCGAAGGGGCGCGATTTCAGCTCGGGATGAAATTGTACGCCGATGAACCAGGGATGGTCGGCGTATTCGATGATCTCGGGCAGGATGCCGTCCGGTGACATGCCGGAGAAACGCATGCCGCGCTGCTCGAGCCGCCCCTTGTAGGTGGTGTTGACCTCGTAGCGGTGGCGGTGGCGCTCGGAGATTTCGGTCTTGCCGTAGATTTCGGCCACCCGGCTGCCGCGCGATAGCACCGCGGGATAAGCGCCGAGCCGCATGGTGCCGCCGAGATCGCCGCTTTCGGTGCGCCGTTGCAATTCGTTGCCCTTGAGCCATTCCGTCATTAGGCCGACCACCGGCTCCGGCGTCGGGCCGAACTCGGTGGAATTGGCGCCCTCGATGCCGCACAGATTGCGCGCGGCTTCCACCACCGCCATCTGCATGCCGAAGCAGATACCGAAATAGGGTACGTGGCGCAGCCGCGCGAATTGCGCAGCCCTGATCTTGCCTTCGGCGCCGCGCTGGCCGAAGCCGCCGGGTACCAGGATGCCGTTGACCTGCTCGAGAAACGGCGCCGGGTCCTCGTTCTCGAACACGTCGGATTCGATCCAGTCGAGATTGACCTTGACCTTGTTGGCGATGCCGCCGTGCGAGAGCGCCTCGATCAGGGATTTGTAAGCGTCCTTCATGCCGGTGTACTTGCCGACAATGGCGATGGTGACGTCGCCTTCCGGATTGCGCACGCGCTCGTTGATGGTGCGCCAGCGCGCAAGCTCGGGCGGCGCGGCGCCCTCGATGCCGAAGGCCGAGAGCACTTCGGTGTCGAGCCCGGCCGCGTGATAGGCCTCCGGCACGGCATATATATTGTCGACGTCGCGCGCTTCGATCACCGCGTGTTCGCGCACGTTGCAGAACAGCGCGAGCTTGCGTCGCTCGCCATGCGGGATCGGACGGTCGGTGCGGCACAGCAGCATGTCGGGCTGGATGCCGATCGAGCGCAGCTCCTTGACCGAATGTTGCGTGGGTTTGGTCTTGAGTTCGCCGGCGCTCGGAATGAACGGCAGCAGCGTGAGATGAATATAGACGGTGTGGTGACGCGGCAGCTCGTTGCCCAGTTGCCGGATCGCCTCGAAATACGGCAGGCCCTCGATGTCGCCGACGGTGCCGCCGATCTCGCACAGCACGAAATCGAAGCCTTCATTGCCCTCGCGGATGAAATCCTTGATGGCATTGGTAACGTGCGGGATCACCTGGATGGTGGCGCCGAGATAATCGCCGCGCCGTTCGCGCGCCAGGATGTCCTGGTAGATGCGGCCGGTGGTGATGTTGTCGTGCCGCGTCGCCGGCCGCCCGGTGAAGCGCTCGTAATGGCCGAGGTCGAGATCGGTCTCGGCGCCGTCGTCGGTGACGAACACCTCGCCGTGCTGATAGGGCGACATGGTGCCGGGGTCGACGTTGAGATAGGGGTCGAGCTTGCGTAAGCGCACCTTGTAGCCGCGCGCCTGCAACAGCGCGCCGAGCGCCGCGGATGCCAGACCCTTGCCAAGTGAGGAGACCACGCCGCCGGTGATAAAGATGTACCGCGCCATGGGACCTAAGCTTTAGCCCTCCCGGTTCGATTCGACGAGCGCGAAATCCTCAAGGCGGCTCTGCGCCTGTGCGTAGCCTGTGAAGGACCTGCGGCGGCAGTTTGTTGCATCGGCTTTCTCATCTGCATTCGCCTCTGCCGTTCCATCTCGCTTCCCATAACGCCGAAGGGCCGGTTTCCCGGCCCCTCGTTGAGGTTTCATCACTTCGACTGCGGCACCTGCGGCCCGGAGGGGGCGGCAGGCGCTGCGGGCGCCGCCGGCGGCGCGCTGGGCGCGCCCTGCAATTGCTTGAGCAGGCCGCCACTGCCGCCGCCGATCGGCGGCGCCGAGCCGGGCGCCGGCGCCGTCGGCGCGCTTTGGCCGCCTTGCAGGATCGAGGTCGGCTTGCGGTTCATGCCGGCCAGCATCGACAGCACCAGGCTGGTCACGAAAAACAGCCCGGCCAGGATCGCGGTCGCGCGCGTCAGCACGTTGGCAGTGCCGCGGCTGGTCATGAAGCCGCCGCCGCCGCCGATGCCGAGGCCGCCGCCTTCGGACTTCTGCAGCAGCACCACGCCGATCATGGCGAGCACCAGCATCAGGTGGATGACGATGACGACGTGCTGCATCAGTTCAAAATCCGTTCACGCCCGCCGAGCGGGGCTTCCCGCCCCCGGCGGCATCAGGCGCCTATATAGGAGTTCGCGGCGGTCTCTACACGATCGTTTCAGGCTTTTCCACCCTGCCCGCAATTAGCGGTAAACCGCGGCAATTCCTAGGAAATCGTCGGCTTTCAGGCTGGCGCC
>CAYLMY010000313.1:0-2379 GCA_964384635.1 uncultured Undibacter sp.
CCTTCCCACCAGTACCCGAGTTACAGGCGGTAAAGGATCTGGTCGGTCCAGAAACGCTCGAGGCGATGCAGCGACTTGTTGAGCGTGGAGAATTCGTCGGCATTGATGCCGCCGACCTGCTCGACCGTACGCACGTGCTTCTGGTAGAGCGCCTCGACGATATCGCGCACCTCGCGGCCCTTCTCGGTCAGCTTGATACGCACCGAGCGGCGGTCAACGCGGCTGCGCTGATGGTCGAGGAAGGCCATCTCGACCAGCTTCTTGAGATTGTAGGAGACGTTGGAGCCGAGATAGTAACCGCGCGTGCGCAGCTCGCCGGCGGTCAATTCCTTGTCGCCGATATTGTAGAGCAGCAGCGCCTGCACCGAATTGATATCGGCGCGTCCGCGGCGATCGAATTCGTCCTTGATCACGTCGAGCAGCCGGCGATGCAGCCGTTCGACCAAGGTCAAAGCCTCCAGATAGAGCGGCCGGATGTGATCGAAGCGCGCCTCGCGTTCGGCAGGCTCGACCGTCTTCGCAACGGCTTTCATGTTCAACGCCCCTTGCGTTTTTATAGTCGCCGGTAACGAGGCCCTGTCTTCCTCGTCCCAGACGTCGCACCCTAAGAGGCGCAGTCTAAAATCGGCTTAAATAACACCATAAAGATTAGGTTTATTTGCAACGGTGAACGTTTGCTTGAACGCGCAATTGTAGCGACCGCCGTTACCGTTCGTTCACCTTGACCGCGCGCGTCATCCCCGAATGAAGCGAATGATACCGGAAAAATCGCGCCCCGCCTCGCCGCTCTCGGCATAGCGTGAATAAATCCTGGCGGCGGCCGCGCCGAGTTCGGTCTTGGCGCCGGCCGCCTTGGCGGCAGCCTGCGCCAAGTTCAAATCCTTCAGCATCATGGCGGCGGTGAAGCCCGGCTGGTAATCGCGGTTGGCGGGCGAAGTCGGCACCGGGCCCGGCACCGGGCAATAGCTGGTCAGCGACCAGCACTGGCCCGACGACTTCGAGGAAATGTCGAACAGCTTCTGGTGGTCGAGACCGAGCTGCTCGGCCAGCACGAAAGCTTCGCTAACGGCAATCATCGAGACGCCGAGGATCATGTTGTTGCAGATCTTGGCGGCCTGGCCGTTGCCGGGCCCGCCGGCGTGCACGATGGTCTTGCCCATCTTCTGCAAAATCGATTCCGCGCGCGTGAAGGCTTGCGCACTGCCACCGACCATGAAGGTGAGTGTCGCCGCCGTGGCGCCGGTGACGCCGCCGGAGACCGGGGCGTCGAGCATCATGAGGCCCTTCTTCTCGGCTGCGGCGGCAACGCTACGCGCCGTCTCCACGTCGATGGTCGAGCAGTCGATCAGCAGCGTGCCGGCATTGGCGTCCTCGACGATGCCGCCGGCGCCGAGATAGACCTCGCGCACCTCCTTGCCTGAGGGCAGCATGGTGATGACGACGTCAGCACGGGCGGCTGCGACTTTAGCGGTCTCGACGCTCACCCCGCCCGCCGCCTTCAGCCTGGCGACGGCTGCCGGATTGACGTCGACGCCCTCGATCTGGTGGCCGGCCTTGATCAGGTTCTGCGCCATTGGCAGACCCATGTTGCCGAGGCCGATAAATCCTATGCGCGCCATGGCGCCCTCCCCTCTTTGTATTTGTGCATGATCTTATCCGAAAACCGGTTCCCATCCCCGATCTAGCCGGGGACAAGCTTTTCGGGATCACGCGCTCATTTCTTTTACCCTTGCGGATGTTCCCGCGCAGACATCAAGGCCAGCAAAAGATAAATCGCAAGCAAGGCGCCT
The DNA here is from genome assembly GCA_964384635.1 of uncultured Undibacter sp. Taxonomy (GTDB): domain Bacteria; phylum Pseudomonadota; class Alphaproteobacteria; order Rhizobiales; family Xanthobacteraceae; genus Pseudolabrys. The sequence goes on from CAYLMY010000313.1 coordinate 1,791, forward strand.
TCGAAAAGGCCGGTCAACAGCCCGACGCCGAACACCTGCGGGAAGAAAATTTCCAGCGCCAGTATAGAAGCGACCGACATCAGCCAAATCACCGCACCCCAGGCAGTCGCCAGCCACAAGCCAACGGCGGCAACCAGATCGATCACTGCAAAGAACACCGTGGCGACCTGCCAGGCGATAGACTGGTAGGCGAACAGCTCGCCGTCGCCGACGCCGATGCCGCACACCCGCGACCAATGATAAAGGCCCTTGAACATCGAAACGGCGGCCATAATGCGCAGGAACACTACCAGCCGCCAGGTCCAGCGCCCGATCGCCGGCTCGCCTGCTTGCTCGTGCACCGGCTCAAGGCCTTGCGCCTCGTCGGTCATGAGCGGCTCGCTCATGGCAACACCAGCTCACCCGCGCCGAGTGGGGCGAAATGGCGCTCAACGTCGGCTTCGCTTACCGCCGCAAGCGTCGCCGGCTGCCAACGCGGCGCATTGTCCTTGTCGACGATCACGGCGCGCACGCCCTCGTAGAAATCATGGGCCTTGATGACGCGCGACACTATGCGGAATTCGGCACGCATGCACGTCTCGAAGTCCCA
>CAYLMY010000314.1:0-2377 GCA_964384635.1 uncultured Undibacter sp.
GCTGCGACTGCATGATGCGCTTGACGGGGCGGATGGACATGGGGAGCGCCTTTCTCGCGCTAAATATAGGACCCGCCGCTGCTAAAGATAGGCCCGGCGTGCGGGCTGACACATCGCCGCTCGCTAATTGTCATAGGGAACCGCCAGGTATAATATTTCCGTTTGTGGCGCCTGTAATCTGAGTAACCGTGCCACGTTATTATTTCCATTTCTCCGACAGCGAGCGCCAGTTCACCGACGCCGAAGGCCGTGAATTGCGCGGCGTGGGCGCCGCCCGTCGGCACGCGGTCCAGCACGTGCGCGAGCTGAAGGCGGCGATGTGCCATTCGCAAATCCCCGATTTGTCGGGCTGGACCGTGACGGTGGCCGACGCCAAGGGCAGGACGGTGTTCGACATCGGATTCGACCTGCGGTCGCTGCCGATGCGCGAAAAAATTTAAACGGTGCGGCGTTCTTGGCGTTGCGGCGCCTGGCTTAAGCCAGCAGGGCGGAGGCGACGTCCACACGTGACTCAAAGTGGACATTACATTTCGCAGTCGCAACGGCTGGTTTCCTTTGATGTAAACGCACGATTTGACAAAGAAAGGTCGTCAGTCAGGGCGCCAGCCAAAGCGCCAATTTCGTCTCGTTGCCGGAATGGCGACGTCAGCACGGCTCTGGCTGCCATCACAAGGCCGTGTGCCAACCTGCAGCAGGGCGTCGTAAAACAGCTTGCCGAAAAAGAACTGGCCCCGAAAGCAAGCAGTTGAGTCGAGAGGTCCTTGTCGATCCGCCGATATGACGGTACCAAAACGGAGTTTGACCATCGAGAATTCCGGACCCATGTCAAAAATTCAGGACGAAATTCCGCCAATTCTCGCCCACAAGCACTATACCGCATCCTCTGTTTTCACGCCGGAGAGCCTGCTGCGCGAGGCACGACGCCAGCGGCGGATTTCTGAAGGCAGCGTGCCCGAAATCTGCGTGCTCGATCCCGACGGCGATATTGTGCGCGTATTGACGTCATCGGAGCAGGCGAGCCTCGACCCGACATGGGCTTGCTACCACACGCAGCTTTTTCGCTTCAGCCTGGCCGGCGCTGTATTCGGGATTGTTGGTTGCGCGGTCGGGGCGGCGTTTGCGGTCCTCATCGCCGAAGAACTTTTTGCCTCGGGCTGCAAATTGCTCATCAGCGTCACCTCGTCCGGGCAAATCCTCCCGGTACGCCGGCCGCCCTATTTCATCACGATTGATCATGCCCTGCGCGACGAAGGCACGAGCTATCATTACCTCGCGCAGTCGGAGTACTCCTTTGCTGATCGCGCCCTGATTGACGCGCTTGCGGGCGCCTTCGATGGTTTCGGCGTACCCGTCCTGACCGGTCCTACCTGGACAACGGACGCACCGTTCCGCGAGACGCAGCAGTCGATCGACCATATGCGCGACAAAGGACTGCTAGCGGTCGAGATGGAAGCCGCAGCCCTCTACGCCTTTGCCTGCGCCAAGCGAAAGCCGGTCATCTGCTTCGCACATGTTACCAACCAAATGGGACTCATCGACGGTGATTTCGAAAAAGGCGAGGTCGGCGGCGCCAAGGATGCATTGCAATTGATCGCGATCGCAGCCGAGCGTTTGCGCCCTCGTCTCTAGTGGAGTGCGCCGTCGCGTCGGATGATCGTTGGAGATAAGATGGCGACGGCGGCAATCGGGATCATGTGCAAGGCACCCAAGCCGGGTGGAACGAAGTCACGGCTGGCGGCAACGATTGGTCCCGAAGCCGCCGCCAGGCTCTCCGGCTGCTTTCTCCAGGACGTGGCGGCGGCGATCGAGGCGGTGCCGGAGCAAATCGGCCGCCGCGGTTACGGCGTTTATGCCCCGGCCGGAGTCGAATCCGAGTTGCAGCGTCTGTTCCCGCGTTCGTTCGGGCTGCTGCTGCAAGTTGACGACGACTTTGGCAATGTCCTGTTCGGCGCCATGCGCGACCTGCTCGCCGTAGAGCATGACTGCGTTCTCCTCGTCAATGGCGACAGCCCGACGCTGCCGACCTCGTTCCTGGTCGAAGCAATAGACACCTTGCGGCGGCCCGGCGACCGCTTGGTATTGGGTCCGGCAAGCGACGGTGGCTATTATCTGGTCGGCCTTAAGCACCCGCATCGGGAGCTGTTCGCAAATATCCAATGGGGGACGGAGACGGTCGCCCCGACGACGCTCGAGCGCGCGGCTGAAATCGGCCTCGAGGCCACGCTGCTGCCGGAATGGTACGACATCGACGATCTTGAGACGCTGGGATGGCTGCGCGACGAGCTGGCGGGTCGGTCGACGCGCTATCGCAACGGCAGCCCTGCCATGGCCACCCGTGCGTTTCTTGCCGCGATGCCGGGAGCGAGCCGGTGAATCC
>CAYLMY010000315.1:0-2371 GCA_964384635.1 uncultured Undibacter sp.
AGATCGAGGTGCTCGGCTATCGCGGCATGAAGGAATACGAGATCGCCTTCGACGGTTTCGAAGTGAAGGCGGAAAATCTGCTCGGCGGCATCGAGGGGCTGGGCTTCAAGCAGCTCATGCAAACTTTCGAATCCGCGCGCATCCAGACGGCGGCGCGCGCGATCGGCGTGGCGCAGGCCGCCATGGAGCAGGCGATGGACTACGCGCAGAACCGTGTGCAGTTCGGCGTGCCGATCGTCAGCTTTCCGCGCGTCGCCGACAAGATCGCCATGATGGCGGTGGAGATCATGATCGCGCGCCAGCTCACTTACCATGCCGCGCGCGAGAAGGACTCCGGCCGCCGCTGCGACTTGGAAGCCGGCATGGCCAAGTTGCTCGCCGCACGCGTGGCCTGGGCCGCCGCCGACAACGCCGTGCAGGTCCACGGCGGCAACGGCTTCGCGCTGGAGTTTCCGGTCTCGCGCATCCTGTGCGATGCCCGCATCCTCAATATTTTCGAGGGTGCCGCCGAGATCCAGGCCCAGGTCATCGCGCGCCGCCTGCTGGACGGCACCAACTGAAGCGCCCAAGATAGCAACAAAACTTGCCCTTCCCGCGTTTGATTCAGAGCAAGACGCGATTGCCGTGCGTGGGCTAGCGTTGCGCTCAAGTCAGGAGGTTTCCATGTCCGCATTGTTGATCCGCAACGGCGAATGGGTGGTGGTGTGCGACGGCGCCAAGGCGCTCATCCTGGAAAACGCCGGCGACATCAAGTTTCCCAACCTCAAGATGCTCGAGGTGTTCGAGCAGAAGGACCCGCCGACGCGCGAGCTCGGCACCGACGCGCCCGGCCGTTCCCATAGCTCGGTCGGCCAAGGCCGCAGCTCCTACGAACAGACCGACTGGCACGCGCAGGCGGAAGAGGCCTTCCTCACCCAGCTCGTCCAGCATCTCGACGCCGCCGTCGCCGCCGGCAAGACCAAGTCCATGATCATCGTGGCGCCGCCGCGCGCGCTCGGCGTGTTGCGCCCGGCCTATTCGCACACGCTGAAAGGCGCCGTGCGCGCCGAAGTGGACAAGGACTTCGTCAAGATGCCGGTGCACGAGATCGAGAAGCACCTGAGCGGCGTCTGACGCGTCATCCGAGCGGCTCTTCGCGGGATTTCTGAATATGGCTGGCTCGCCGCATTTGCGGTGCTATGGTCGCCGCGATTCAAGCGGATGATCTCGGTCGAGGCCGGCCAATGAATTCTCGTCTCCGTCAATGCGCACTCAGCGTCGTGCTGGCTGCCTTGCTGGGCCTGGCAACGTCCGTGGTAGCCGGCGCGCAGCAGACCCAGCAACCGCCGCGCAATCCCGCGGCCAGTCCGCAGGCCCCGGTCCCGCCCGAGCCCCCGCTGACGCCGTTAGCGGCCAGCCAGCTCGGCGATCCCACCGCGGTGCCCAGCTTTTGGGATCCGCGCCGGCGGCCGGTGCGGCCCGACCTTTCGCGCATCACCCTCATCCGCTTCCTGACCGAGACCGACTATCCGCCGTTCGATTTTGCCGGTCCCGACGGCGCCCCCGCCGGCTTCAATGTCGATCTGGCGCGGCAGATCTGCGAAGAGCTGAAGGTGCCGTGCACGGTGCAGATGCGGCGCTTCGACACCCTGATCAAGGCCTTGGATAGCAAGAACGGCGACGCGGTGATCGCTTCGATCGCCGAGACGCCGGAGATGCGCCAGAAGGTCGATTTCAGCAATCCCTATTACCGCACGCCGGCGCGCTTCGTGTCGCGGCGCGACGTCGAGATCGACGACGTGCGGCCGCAGGCGCTGGAAGGCCGCAAGATCGGCGTCGTCGCCGGCACCGCGCACGAAGCCTTTCTCAAGGCCCTGTTCACGGAAGCCGCGCTGCATCCCTTTCCAAACGCCGACGCCGCACGTTTCGCGCTCAAGAAGGGCGAGGTGGATCTGGTGTTCGGCGACGGCATTTCGCTTGCCTTCTGGCTCAACGGAACCGATTCCGCCAACTGCTGCGTTTTCCGCGGCGGGCCGTTCCTGGAAAGCCGCTATTTCGGTGAAGGCGTCGGCATCGCGGTCAGACGCGGCAACGACCTCTTGCGGCAGGCGTTCAACTGGGCGCTGTTCCAGCTGTGGGAGAAGGGCCGCTTCACCGACCTGTGGCTGAAATATTTCCCGATCAGCCCGTTTTGAGCTGAGTTTGACGTGGGCGCGCTGGACATTTTGCGCATGATCTTTTCCGAAAACCGGTTCCCACTTTTCGGGATCATGCGTTAGTGTCCGCGCCCGGAGACCTAGATGTCCGTCGCTGAAACCGCCGCTTCCTTGCGCGACGTCGCCGAGCACTCGAACGCCTGGCCGTTCGAGGAGGCGCGCAAGATCGTCGCGCG
>CAYLMY010000316.1:0-2364 GCA_964384635.1 uncultured Undibacter sp.
AGCGCGTTGGCGCGGTTCATCAGCGCGCTGGGGTCGTTGGGGACGAGCGCCAGCGCCTTGTCGTAGCTTTCCAGCGCCTCTTCCTGGCGGCCGAGCTGTTGCAACAGGACGCCGCGGTTGATCCAGTCGGGCGCGGCCTTCGGGTCGAGCGCCAGCGCGCGGTCGAAACCTTTCAGCGCCTCGTCGGGCCGCCCCGCGTCCGCCAGAATGGCGGCGCGGTTGCCGTGCGCCTCGGCGAATTTGGCATCGATCGCGATCGCCGCATCGAAGCTCTTGACCGCCTCCAGGTGTTCGCCCTTACGCTCGAGCGCCTTGCCGAGCAGGTTATGGACGCGCGCCTGCGGCGGCCCGAATTCGAGCGCGCGGCGCGCGAGCGCGATGCCCTGGTCGAGCTGGTCCTCCTGGCAGGCGACCACGGCCACGTAATAGAGCGCGTCGGCGTTGCGCGGGTCGTGGCGTAGCACCTGGGTGTAGTTGTCCATCGCCGGCCCGAGCTCGCCGCGCTGGTGGTGGAACAGGCCCTGCTGCAACAGTTGCGCGGCGCTCGGGTGCTGGCCGCTCGGCTCGCTGGTTTCGCTCATGAGGGGCTTCTAATCAGGCTTTCTGGGCGATGCCAAGCCTTAGACTTTTCCTTTGTCGTCCCCGCGAAGGCGGGGAGGGGACTCATACGCCACAGCATCTCTCCGCCTCATCCTGAGGAGGGCGCGGCACGCGCCCGTCTCGAAGGATGGGGGGCGGCCCCTTGCTTCGAGACGCCCGCCTTCGGCGGGCTCCTCAGCATGAGGCCGATTTGGACTGCGGCGTATGGGTCCCGGGCCTCGCTTGCGCTCGCCCGGGACGACAATGGAGAAGCCCCCATGCTATTGCTTGGCCCAAGCCAGATTCCTTGGGGCAGGGGCCATTAGCGACCATGAAGGACATGCTCGACCGGCTGGAGAAGCGGCGGCAGCAGGCCCGCCTGGGCGGCGGCAAGGCCCGCATTGAGGCCCAGCACAAGCGCGGCAAGCTGACCGCCCGCGAGCGCATCGAACTGCTGCTCGACAAGGGCTCGTTCGAGGAGTTCGACATGTTCGTCGAGCACCGCTCCAACGAATTCGGCATGGCGGAGACCAAGATCCCCGGCGACGGCGTGGTCACCGGCTGGGGCACCGTCAACGGGCGCGCGGTCTATGTCTTCTCCAAGGACTTCACCGTGTTCGGCGGCTCGCTGTCGCAGGCGCACGCGCAAAAGATCATCAAGGTGCAGGACATGGCGATGAGGGCGCGGTGTCCTATCATCGGCCTGTTCGACGCCGGCGGCGCGCGCATCCAGGAAGGTGTCGACGCGCTCGGGGGTTACGGCGAAGTCTTCAAGCGCAACGTCATCGCCTCCGGCGTCATCCCGCAGATTTCCGTCATCATGGGCCCCTGCGCCGGCGGCGACGTCTATTCGCCGGCCATGACCGATTTCATCTTCATGGTGCGCGACACCTCCTACATGTTCGTCACCGGCCCGGAAGTCGTGAAGACCGTGACCAACGAGGTGGTCACCGCGGAAGAGCTGGGCGGCGCTTCGGTGCACACCACCAAGTCGGGCGTCGCCGACGGCTCATTCGAAAACGACGTCGAGTGCCTGTTGCAGATGCGCCGGCTGATCGACTTCCTGCCGTCCAACAACGAGGCCGGTGTGCCGTCCTGGCCGACGCAGGATTCCGCCGAGCGCGCGGACAAATCGCTCGACACGCTGATCCCCGACAACCCCAACAAGCCCTATGACATCAAGGAGCTGATCCTCAAAGTGGCCGACGAGGGCGACTTCTTCGAGATCTCGGCGGCCTACGGCAAGAACATCGTCACCGGCTTCGGCCGCATCGAGGGCCGCACCATCGGCTTCGTCGCCAACCAGCCCATGGTGCTGGCCGGCGTGCTTGACTCCGACGCCAGCCGCAAGGCCGCGCGCTTCGTGCGTTTCTGCGACGCCTTCGGCATTCCCATCGTCACCTTCGTCGACGTGCCCGGCTTCCTGCCCGGCACCGACCAGGAATATGGCGGGCTGATCAAGCACGGCGCCAAGCTGCTGTTCGCCTATTCGCAATGCACGGTGCCGCTGGTGACCGTGATCACGCGCAAGGCCTTCGGCGGTGCCTATGACGTGATGGCGTCCAAGCACGTCGGCGGCGACGTCAACTATGCCTGGCCGACGGCGCAGATCGCGGTGATGGGCGCCAAGGGCGCGGTCGAGATCATCTTCCGCGCCGACATCGGCGACAAGGACAAGATCGCCAAGCGCACCAAGGAATACGAGGACCGCTTCCTGTCACCCTTCGTCGCCGCCGAGCGCGGCTATATCGACGACGTGATCATGCCGCACGCCACAAGGCTGCG
>CAYLMY010000317.1:0-2317 GCA_964384635.1 uncultured Undibacter sp.
GCGGCGCCGCGCTATGGTCCTCTCCGCAAAGGACAATTGGCCATGGGCGGCAGCGCGGACGAGACCCATTTCGGCGAGCAAACCGTGCCCCTGGACGACAAGCAGGGGCTGGTGGACGACGTGTTCCATTCGGTCGCGCGCCGCTACGACCTGATGAACGACCTGATGTCGGGGGGCCTGCACCGCGCCTGGAAGGACGCGCTGGTGACAGCCGTGAACCCGCCGCAGGGTGAGACGGCCTTCAGCCTGCTCGATCTCGCCGGCGGCACCGGCGACGTCGCCCTGCGGGTGGCGGAAGCCGGCGGCGCCGGCACCCGCGTCACCGTCTGCGACATCAACGCCGACATGCTCGCCGTCGGCGCCGAGCGCGCCATGAAGCGCGGGCTCGACGACCGCGTCATATTCGAGCAGGGCAATGCCGAAGAGCTGCCCTACCCCGACCGCAGCTTCGATTGCGCAACAATAGCCTTCGGCATCCGCAACGTGCCGCGCATCGACCGCGCGCTCACGCAAGCCTACCGGGTGCTCAAGCTCGGCGGCCACTTCCTCTGCCTGGAATTCTCGTCCGTCGACGTGCCCGGGCTCGACGCCATCTACGACTATTATTCCTTCCACATCATTCCGCGCATCGGCCAGGCGGTGGCCGGCGACCGCGAGGCCTACCAGTATCTGGTGGAATCGATCCGCAAATTTCCCAAGCCGAAAGCCTTCGCGCGCATGATCGAGCAAGCCGGTTTCCGCCGCGTCACTTTTACGCAAATGACCGGCGGCGTGGTGGCCTTGCATTCCGGCTGGAAACTGTGATCGCCGCGTTCTCCCATCTGCTGCGACTTTCCCGCGCCGGCTTCGTGTTCGCGCGCGAGGGCGTGCTGGCGCTGGTCGACACGCGGCCTTTACCGCTGCCGGCAAAAACCGCGGTCGCGCTCGGCCGCCTGATCGCGCGCCGAACGGCCAAAGACGGCTCCAGCCGGCTTGCCGCCGCGCTCACCCGCCTGGGCCCCACTTACGTCAAGCTCGGCCAATTCCTCGCCACCCGCCCCGACGTGGTGGGCAAGGAGATCGCGCGCGATCTCGAAAGCCTGCAAGACAAGATGGCGCCGTTCCCGCAAAGCGCGGCGGAGGCCGCCATCGCCGCCGCCTTCAACAAGCCGCTCAGCGAGCTCTATGCCAGCTTTGGGCCCGCGGTCGCCGCTGCCTCGATCGCGCAGGTACACCGCGCCGAGGTCGAGCAAGATGGCGAACGCAAAGCCGTGGCGGTGAAGATCCTGCGCCCGGGCATCGAGCGTCGCTTCAAATCCGATCTCGATGCTTTCTTCTTCGCCGCCCGCAAGGCGGAAAGCTTCTCGTTAGAGGCGCAGCGCCTGCGCCCGGTCGAGGTGGTATCGACGCTGGCGCGCACGGTGGCGATCGAGATGGATTTCCGGCTGGAGGCGGCGGCGCTCTCCGAGATGGCGGAGAACACGAAAGCGGACCCGCTTTTCCGCGTGCCGGCCGTGGACTGGAACCGCACCGCGCGCGAGGTGCTGACGCTGGAATGGATCGACGGCACGCCGCTGCACGACCATGAAGCGCTACGCGCCAAGGGCTTCGACTTGGCCGCGCTCGGCCGCGCCGTGATCCAGAACTTCCTGCGCCATGCTTTGCGCGACGGCTTCTTCCACGCCGACATGCATCCGGGCAACCTGTTCATCGACGACGACGGCCGGCTGGTGGCGGTCGACTTCGGCATCATGGGCCGGCTCGGTCCCAAGGAGCGCCGCTTCCTCGCCGAAATCCTGTTCGGCTTCATCACCCGCGACTATATGCGCACCGCGCAGATTCATTTCGACGCCGGCTACGTGCCGCGGCATCATTCGGTGGAGAGCTTCGCGCAGGCGATCCGCGCCATCGGCGAGCCGATCCACAACCGCACCGCCGAAGATATTTCGATGGCCAAGCTCTTGACGCTGCTGTTCGAGATCACCGGTCTGTTCGACATGCGCACGCGGCCGGAGCTGTTGTTGCTGCAGAAGACCATGGTGGTGGTGGAAGGCGTCGCGCGCTCGCTCGATCCGCAGCTCGACATGTGGAAGACCGCCGACCCGGTAGTGCGCGAATGGATCGAGCGCAATCTCGGGCCGATCGGCAAATTGGAAGACGCGGTGGAAGGCGCCGGCGAAATCGGCCGCTTCATGGGCCAAGTGCCGGGCCTGCTCACCCGCGCTGGCACGCTGCTCGACCAGCTCGACGACATTACCCGCGACGGGCTGGTGCTGTCGCCCGACACCGTCGAGGCCATCGGCAAGGCGGAGGCACGCCGCAACCGCTGGACGTCCGT
>CAYLMY010000318.1:0-2284 GCA_964384635.1 uncultured Undibacter sp.
CTCACAGCAACGATCTCGTCCCAACGCGACGGGCGGCCAGACCGTCCTTCGCGCGGGACACCCACATCCATCCACAAGGAGAACCTCAATGGATATCGATACCCACGACGACCTGGAAACCAAGGCGGGCATTCCGCCCGAAGCGGTGGTCACGCATGGCGAGATGATGCGCGCCTTCGAGGCCTTCAAGGAGGCCAACGACGAGCGGCTCGACAAGCGCGACGCCGACGTCGTGCTGGAGGAAAAGCTTTCCCGCATCAACGCCACCATCGACGCGCAGGGGCGCCGGCTGGACGAGATCACGCTGAAGTCGGCGCGGCCGGTCTTCGGTTCTGAGCGCGCCACGCAGCGCAGCGCCTCTGCGCTCGAGCACAAGGCCGCCTTCGAGGCTTACGTGCGCGCGGGCGAAGCGGGCGGGTTGCGCGCGCTCGAGGCCAAGGCCATGACCATCGGCTCCAACCCGGACGGCGGCTATCTGGTGCCGCCCGAGGTGGAGACGCAGATCGGCCAGCGGCTCGCCGCCATCTCGCCGATCCGGGCGATTGCCGGCGTGCGCACCATCAGCGGCAATGTCTACAAGAAGCCGTTCATGACCGCCGGCCCCGCGGTCGGCTGGGTGGGCGAGACCGACGCGCGCGCGCAGACCACCTCGCCGACGCTCGACGAATTGTCGTTCCCGGCCATGGAGCTCTACGCCATGCCGGCGGCGACCGCGACGCTGCTGGAGGATAGTGCAGTCAATATCGACGAATGGCTGGCGCAGGAGGTCGAGCAGGTGTTCGCCGCCCAGGAAGGCACCGCTTTCGTCACCGGCGACGGTTCCAACAAGCCGAAGGGGTTCCTCGACTACACCGCGGTCGACAACGACTCATGGACGTGGGGCAATATCGGCTACATCGCCAGTGGCGTGTCGGCTGGCTTCCCGGCCTCCAATCCGTCCGACGTGCTGGTCGATCTGATCTACGCGGTCAACGCCGGCTACCGGCAGAACGGCGTGTTTGTGATGAACCGCAAGACGCAGTCCGCGATCCGCAAGTTCAAGGATTCCGGCGGCGCCTATCTGTGGCAGCCGCCGGCGGTGGCCGGGTCGAAAGCCTCGCTGATGACCTTCGCGGTGATCGAGGCCGAGGACATGCCGGACATCGCGGCCGGCTCGCTGTCGATCGCCTTCGGCGACTTCAACCGCGGCTACCTGGTGGTGGACCGCGCCGGCGTTTCGGTGCTGCGCGATCCTTACACCGCCAAGCCCTACGTGCTGTTCTACACCACCAAGCGCGTGGGCGGCGGCGTACAGGACTTCGATGCCATCAAGGTGATGAAGTTCGCGGCGTCGTGATGGACGGCGTAAAGCTGTCCGCCGGCAGCAAGTCCGCGGCTTGCTGCCGGCGGGTTAATACCGTGTTGGTGCTTAGCGCCGCGCCGAGCCTCGTGTTTCGGCATTCGGCACGAACCAGTTGCCGAACAAGCCCGCCGTGGCCTGTTTGACTTGCGTGTGACGGGCGTTGTTACGGCTCGTGCGCGGCGTCGGCGGCGCTTCGGTTGCCGGCGTCGTCACATCGCCCAGCTCTTCGACATTGCCGCTGACGCTGATCGGCGCCCAGCGGGTCAAATCTCCGCAGGCCCGGCGCGGGGAGGGATGCGCGGCGCGGGTGATCACGCCGACCAGCACGCCGCCGCGCAGTACCGGCCCGCCGGAATCGCCGAAGCAGGCGCTGGCGCTGATCGTGCCGGCGCGGCCGGGATCGACCAGGGCGTAGGGGCTCGCGGCCACCAACGTGGCCTGGTGGAGTCTGCCGCCGCCGTAGCCCGCGATGATGAAGTTGTCGCCGTCGCCGTCGCCGACCGGCACCGCAGCGATGGTCTCAGGCAGCGGCTTGGAAAGATACAGGATGGAAGCGTCGCCCGAGACATGGACGAGTCGTCCGTCGTCGAGCACGCCGTCGCGCGAGACATGGGCGACCCGGTAGTAATGATGGTCGGCCAGCACGCTCATGCCATAGGCGCAATGGCGGGCGGTGACCACCAGGCGGGGGGCGATCACGACGGCGCTGCAATAGCCGTTGCCGACCAAGCGCACGGTATAGGTGGTCAGCGAATGAGATCGGGCGCCCTTGATCACGGCGCTGGCGGGCGCCGCGACGGCGAGCATGACGGCGGCAGAGATGACGGTGAGGGCCGCCCCCCGGTGCCACATGAAATAATCCCCAGTCCCGGGGCGACCCTAGCCACGGCCCGCCGGAGCAAGCAATAGGCCTTGGGGAAATGTCGCAGGCCGCGCGCGCTG
>CAYLMY010000319.1:0-2258 GCA_964384635.1 uncultured Undibacter sp.
TGCAGTCGCAGCCCACCATCGAGGGCGCCGGCGTCAAATTGCGCCGCGCCTTCGGCTTCGGCGATACGCAAGAGACCGATCCCTTCCTGCTGCTCGACGACTTCCGCAACAATAACCCGCAGGATTATCTCGCCGGCTTTCCCTGGCATCCGCACCGCGGCATAGAAACAATCACGTACGTATTAAGTGGAACGGTAGAACATGGCGACAGTCTCGGTAATCGCGGCTCGCTCGGCTCCGGCGACGTGCAATGGATGACCGCCGGCCGCGGCATCATGCATCAGGAAATGCCGCAGGGCGACGCGCAAGGCCGCATGCACGGCTTCCAGCTCTGGGCCAACCTGCCCTCTTCTCTCAAGATGACGGCGCCGCGCTATCAGGACGTTGAAGCCGCCGCCATTCCCGAAGTCGTCGACGACGATGGCACTCGGGTTCGCGTGGTGTGCGGCGAGTTCTGGGGCAAGCGCGGCCCGGTCGACGGCGTCGCCGCCGATCCGCGCTATCTCGACGTGTTCGTGCCGGCGGGTCAGCGCAAGACGCTTGCCGTCGAGGTCGAGCGCCACGCCTTCGCTTACGTGTTCGAGGGCGACGGCAAGTTCGCGTATTCCTCCAAGCCGTTCGGCGTGCTGAGCGAGAAGCAGGTCGACGGCGAGGAAATCCTGTTCCGCGAGCCAGTCGGCGATCGCTCGCTGCTGCTGTTCGACAAGGGCGACGAGATCACCGTGCAGGCCGGCGACAACGGCATCCGCTTCCTGCTGGTGTCCGGCAAGCCGATCCAGGAGCCGGTCGCCTGGTACGGCCCGATCGTTATGAATACGCAATCCGAATTGCAGCAGGCCGTCAGCGAATTGCGCGCCGGCACTTTCATCCGCGACTAGATTTGATGACGTGAAAACGCCGCGGCCGTGAAAGCCGCAGCACTTTTATTGGGCGAACGAAATACGCACCGGGTGGGCAACTGCCCGCACGCCATAATCACTGCAAAAGCTTCCGCCGAGATCGCGGGCGGTGCTAGCATCCCGCCGTCGGAACAAGCAGCCGCACAATCGGCGATGCGGCGCGGCCGAACGGGAGGAACGTCATGCAGAACAGACTTTCGCGAACGCTTGCGCCGCTCATGCTGGTCGCCGCGTTCATGCTCGGTGCCGCGCCGGTGCAGGCTGAGGAACTGAAGATCGGATTTATGGCTCCGAAGACCGGCATCTTTACTCAGCTCGGCGTCGACATGCAGCACGGCTTCGAAATGTATCTCAAGGAGCACGGCAACAAGCTCGGCGGCATGGACGTTAAGTTCATCGTCGAGGACACGCAGGGCAAGCCGGACACCGCGGTCACCAAGGCCAACAAGCTCATCCTGCAGGACAAGGTGGACATGCTGGTCGGCGGCGTGCTGGCGACGACCGGTTACGCGCTGGCGCCCGTCGCCACGAAAAATAAGGTGCTCTATATCGGCTCGATCGCAACGGCCGACGATCTCGGGCAGCGCAAGCAGAAAGATTTCCCCTACATGGTGCGCCCAACCTTCGTGCCGTCGCAACCCAGCCATCCGCTCGGCCAATGGGCCTGCGACCAGGGCTTCAAGAAGGTCGTCACCGTCGCGGCCGATTACGCCTTCGGTCACGAAACGCTGGGCGGTTTCCAGCAGACCTTCGAGGATTGCGGCGGCAAGGTCATCCAGAAGCTCTGGCCGCCGATCGGCACCAAGGATTTCGGACCCTATATCCCGCAGATCAAGAGCGACGCCGACGCCATCTTCACGTTGATGGTTGGCCCGATGTCGCTGCAGTTCCCCAAGCAGTTGCGCGCGGCCGGCAACAAGAAGCCGATCATCGGCGGCGGCACCAGCTATGACGAGTTCATCCTGCCCCACATGGGCGATGAGGTGATCGGCGACGTCTCGGCCTTCATGTACAGCGCCGCGATCGACACCCCGAAGAACGAAGCCTTCGTGAAGAAGTACCGCTCGCAGTTCGGCAAGGTGCCGTCTTATTATTCGGAGGCCAACTACACCACTGCGCAATGGATCGACGAGACGTTGAAGAAGAGCGGCGGCAAGTTCCCCGGCGCGCTTCCGTTCATTAAGACAATGAGGACCATCAAGCTCGACGCGGTGCGCGGCCCGGTCTCGCTCGACGACACCAACACCGTGGTCAACAACATCTACATCAAGAAGGTCGAGAAGAAGAAGATGTTCGGCTATCCCAAGGCCGAGCTCTGGAACACGGTGATCAAGACCTATCCGAACGTCAGCCAGTTCT
>CAYLMY010000320.1:0-2252 GCA_964384635.1 uncultured Undibacter sp.
GAACTCGGTCGCGTAGCGCAACCGCTTGGCGGCGATGCGGAGCTTGTGCCGCTCGGCCACGGAAAGATCGCGCAAGTTGTGGCCACGCTTCTTGACCTTGCGGCGCAAGCGGTTAAGCGCGCGCGTAGCGTAGGTGACGACAGGGGTCTGCGGCTGTTCCTCGGCGCCCCACGCGCCCGTCTCGATCCACGCCGCGACGTCGAGCAGCGTTTTGCGGAAGCGGTCTGAACTCACAGCATCGATGGCACGGGTGTGAGCGGCGGCACGACGCGCGACAAACTCGCGATGGACTGCGGCGAGCTCCGCGTCGTCCGGATGGGCTGCACGCAAGGGCTCGAGCACGTCCGCCGCGAGCACGTCGAGATCGCGCGCCGGACCAAGCTCCTGGGTGATCCATTTCAGCTTGTCCCTGATGGCATCGAGCTCTTCGCCTGCGAGCACATCGGCAAACAGCGCCATGCCGGCGCGCAGGCGCCTGAGGCCGATCCGCATCTGGTGCAGGGCTTCGGGGCGGCCGTCATGCACCGCGGGCACATTGGCGATGATTTGCCGGAGACCGCTGCGCCCGACCGTGCGGAAGGCCTCTGCAACCGTCATGTCGGGCGCGATCGTGACGTCTTCCGCTTTTTCCACCCCATAGTCGCCACCATCGACAAGCTCAAACCCGCGTTCCGCCTTGCTCTTTACAGCAAGGCTCACCGGCACCGTCTCGGCGAACTCCTTGGCAAGCAGAAACAGCGCCCGCTTTTCGCCTGACTTCAGTTCGAGCTCCAGCTCCGAGATCGGCGTGGCTTTGACGCCGGCCGTGATCTCGCCTTGATCAATGGCAAGCTCGATCTCCGCGGCATCACGCCGGATCCCGTATGTCTTGCGCACAAACCGCGTGTGAAAGCGCGGCTGCAAGGCGCTGCGGACCTCGGCGCTCAGCAGTGGCGCCAGCGCCGTGTCCTCCGCGGCGCTAAGATCCGGCTCGTGACTTGGCACGGCCTGCTCCCATTCGTCGCGCTCGAAGACCTCGGCCGCACTGCGCGCGGTCTTGATGGTCTGCACATAGCCATCGCCCGTCGAACGCACCCGCAAGAACACGCCAGCCCGTCGTAAGACATCGTCGCGGGTGTCGTAGTAAATGGAAATCAGCTCGCGCATCTCGGGTGCCGCATGGCTGTCTTCGAGAATGGGATGGGCGAGGATGCGGGGCGCTTCGGCAGGATCGAACTCGAGCTTGAGCTCAATCTCCTTTGCCCCATGCCCCGACTTGCCCGCAACCACGGTCGCAACTCCCGATGCCCACCACACGCCAATCGCGGGCAAGGGGACAGAGCCATCATCTTACTGTCACAATCAACCCCTGCCGACCTGTGGCGGTGTGCGCTGTGTTAACGGCGCGTGCCAGCACTCAAGGGGTGAAGAGCGTGCCCCGTTAGGTGATCCGTGCCGGCTGCGGCGGCGTGAAGGCGGGGCTCGGGCGCACGCGTGTGGGCGAAGTGCGGACGGTGGAGTTCGAGCCCTGCAGGACGTTGTCGTCGTCGGACTCAAGTAGCGCGACCTTATCGCGGCCGGCGCGCTTGGCGACGTAAAGGGCTGCGTCCGCGCGCCGGAAGAGACCTGCAAGATCGGTCTCGACGATCACGTCCGAGGCGACGCCGATGCTGACGGTCGCGCCCACCGCGAGGCCGTTGACGAAGGCCGCCGATCGGGCGAAGGCGCCGCGCACGCTCTCCGCCACCACGACAGCCTCGGCCGCGTCGGCGCCGGGCAAAATGGCGGCAAACTCCTCGCCGCCCAAGCGTCCGACGATGCTCGTCACGTTGAGGTGCTTGGCCACCGTCTTGGCGAACACTTTCAGCACCTCGTCGCCGAGGTCGTGGCCATAGGAATCGTTGGTGTCCTTAAAATGATCGAGGTCGAAAATCAGCACCGACACCGGCGTGCCGCCAAGGATCCGGCGCTGGCCGACGGCGTCGGCGGCCTCGAACAAGGCCCGGCGGTTCGGCAGCCCCGTCAGGCTATCGGTGAGAGCATCTAGACGCTGCTCTCGCTCCTGGCGCTCCTTAGCCATGGACAACACGATGAAGGCCAAGGCGACACGGATCAGCACTGTCACGAGAATGACCAGCGGGAACCAGTGGCTGGAGAACACCGCGCCAGCTTCGTGGAGCGGCGTGGTGACGATGAGCGGCACCCAGGCCAGGTAGGTCACGCCGGTGGCGATGAGGAGCGCAACGGCGGGCCAATGGGTGACCAGCTGGTGG
>CAYLMY010000321.1:0-2239 GCA_964384635.1 uncultured Undibacter sp.
TTCTCGCAAAATCATCTGCTGTGGGCGCGCAACGTGCCGCTCAGCCGGCTGGAACTGCGCTTCGCCCGCCTGGTGCCGCGCAAAGACACCCGCATCGTGCTCGTCGACGACAATGATGGCCTCGCCGCGCGCGCGGCCGCCATCCTGGCGCGCGCCGGCTACGGCGATCTCTCTTATTTAGAAGGCGGTGTCGCCGCATGGGAAAACGCCGGCTTCGTCACTTTCTCCGGCGTACACGTGCCGAGCAAGGCCTTCGGCGAATTCGTCGAGCATGACAGCGGCACGCCGAGCGTCAGCGCCAAGGAGCTCGATGCGTTGATGCGCAACGGCACCAAACTGGTGGTGCTCGACAGCCGGCCATTCGACGAATATTCGCGCATTTCGATTCCCACCGGCATCAACGTGCCGGGCGCCGAGCTGGTCTTACGCGCGCGCGACATCGCGCCCTCGCCCGACACCACCATCGTGGTCAATTGCGCCGGCCGCACCCGCAGCATCATCGGCGCCCAGTCGCTGATCAATGCCGGCATTGCGAACAAAGTCGTGGCGCTGCGCAACGGCACCATGGGCTGGCATCTCGCCGGCTTGACGTGCGCCAGCGGCAAGTCCGACCGCGCGCCGCAGGTTTCGCAGCAAGGTCTCGCCTGGGCGAAGCAAGCGGCCGAAAAGGTCGCACAGAAATTCGGCGTCGCGCGCGCCGACCGCGCCACCGTCGAACAATGGCGCAAGGACGACACCCGCACGACCTATGTGTTCGACGTGCGCGATCCCGCCGAATACCAGGCCGGCCATTTCCCCGGCGCCGTCTCGGCGCCCGGCGGCCAACTGGTGCAGGCCACCGACACCTATGCCGGCGTGTTCGGCGCGCGCATCGTGGTCAGCGACGACGCCGAAGTGCGCGCGCTGATGACCGCGTCCTGGCTCAAGCAGATGGGCTGGCAGGATGTGTTCGTGCTGCCGGAAGCCGGCAACGAAACCGGCGAGCCGCCAGCACGCGTGCTCGGCGCACCGGCGGTCGACCGCGCCGTCACGCCGTCCGCGGCGCTGGAGATTGACGACGTCGCGGTCATCGATCTGTCCACCAGCCCGCATTACCGGCGCGGCCACATCCCCGGCGCCTGGTTCGCCATCCGTGCGCGGCTCGACCGCGCGTTTTCCAAAATCGCGCCCACCGGCGACGTGATCCTCACCAGCGAGGACGGCGTGCTGGCGAGCCTGGCCGTCGCCGAGGCGCAAGCGCTGACCGACCGCCCGGTGCACTGGCTCAAGGGCGGCAACGCCGCCTGGGCCGCCGCCGGCTTCCCGCTCGCGACCGCCGAGAAGATGGCGGACGAGGCGCTCGACGTCTGGCTCAAGCCCTATGAGCGGCCGAGCGACAACGAGGCGGCGATGAACGCTTACCTGTCATGGGAAGTCGACCTGCTGGAGCGCATCAAGAAAGACGGCACCACGCATTTCCTGCACGCGCGCTAGGTGCAGAACACGCCGCGATAGTCTATATCGCGGCCATGAAATTCCTCGACGAGGCCAAGGTCTATATCGCGTCCGGCGCGGGCGGCAACGGCTGCGTGTCGTTCCGGCGCGAGAAGTTCATCGAGTTCGGCGGCCCCAACGGCGGCGATGGCGGCAAGGGCGGCGATGTCGTGGTGGAAGCCGTCACGGGGCTGAATACGCTGATCGACTACCGCTACCAGCAGCACTTCAAGGCGAAGCGCGGCGGCAACGGCATGGGCAAGGACCGCCACGGCGCCAACGGCAAACCCGCGGTGCTGAAAGTGCCGGTCGGCACGCAAGTGTATGAAGAAGACGGCGAGACGTTGCTCGCCGATCTCACCGAAGTGGGCCAGCGCGTCACCATTTCCAAGGGCGGCAATGGCGGTTTCGGCAATGCGCATTTCAAGTCGTCCACCAATCGCGCGCCGCGCCACGCCAACCCCGGCCAGCCCGGCGAGGAGCTGACCATCCGCCTGCGGCTGAAACTGATCGCCGACGCCGGTCTCATCGGCCTGCCCAATGCCGGCAAGTCCACCTTTCTCGCCGCGGTCAGCGCAGCCAAGCCGAAGATCGCCGATTATCCCTTCACCACGCTGCATCCGCAGCTCGGCGTCGTGCGCGTCGACGAGCGCGAATTCGTGCTCGCCGACCTGCCCGGCCTGATCGAAGGCGCGCATGAAGGCACCGGCCTGGGCGACCGCTTCCTCGGCCACACCGAGCGCTGCAATGTGCTGTTGCATCTGGT
>CAYLMY010000322.1:0-2227 GCA_964384635.1 uncultured Undibacter sp.
CCAGGCGTGTGGCGAAATAGGCGACGGTGGTAGAATAGACATAGGCGGAATTCCAGCCGAGGAAGGCCTTGAAATTCGGATAGGCAAGAAAAGCCGGGCCGTGCCGGCCCATCGGCAAAAGCAGGGATGCCGACAGGTCACCGGACGGCAGCTTGCCGTGCGCGGCGCGTACGCCCCAGGCCGCCCACTGCGAGACCGGATGCTGGATGCTGAGGTCGGCCTCCTGCCACGGCAGCTTCTGCGGCACGCGTACTTCCTGCAGCCAGGGCTGGCCGCGCTGCCAGCCGAGCGTGACCAGGAAGTTGGCGGCGGAAGCGAGCGTATCGGGAATGCTCTTGATCAGGTCGCGGCGACCATCGCCGTCGAAGTCGACGGCGTTTTTAAGATAGTCTGTCGGCGTAAACTGCATACCGCCGAACTCGCCGGCCCAGTCGCCGATCATATCGGACACGTGCTGGTCACCGCGCTCGACGATGCGCAGCGCGTCGAACAGCTGCTGCCGGAAGAAATCGGGACGGCGGCAGTCGTAAGCGAGTGTCGTGAGCGCGCGCAAAATATTGTATTTGCCGAAGACCCTGCCGAAATCGCTTTCCAGTCCCCAAAACGCGGTCAGCACCGGCGCCGGCACGCCGTAGGCCTTCTCGACGCGGGCGAATACCGCGGCATGCTTCTTCATTGCCGCGCGGCCGTTCTGCATGCGGTAGCCGGCGATCAGCTTGTCTGAGAATTGGAGGAAGGTGAGGTTGAATATCGCCTGGCCCTGGTCGCGGCGGATGATGGTCGGGTCGAAGGTCAGGTCGGGCGAAGCTTGCGCCAGCACGCGCGGCGAGATGCCCTGCGCTAGCGCGTCCTTCTTGAACTGGGCGAGCCAATGCTCGAAGCTGCCGGTATTGCGGCAGCGCGCCACGGCCGGTCCCGCCAGCAGCACGGTTAGCAGCACTGCTGTCCATTTCATTGCCGTTTCGCGCATCGTCCCATCCGCCTGTTCGACAAACGCCAATCTGCCCAACGTGCGCGCCGGGTCAAGGTCGAATCCGCGCGCAGCGTTAAGGTCGCGCCATGGGCAATTGCGGCAATGGCCTCAGCGGCATGACGGCTTTTAGGGGAAGGGCGCAAACGAGACAGAACGCCGCATGCGGTTCCGCCGAAACGGAACGCCACGTGCCGCTAACGATGGGCGCTGTGGATCTCCATCTCGGCGAGCCTGTCGCGATAGCTCTTGGAAAAGTGCGAATAGGACTCAACCGGCGTGAAATTCGCGGTCTTGTTGGTGCGCCCGGTAAAGGCGACCATGCCATCCTTGGTCGCCACCACGTCGCCGGGCCTGAGCGTCGGATCGGTGGCCGCGTCGATATGCGCCAGCCCGAACTGATCGCGGCCGTTGCAGGTACAGCCGGCGACCAAGTGCCTGCGATAAGCGTAAGCGGTGTCGAGGCTAGCGTAGCGGCTGCCGTCACGTGCCACCGCGTAGTCGATGGTGCTGCCGGAATAGAGGCGCGTCTGGCTTGCCGGACAGAATGCGCGGCAGGCTTCGGCCGCGCTCATTCCGGCATGCGCCCGCACCGGGAAGAAATGGCCGTCGCAAGTGCGCACGCAGAAGGCCTTGGCCGGACCGGTTTCGACATGCACTGACGGCGGATTGACCACGCGCTCGAAACGAACGGATGGCTCGGCGAAGGCGTGGATCGGCTCTGGCTCCCGCACCGGCGCGTGCAGCGCGCGACTCAGGCTGTCAAAAATGCTTTCGAACAGACCTTGCGCGGAAGCCGGCGCCGGCAAGCCAAGCGTCAGCAGACCGGCGGCGAGAACGCCGGCCGCTGCGCGCAACATCATGTTTTTGCCGCCCTGTTGCATCACAAACTCTTTGCGGCCACCCGAAGATGCCGGGCCGCAGGTAACAACGTTTGGGTACGCGGAAAGTTGCACCCGCAATGTTGGTCACGGCCGCGCGCCGAAAAGTTCACGGCAGCAAAGCGGGTGGCGGTAAAGGGCGGGTTATGCGCCGGCGTGCCCCGCCGCCTGGCGGCGGGATACGGTGCGCCATGCCTAACAGGTGCTTAGCGATAATCAGAAATATCGCCACCAGACGTAAACGTTACAGATCGCCAGCGATACGATCATCATCGGCGCGCCATAAAGCGTGTAGGTGATGAAGCGGAAAGGCACGCCGTTGCGCTCGGAAATTCCGGCCACCGTCAGGTTGGCGGAGGCGCCGATCAGGGTGCCG
>CAYLMY010000323.1:0-2224 GCA_964384635.1 uncultured Undibacter sp.
GTTGGCCCGATCACATCGCCCAGGCGGAGCCGGTCGCCGACCGATAGTTTCGGCATTCGCTGCAGGTGGGCATAGACGGTGTAAATCCACAGCGGAATGCCGGTGTCCTCCGGCGAATGACGCAGAATGACCTGGATGCCGCGGCTGTTGTCACCGCTGCTGTAAACGCCGACCACGGTGCCGGCGGCGGCGGCAAGTATGGGCGTTCCGAATGGGGCGGGCATGTCGATGCCGCCGTGATAGGATTCCCGGTTGCGCTTGTATGTGTAATCGATGGCCCAGTGCTCGTCGATGTCGCGGCACCGGGCATTGGCTGAAAAATTCGGGCGCAAGCCGGTCTGAAACATACCGCGCGATATCGAAATCTTAACGCTGCAACCGTTCCCACGTCCGATGCCGCACAGGCTCGCTTTGTCGAGTTTGCCGGGTGAAATGCGGTCGGAACCGTCCGCCGCGTGCGCAGCGATGCCTCCGGCCGGCGGAACCATGGCGAAAAGGGCAATTGCGGAAAAAAGAAGAATAACGGGCGCGAGTGTGCATCTCATGCTGGGAGGTTCCTGACGTAATCCGGGATTGTGAAGGGAATCAAACCCCCTTCGCCATCTCGCGCAGCTTGAACTTCTGGATCTTGCCCGTGCTGGTCTTCGGGATGTCCGCGAACACCACGATGCGCGGGCATTTGTAGCCCGCCAAATGCTTGCGGCACCATTGCAGCAGCTCGTCGGTGGTCGCCTTTGCGCCCGGCTTTAATTCGATGAAGGCGCAGGGGGTCTCGCCCCATTTCTCGTCCGTCTTGGCGACCACCGCGGCAACGGCGACGGCGGGATGCTTGTAGAGCGCGTCCTCCACCTCGATTGAGGAAATGTTCTCGCCGCCGGAAATGATGATGTCCTTGGAGCGGTCCTTGAGCTGGATGTAGCCGTCCGAATGCATGACGCCGAGATCGCCGGTATGGAACCAGCCGCCGGCGAAAGCCTTCTCGGTGGATGATTTGTTCTTCAGATAGCCCTTCATCACCACATTGCCGCGCATCATCACCTCGCCCAGCGTCTCGCCGTCGCGCGGCACTGGCGCCAAGGTCTCGGGATTGATCACGTCGAGCCCCTCCAGCGCGCCGTAACGCACGCCCTGGCGCGCCTTCTTGGCGGCCTGCTCGGCCCCCGGCAGTGCATCCCATTCGGCATGCCAGTCGTTCACCACCGCGGGCCCATAGCTCTCGGTCAGCCCGTACAAGTGCGTGACGTTGAAGCCGGCCTCCTTCATGGCAGCCAGCACGGCTTCCGGCGGCGGCGCCGCCGCGGTGAAGAACTCGACCACATGCGGCAGCGGCTTCTTCTCGTTCGCCGGCGCATTGAGCAGCGTCGCCATCACGATCGGCGCGCCGCACAGATGCGTCACTTTGTGATCGGCGATGGCGTCGTACATCGCTGCGCTGCGCACCGCGCGCAGGCAGACATGGGTGCCGGCCACCACCGAGATCGACCACGGGAAGCACCAGCCGTTGCAGTGGAACATCGGCAGCGTCCACAGATAAACCGGATGCTTGGCCATGCCGCAGGTGACCACGTTGCCGACGGCCAAGAGCGAAGCGCCGCGGTGATGGTAGACCACGCCCTTGGGATCGCCTGTCGTGCCCGATGTGTAGTTGAGACTGATGGCATCCCATTCGTCGTCCGGCATCAGCCAGGCGAAATCGGGATCGCCTTGCGCGATGAAATCCTCGTATTCGATATCGCCCAGCCACTCGCCGTCGCCGCCGTATTCGGGATCGTCATAGTCGATCACCAGCGGCTTCACTTTGCAGAGGCTGAGTGCCTCCTTCATCACCTTGGAATATTCGCGGTCGGTGATCACCACCTTGGCCTCGGCATGATCCAGGGAAAAAGCGATGATCGGCGCATCGAGCCGCGTATTGAGCGTGTTGAGCACGCCTTGCGTCATCGGCACGCCGTAGTGGGCCTCCAGCATGGCCGGCGTATTGGCGAGCAGCACCGACACTGAATCGCCACGCTTGATACCGTGCTTGGCCAAGGCCGAAGCCAGCCGGCGCGCGCGCGCATAGAATTCCGCGTAGGAGCGCTTGAGCGGCCCGTGGATGATCGCCGTGTGATCGGGGAACACGGCGGCCGCGCGCTCGAGGAAGCCGAGCGGCGTCAGCGGCTGAAAATTGGCCGGGTTGCGGTCGAGATCGGTGTCGTAGGGCGTTTTCGCCATTGGGTGTTTC
>CAYLMY010000324.1:0-2218 GCA_964384635.1 uncultured Undibacter sp.
GGCTGGCGGAGACGGAGGGATTCGAACCCTCGATACGCCTTTGGAGCGTATAACGGTTTAGCAAACCGCCGCCTTCAGCCACTCGGCCACGTCTCCGCGTGCAAGAATGCGTAGCGGAATCTATGGTCCGCGGTCAAACTTGGTAGAGCGGCGGCGCGCGATGCGCCCGCTTATTTGAGTCGGCCGCGAACAAAAGCAATGGGGCGGGGTTATCTACTACAATGTGCAACCCGGAGAATTGCGATGAAACGGATGCGCTCAGGGATCATCGTGCTGGCGACGATCGCCGCAGCGATGATGGCGACGTCGGCGGCCCACGCCGATCAGTACAAATGGTGCGCCGTGTATGCCGGTAACCGCGGCGACGGCGGCACCAATTGCGGCTTCATCACCTACAAGCAGTGCCTGGACACGATCAGTGGGATCGGCGGATATTGCACACCCAACCAGTTCTATACCGGTCCCGAAGCGCGGGCGCGCAAATCCAAGAAACGCTAGCGCGCGCGTTTAGGCCGCAGCCAGCGCGGCCGGCGTGGCCGGTTCTTGCGGATGCGCCGTGAGCCAGCCGCGCGCAGCGCGCTGGGCGCACCCGATCTCGGCATCGCTCATCTGCTCGGCGATCTCACGGCGCAGCCGCGCACCGTCGCCGTGGCCGCGCATGGCCGCGATGTTGAACCACTTGTGCGCTTCGATGAGATCGACCGCCACGCCAACGCCGGCTGAGTAGATCATGCCGCGTGCAAAGCAGCCTTCGGCGTCCGTCGGCTCGGCGGCGTCGACCGCCGCCATCTCGTTGTCAGCCATTTCAGCCTCCCCTTTCGCGCCTCGGTTCCGCTCAATGGAACCGGGGTCGCCCCTGTTATTGCTCGCGCCAAACCCCATGCGAGCGGCGCGATCATCGGGGCAATCTTTGAACGGGGGTTTAAGTCTTGCGATGAATCGATGGTGAATGGCGCGCGCCGGCGCCTTCGCCGCAACCGCCTGAAACGCCGTAATACCGCCGCAAACGGTCTGTTTTCCTGCCGCGGTGACGGATCGCTAACCGATCCGCTTCAGCCGCGACTAACCACCATTTGAGAACACCAAGCGCGGGCGACGCGCGGCGACGGGAGAATTTGTTCGATGAAGTCAATCGCTGCGGCCGCCATCGGCCTGTTGATGTTATCGAGCGTGGCGCGCGCCGGAAGCATCGACGGGATCTGGCTTTCGCATGACGGCATGCTCAAGGTCCGCCTCAGCGACTGCGGCAGCGCGTTGTGCGGCAAGGTGGTCTGGCTCGGCGAGCCGATCGACCGCTCGACCGGCAAGCCGAAAACCGACAAGCGCAATCCCGATCCCGCCAAACGCGCACGCCCACTCATCGGGCTCACGGTGGTGAAGGCCTTCAAGCCGACCGGCCCCGACGAATGGTCGGGCCTGATCTACAACGCCGACGACGGCAACACCTATCAAGGCCATCTGAAGGTGACGAATGCACACACCGCGCGCCTGCAAGGTTGCGTGCTCGGCGTGCTGTGCAAGGCCAACACCTGGAAGCGCGCCGACTGACCGGGCGAATTCGTCAGCTTGCCCGCGCGCGCTGGCCGAACAGCACCGCCTGCACCTTCGGGTCCTTCATGTCGATGCCCTGGCGCAGCTCGCGCCCGAGCGCCATGCCGCGCTGTACGGCCGGCCGCGCCTTCATGGTTTCCAGCCAGCGCTTCAAGTGCGGGAATTCGTTGATGTCCTGGCCCTGCCGCTCCCACATATTGACCCAGCCGACGAGCGCCATGTCGGCGATCGAATACTTGCCGGCGATGAATTCGCGGTCCGTGAGCCGCAGGTTCATCACGCCATAAAGCCGGTTGACCTCGTCGACGTAACGATTGATCGCGTAGGTCAGCGTTTCGCGCGCGTAGTTCTTGAAATGGTGCACCTGCCCCGCCATCGGGCCGACGCCGCCCATCTGCCAGAACAACCACTGCTCTACTTCGACGCGCTGGCGCTCGTCAGCCGGATAGAACTTGCCGGTCTTGCGGCCGAGATATTGCAGGATCGCGCCCGACTCGAAGATCGAGATCGGCCGCCCGCCGGGCCCTTGCGGATCGATGATCGCCGGCATGCGGTTGTTGGGCGAGATCTTCAGGAACTCCGGCTTGAACTGTTCGCCGGCGGAGATGTTCACCGGGATCATGGTGTAGGGCAGCCGGCACTCCTCCAGCATGATCGAGACCTTGAA
>CAYLMY010000325.1:0-2212 GCA_964384635.1 uncultured Undibacter sp.
CGCCGGTGCCGGTGCCGTGCGGGCAGCCGGTCTGCGCCATGAAGCCGTCGATCACCCGGTGGAACACGATGCCGTCATAGAAGCCCTGCTTCACCAGCTCCTTGATGCGCGCGACGTGGCCGGGCGCCAGATCGGGCCGCATTTCGATCACCACCGGCCCCTGCGTGGTTTCCAGCGTGAGCGTGTTTTCGGGACTAGCCATCGAGAGAAGCCTTTCGTTGTTTGCGGGAATCCTGGAAATGGAAGTAGAACGCCCGTCCGGCGATTGCCTGTCCGAGACTTGGCGAAACCGGCAGCGGCGAACAGCGGGCGATCGCGCGAACGAGCGCACGGTAGTAGAGGTTGCGCTCGTCCGGCGAAATATGTTGCGTCTGATAGGTGATGCGGGCACCGAAAATCTCGCCATCGCGCTTGAAGCTCAGCCGCACCGTGAACTCCATTCCGGTTCGTATCTCGGACGCCGGTGGCCATTGCCAGCAACCGATAATCGCCCGACGGACGTCGTCGAGCGTATTGAGCGGACCCTTTGGCGCCACCGCCCGCCGCGGCTGCTGGGCCGAAGCCGGTAGCGAAACATTGAACCAAGCGGCCGTCGCAACAAGCCCCGCGGCACCCAACATGACCGCAGCCCGCCGCATGGCCTCATCCTTACTTTACGATCGTCGCTTTCTTCACGAAGTCCATGCGCTTGAAATGCGCCGCTAGATAGGCGTTGCCTTCCATCTGCAGGCGGCCCTGGTCGGGGCCGCGGCCGCGTGGCGCGCCCTCGCCATATTCGGCGTTGAGGCTGTCCACCACGTTCATGCCCGACACCACGCGGCCGAACGGCGCGAAGCCCTGACCGTCGAGGCCGGCATTGTCGGCGAAATTGATGAATACCTGCGTGGTGCGCGTGTTGGGGCCGGCGGTCGCAAAGGTGATCATGCCGCGCTTGTTGCTTTGCGTCACCCGGTCGTCCGGGATCTGCGCGCCGCGCCAATGCGCCATCACCGCCGGATCGCCGTGGATGCCGAACTGCACCATGAAGCCGGATATCACGCGGAAGAAGCGCACGTTATCGTAGAAGCCGTTCTTGACCAGATTGTAGAAGCGGTCGGCGCCGTGCGGCGCCCAGGCGCGGTTTACCTGGATCACAAAGGCGCCCTTGCTGGTGTCGAAGCGCGCCTTGTAGCTCGCCGGCGCCTGCTCGGCGAGCGCCGCCGGGTTGGAGAGGTTGGAGGACTGGGCGAGCGCGGGCGCGGCCAACACGGCCATCGCAAACGCAAGCGTGAGGATCGATCGGCGGCTCGTCATTCGCTCTCCTTGATTTCCGCTGGCGCGCGTTAGCGCGGGAATTTCTTCTTCAGGCGCGCCACGACCGGCGCCGGCACGAAGGCGGAAATATCGCCGCCCATACCGGCGATCTGACGCACCAATGTGGCGGTGATCGGGCGCACCATCGGGGACGCCGGCAGGAACACGCTCTGCACCTCGCCCGCCATGGCCTCGTTCATGCCGGCCATCTGCATCTCGTAGTCGAAATCGCTGGCATCGCGCAGACCCCGGATCAAAAGCGTCGCGCCGTTCTCCCGCGCCGCCTGCACCACCAGACCGGAAAAAGTGATGCAGTCGAACTCGCACTTGGCGTCTTGCGCGATCGGCCCGCAGGTCTCGATCAGCATCGCCAGCCGCTCCTCATGCGAAAACAACGGCGCCTTGCCCGGGTGTACGCCGATGGCGATCACCAGTTTATCGGCCAGCCGCACGGCATGGCGCACCACGTCGAGATGGCCGTTGGTGACCGGGTCGAAGGTCCCGGCGTAAAGGGCGGTCCGCGGCATGGCGGGGGTCTACCCCGGCCATTCTCGCCCGGCAAGGCCGCGGCAACCGGCTTGAACCTTTATCCCCGCGGCGGTGACCAACCCCCAAACAGGCAAAATAGGACGCCGTCATGCTGAAGCTTATGACCGCCATCATGGCCGCCGCTTTCATTGCCGCAGCCATAACCGTTTTATCGGCCCCCGCCGCCCATGTCGATGCCAGCCCGCGCCCAGTCGCGGAAGAAGCCCAGATGCGGTCTTGCGGCCAGCGCGTCTGGCCTTATCTGCGCTGCGTCGGCACGCCCTTCGGCAACCAAAAAGTCCGGCTAGTCACCACCGACCGGCTGACCGACTAGGCCGTGTACCCATAAAACACGATGCCCGCTGCAGTCCGATCCATGTCCGCTATTCCC
>CAYLMY010000326.1:0-2211 GCA_964384635.1 uncultured Undibacter sp.
ATACCTTGACCATGGACAAGGTGCGCTCGATCGCCACGCTCAAATTCGTCGGCGCACCCGATCGCACCATCATCGGCCTCATCGTGCAGCAGGCGCTGTCCATGGGCATATTCGGCTACAGCGTCGGGCTTGCGCTCGTCCTTGTCTTCCAGCCCTATTTTCCGCGGCGCCTCGTGCTCGATCCGACCAGCGTCGCGATCGTGTTCGTCATCACCGTCGTGATCTGCCTGGCCGCCAGCACGCTGGGCATCCGGCTGGCGCTGAAGGTGGACCCGGCGGAAGCGCTGTCGGCGGCGGGGTGAGACCATGGCCGACAAGACCCCGGTCGTGCGTGTCGAGCACCTCTCCAAGCATTTCGGCTCTGGGACTGCGCGGGTCGATGCGCTACGCGACATCGACATGGAGGTCTATCCCGGCCAGGTGGTCGGGCTGATGGGCCCGAGCGGCTCGGGCAAGACCACGCTGCTCAATTGCATTGCCTGCATTTTGGAGCCGAGCAGCGGGCGGCTCACGCTCGACGGCGAAGTGGTCTATGACCAGCGCTGGCTGCGGGCCGATCTGCGCCGGTTGCGGCTCGACAAGGTCGGCTTCATCTTCCAGTATCCCAATCTGCTGCCGTTTCTCGACGGCACCGATAACGTCGCGGTGGTGCTCAATCTCGCCGGCTACGGTTCCGCGGCGGCGCGCACGCGCGCCGTCGATCTGCTCAACTATCTCGACGTCGGCCACCGCAAGCACGCCATGCCGGCGCAGCTGTCCGGCGGCGAGGCCCAGCGCGTGGCGATCGCCCGCGCGCTCGCCAACCGCCCGCGCATCATTCTCGCCGACGAGCCGACCGCGCCGCTCGATTCCGCGCGCGCCCGCATCGTCATGGATATGCTGCGGCGGATTGCGGTCGAGCAGGACGCAGCGATCGTCGTGGTGACCCACGACGAGATGATCCTCGACCGTTTCGACCACATCTACCGGCTGCGCGACGGCCGGCTGGAGCACGAGCCGGCGGAGAAGCTCGCTTCCTGAGCGGGTGCGCCGGGGCTTGACATCCGGCCGATAGTTCAATAGTCGTTGAAATATGGAAACGACAGACACCGTTGCCGCCTTGGCCGCACTGGCGCAGGAGCACCGGCTGGCGATCTTCCGCCTGCTGGTGCAGGCGGGCCCGCGGGGCCTGCCGGCCGGCCAGGTCGCCGAGCGCTTAAGCCTTGCGCCCAACACGCTCACCTTTCACTTCGACCGGCTGCGGCTCGCCGGCCTGGTCGCCGTGCGGCGCGAGGGCCGCTCGATGATCTACGCGGCGCAGTTCGAGACCATGAACGCGCTGCTCGGCTTTCTCACCGAAAATTGCTGCGAGGGCTCGCCGGAAAAATGCGCGCCGGCGATCTGCCAGCCGTCCAAATCCAAATCTGCAAAATCGACGCGCGGCAAAAGCCTCGTGTCCTGAAACGGGAGTGCCCCATGAAACGCCTGCACGTGCATGTTTCCGTCGACGATCTCGACCAGGCGGTCGGCTTCTACGCGGCCTTGTTTGCCGCCGAGCCGGCGTTGCGCAAGGACGACTACGCCAAGTGGATGCTCGACGACCCGCGCGTGAATTTCGCGATCTCGACGCGCGGGCGCGAACCCGGGCTCGATCATCTCGGCATCCAGGTCGAGAACGCCGAGGAGTTGCAGGACGTCTATGGACGCATGCGCGAGGCGGGCGGCGCCGTGCTCGAGCAAGGCCAGACGACCTGCTGCTACGCCCAATCGGAAAAATCCTGGACTGCTGATCCGGCCGGGATTTCCTGGGAAGTGTTCCACACCACCGGCGAGGCCACCGACTACGGCACCAGCGTGCAGCACGGCGCGCAGATTGCGCACGCCAAGGCCTGCTGCGTGCCGCAAGCGGGCGCCAAGCAAGTCACAAAGCAAGACGCCAAACAAACCGCATCTGCTTGTTGTTGAGGTCGGTCATGAGTGAAAAGGTCTACAATGTCTTGTTCCTCTGCACCGGAAATTCGGCGCGCTCGGTCATGGCGGAAGTGCTGCTCAACCGGGCAGGGCAGGGGCATTTCCGCGCCTTCTCGGCCGGCAGCCAACCCAAGGGCAAGGTTCATCCCTACACGCTTGATCTGCTGCGCAAGCTGCATTTCGATGTGAGCGGGTTGCGCTCGAAGAGCTGGCTGGAATTCGCTCAAGCCGATTCGCCCAAGCTCGATTTCGTCTTCACGG
>CAYLMY010000327.1:0-2174 GCA_964384635.1 uncultured Undibacter sp.
CATGACCGCGCGCATCTACAAGCCCGCCAAGACCGCCATGCAGTCAGGCTTGGCCAATACCAAAGCCTGGGTGCTCGATTTCGAGCCGGAAGAGCCGCGCCAGGTCGAGCCGTTGATGGGCTGGACCTCGTCCGGCGACATGCGCCAGCAGGTGCGCCTGCGCTTCGCCAGCAAGGAAGAGGCGATCGCCTATTGCGAGCGCCACGGCATCGCCTACCAGTTGTTCGAGGCCAAGCCCTCGGCCCGGCGCGCCATCGCCTATGCCGACAATTTCGCCTTCAACCGGCGCGACGCCTGGACGCACTGATCCTGCTTATGCACGCCGCCGCCGAACGCTTAAGGCGTGGCGGCCGGTTGACGCCCTGGCGTCACGGTGCGCTGGCGCAGGAGCGAGATGAACCGCTGCTCGGGCATCGGCTGGCCGAGCAGAAAACCCTGGCCGAAATCGCAACCCATGCTGACGAGGGCGACGGCGTCGGAGGCCTTTTCGATGCCCATGGCGACCGCGGTGCGGCCGAAATTATGCGCCAGATCGATCACGGTCTTGCAGAGCGGTGCATTGACCCTGCTGGTGCTGCAGTCGGTGACGAATTGGCGGTCGAGCTTGAGTTCGGCGAACGGCAATTCGCCGAGCTGCGCCAGCGACGTGTGACCACGGCCGAAATCGTCGATCGCCAGCCGCACGTTGAGCCGCTCCAGTTTCTTGGTCAGCTCGCCGGCGAGCGCGAGATCAGTGATGATTTGCTCTTCCGGCACATCGATGATGAGACCCGGCCATTTATCGGCATTGGGTCGATGCGATTTTACGATGTCCTCGATCGGCAGTTTGACCAGCGACGGCACCGGAACGTTGACGGTGAGCCGCAGATTGATGCCGAGCTTCGAGAAAGCGAGCCCGGCCTTGAGCACGCTAGTGAGCGCCAGTTCCGACAGTTTGGTGAGGGCCGCTTCCGATGCGCCCGCCATGAAGGCGCCGGGCAGCACGATACCGTGCTGCGGATGGTTGGCGCGCGCATAGGCTTCGGCGCCGGCGAGCTGCTTTTTTCGCAGCTCGATTTTCGGCTGATACCAGAACTCGATCCATTTGTTGTTGAGCGCCTCGTCGAGGTCGATGCGCAAGGCCACCGCCGCCGGCAATCCGAGCTTGAGCTCGTGCAGGATCTTGACAATCGCCTCGGTCTCGAACGGCTTCTTGAGCACCGGCAGCATGTTGAGCTTGTGCTGAACGCCGATGCCCTTGACGTGATCGAGCACCGCGGCGCCGCGGTTGCTCATGAGCTGGATCGGCCCGCGATATCCGTTTTTGGCAAGGAAGATGACCGACTCGATGGCGTCGGCGGATTCAAGTGAGATATTGTGAAAGACGAGAGCCGGCGGATGCTCGCCAATCCCCTTGCGCATGGCGGCGCCGTCGGCAAATTCCATGGTGTCGATGCCGGTGCCGTGCAGCACCAGCGACAGGAAATGGCGGATGCTGGGCTCTTCGTCGACCACGTAGCAGAGCGGAGCGCCGCCCGGCGCCAGCGGCGGCGCCGCAACGGCGGGCGCGGGGCCATCTGCGGTTTCGGGCGGTGCTGGGGTGGGCGTTTCGGTCATGGCAAACGAATGCGATGCAGGCGGCTGCGGACAATCGTCAGGTTCCGCATTGGTGTGTGCCAAACGGGTTAAATTTGGGTTGCACCGGCCGCTCATCGCGGCTGCCAAACTGGCCTAAATCCATAGAAAGCTTGAGGAAACTGGCGACCCCGGCTGGATTCGAACCAGCGACCCCCAGCTTAGAAGACAGGAGGTCGCCTCGTTCATAGCATTGCATTCCGTTTCAAATAATCTTTTGTAGACAATGAGTTGACTGCAATTTGCTGTTCTTGCATTGTACTGAAACGTTCATAACATTTCCCGGGGTAACGCCGGGGTGACGTTACCCCGGCGTTACCCCGAAAACGGCCCACAACTGAAATCCGCCGCAACAGAAATTGGCCCATGCCGACCAGGAAGATCACCGATCTGTTTGCGGAGCGGGTAAAGCCACCGGCGAGCGGGCGGGTGGAGTATTTCGACGCCTCTTTTGGCAGCCTGGCGCTGCGGGTAACCGCCGGCGGTCACAAGTCCTGGTCGCTGTTTTATCGCACCGGCGGCCGTCTGCGGCGCTTCACGCTGGGGAATTTTCCGGCGCT
>CAYLMY010000328.1:0-2158 GCA_964384635.1 uncultured Undibacter sp.
CGCCTTGCCGGCGGCATCGGTATTCGGCAGCTCGTTGAGCTCCTGGCGCACCGCGGTCACGTCATCGTCGAAAACGCCGAAGGCGTAGCCGGCAAAGCCCGGCCGCTCCTTGGCGGCGCCAATCGTCACTGAGCCGTCGAGCTCCAGGTCGGACGCCGGCGCGCCATAAAGAAAATGACCGTCGACGCTCACCGTCGCCGGCGCATTGGGCGAAATCGCCGCGGCGGCCGACGCGAGATCGAATTCAATGCGGTCGGGCACATAGTCCTCGACCATGAAGGTGCTCTCGCCGACCGGTTCGCGCTTGGGATCGGTAAAAGCGCGCACCCGCCACGTCCCGGACATGGCCGACGAGACGAGCGGCACGTCCCAAGAGCGGCCGCCGAGCCCTTCATCTTTGACCAACGCACGGCGGTATTCGACGCCGTCCGGCCGCTCCATCACCAGGGTCAGCGGCACCGCCGGCGCGGCGATCCCCTGCCCGTCACGTAGCAGGCTCGTGATATGCACGGTCTCGCCGCTGCGGTAGACGCCGCGCTCGGTAAAGACGAAGGCATCAAGCCCGGCCGGCGCCGGACGCCCGCCGACGCCGCGGTCGGACAGATCGAAGCCCGACGCTCTCAGGCTGAGAAACGCGTAATCGCCCTTGACGCTGGCGACGATCGCCGCCGGAGCAAGCCCGCCCTCGCCGCGCGCAAGACCGGCGGCGAAATGCAGGAAGCCGTTGCTGTCGGTGTGGCCGACGCCGAGCACTTCATTGTCGCGCGCGATCAGCCGGACTTCGACCGACCCCAGCGGCGCGGCGCTCGCCAGCGAATGAATGAAGACGTTAACGCCGTCATGGCCGCTATAGGCGGTGAGGCCCAGATCGGACACGATGAACCATTGGGTGGCGAGCGCGCCGTAGTCGTCGGTGATGAGATTTTTTGGCGTCGCGGTCATGACGTAGACGCCAGCTTTGAGATTGCCGAGCGCCTTGTCGACCGGGAACGCGGTGGTGATTTCCGTATTGAGCTTCTGCTCGACGGTAAGTTCGCCGCTCCACACCTTGACGCCGCGTTCGTTGGCCAGATTCTGCGCCTGGTAGCGGCTTAAGTTGCGCTGGAACTGGTAGCCGAGCACGGTGTCGATGAGGTTGCGGTCGCCGACATGATAGACCGTCAGCTTGACCGCGCCGGTATTGACGCTGAGCACCGGAATGCCGCGCTGGCCGGTGCGCGGCAGCACATAGGCCTTGCCGGAAAAGCGCACGAACGGCTTGCGGTCGCGCACGAAGATGGTGAAGTCGGCCGATTTCGCCAGCGTCTCACGCACCGTCGAGGGCAGCCCCGCGCGCAGCGTGATCTGGTAGCGCTCGCCGTGCTTCAAGCCTTCCACGCACAGCTGTTTGTCGCTCGCCGAGACCGCAGGCTTCGCCTGCCCCTCGACTGCCACGAAGGGCGAGAAGTCGGTGCGCCGCGGCAGCTCTTCCGAGAACTGGAAGCAGGCGCGCGGCGAGACGGCGTCGGAGTCGACGGAATAATCCAAGAGCCGGAAGCCGTGCGCGACGCGCAGCTTCTCGTATTGGCCGCGCAGGTCGGCGGTTTCGCGCAATGCAAGCGACAGCCGCATGGTATCGAGCGCCGGCCGCCAGAGTTGGCGATCGGCCAGCGTCTGCCCGAGCAGGGCCAGACTGTCGGCTTCGACGCCGCGGTCGGTGGCGCGCCGATAGGCGATGTAGGCGGCGGTGGAGGCGCGGTCGAGCAGCAGCGCTTTTTCGCGGGCGTCGCGCGGCCCGATCTGGCGCACCGTGCGGGCGAGCCGCAACCAGCTCGCCGCGTCGTTGGGCGCGGCGGTGACCATTTGACCGAGGACGAGCATGCCGGTGCGGAAGTCGCGCTTCTGAAAGGCGGCGTCGGCCTGCTGGCGTAGGCTCGCAAGCGATTTGGTCACCGTGCCGGCGTCGTGCTTGATCTGCGCTTCGAGTTTGATGGCGGCGTCATCGAGGTCGCTGCGCTGGAAGGCCTTGTCGGCGCCCGCGGCCGGCACCAAAGCGAAGGCGATGAGCGCGGCCGAAAACACGGCGCGGACGAAGCTGAGCATGGAAGGCCTCCGGAGGCGGCGATTGAGTGGCCACTATCATTTCAGCGGTGGATGGTGTCGAGGGCATGGCCGCGGC
>CAYLMY010000329.1:0-2152 GCA_964384635.1 uncultured Undibacter sp.
GGAACGGTGAAGGGCGCCGCCGTCAACGATTGCCAGCCCAACTGCAAGCCGATCGCCTGGTTGGTATTGCCTTGCGGCTGCATGTCGTCGATCTTGCTCGAAAGCGCGGTCCAGTCGTTGGAGAGCTCAATCAACTGGGTCGGGCATGACGAGTACTGCTCGGCCGGATACAGCGTGCTGCCGGCGACCGGCGCATCGTTGGTGGTGTCGTAATTCTGGTCGCGGTCGGTGACGCAGCCGTTCCAGGTGCTGTGAGTCGCCGGTGTCCAGGTACTGCCGTGCGACGTGCAGGAACCTTGGCTGTGATAATACGTGTTGCTGCAGGTTCCGTTCGCGGCTTCCCACAGATCCCAGCTCAGCCAGGACTGATCGTAATTGCTGGCGCCGACGTTCACGTCCTTGTTGAACGGAATGATCGAAACATAGACATCTTCCGGGTCGATGATGGCGGCCTTGAGTTGGTCGAGCAGATTATGCGAGGCGGCCTTGAGCGCTATCATCTTGTCGTCGTTCGCCATCGAACCAGTATTGTCGAGCACTAGCGACACCCGCAGCCTGGTGTTGCCCCAGGTCGTGGTCGTCGTCGCGGAAATATTGATCGCGCTGAAACCGAGGACATTGAGAAAATCGGTCGGGACGGTGGCGCTGCCGGCGAGCGTGACCTTGGAACCGGCGACTGAAGAATAGTTCGCGGTGACCGCGACGTTCTGGACGTCGGACCGGTGGAACATCGCGTTGAAGGCGTCGGTCGCCGAGACCTGCAGCTCGGCGGG
Source organism: uncultured Undibacter sp. (assembly GCA_964384635.1). Taxonomy (GTDB): domain Bacteria; phylum Pseudomonadota; class Alphaproteobacteria; order Rhizobiales; family Xanthobacteraceae; genus Pseudolabrys. The sequence continues at coordinate 774 of CAYLMY010000329.1, forward strand.
GGTTTGATTCGCCGCCGTCTTCGACAACAGCAGGGCGGTCGAATCAAGCGAGGCCTGGAGGGCGGTACGCGCCGCGCTGGCGCGGGTGTAATCGACGGCGGCGCCGACGGCGCCGATCAGCGGGACGATCGTTAGCGCTACCATCGGGGCAACGCCCCCGCGGCGATTGTTCCAAAAGCGGGCTAGCAGCATAGAAGTCGCCCTTTCATGAGGAAAACGATAAGCGGCATTGCCGCAAAGGTATGCCTGTGCGGGTGTTGAAATAGCGTGAGAATGGCCGGGTGAATTTGGGGACAATTCGCTTCGGATTGTCCGCAAACCGGTTGTGGTCAGATAATCAAGGGCTATCTGAGGGGATACGGCGGGGTCGGCCGGAACCCGGCTCCCGCTGTCCCGGAACGGGGCAAAATGCTGGCTTGGAATGGCAGGCCCGAGGTCTTTATGATGGTGGCTGGGACGGTGCGCCGGGGCTCGCCCCACGAATATTAGGTTCCAGGACTGCTCGGCCGTGCCATGACGTCGACCGCCAAGAACGACAGACTTCCGACCCCAACGGCAGGAGCCCTCCTGGGCCGGGCGTCACCGCGCATGGCTGATGACGACCGCAAGCGCAAAGGCGAGCCGGGCGGGCCCGGCACCGCGGTCATCACCAAGACCAAGCCGCAGACCAAGCGGCCGAGCATGTACCGCGTGCTCATCCTCAACGACGACTACACGCCGATGGAGTTCGTCGTGCACGTGCTGGAGCGCTTCTTCAGCAAGGATCACGAAGCCGCCACACGAATTATGTTGCATGTGCATCACCATGGTATCGGCGAATGCGGCATCTATACTTATGAGGTAGCGGAGACAAAAGTGACGCAGGTTATGGACTTTGCGCGCAAACATCAGCATCCTCTGCAATGCGTGATGGAAAAAAAGTGAGTCTGGGGGGCGTCCAATACAAATGAAAACGGAACTCTGAATGCCAACCTTCTCGCGCAGCCTCGAGCAATCTCTCCACCGGGCGCTCGCTCTCGCCAATGAGCGCCACCACGAATACGCGACCCTCGAGCATCTGTTGCTGGCGCTGATCGATGATCAGGACGCCTCCGCGGTGATGCGCGCGTGCAATGTCGACCTCGACAAGTTGCGGCGCAGCCTGGTCGCCTATCTCGAATCCGAGTTGGAGAACCTGATCACGGACGGCGCCGAGGACTCCAAGCCCACGGCCGGCTTCCAGCGCGTGATCCAACGCGCGGTCATTCACGTGCAGTCGTCCGGCCGCGAGGAAGTCACCGGCGCCAACGTGCTGGTGGCGATCTTCGCCGAGCGCGAGAGTCACGCCGCCTATTTCCTGCAAGAGCAGGACATGACGCGCTACGACGCGGTCAACTACA
>CAYLMY010000330.1:0-2151 GCA_964384635.1 uncultured Undibacter sp.
AGCATGACCGGCTTGATCTCGCGTTCGACGAAGTCGCGAACCGTGTCGCGGATTTCCAGCTGTTCGGCGCTGAGATGAAGATTGTACATTTCACTTGCCTTCGGCTTTGACGTTCTTTTTGGCTGTATCCGGTATAATCGCGCGATATTACTGCACGGCTTCGGCGATGGCGTCGCCCATTTCCTGCGTGCTGGCCTTGCCGCCGAGATCCGCGGTCAGATGCCTGGCTTCGGCAACAACCTTTTCGACGGCGTTCTGAATGCGCTGCGCGGCATCCACCGCTTTCGGCTCGTTGCGTTTGCGGCCGAGCCACGCCAACAGCATCTGCCCGGACATGATCATGGCATAGGGATTGGCAATATTGCGGCCGGCGATGTCCGGCGCCGAGCCGTGGGTGGCCTGCGCCATCGCCTGCCGCTCGCCGACGCAGAGGCCGGGCGCGAGGCCAAGCCCGCCCACCAGCCCTGCGCCGATGTCGGTAAGGATATCGCCGAACTGATTGGTGGTGACGATGACGTCGAAGCGCTGCGGGTTGGTAACCAATTTCATCGAGATCGAATCGATCAACACTTCATCGAATTCTACATCGGGAAATTCGTGCGCCACCTTGCGGCATTCCTCGGCGAACATGCCGCAAGCCAGCCGGTACACCGGCTCCTTGTGCGCGGCGGTGACCTTCTTGCGTTTGCGGGTGCGGGCGATCTCGAACGCCTCGCGCGCGACCCGGTTCGATCCCTTGCGCGTAATGACGCGCATGGCGACGGTGATGTCGTCGTTGGGGCGGAATTCACCGGAGCCGGCCACCACCGTTTCCGAATAGAGCATCCCTTCGGAGACTTCGCGCACGAACACGATGTCCACGTCCTTATGGATCGACGCCACGTTGGGATAAGAGCGGGACGGGCGCACGGCCGCGAACAGATCGTACTTCTTGCGCACCGGCGGCATGACCCAGGTGGGGTCGTTGCGCGGATAGGCGGCGTGCCCGATCGGCCCCATGATCCAGCCGTCGAGCTCCCATAGCGCCTTTTCAGTCACGGCCGGCAGCGTATCACCGTGCTGCTCGTGCCCGTGCTTGCCGATCGGCAATTGCTGCCATTCGATGGCGAGACCGGTGCGGGCCGCGCCCGCCTTCATCACCTTGACGCATTCGGGGACAACTTCGTGCCCGATATCGTCGCCGAGCAAAATTCCGATCTTCAAGCCAGCGTCTCCGGTTGGCGAATTCCCGTCTTCGGCTAAGCCGCGGTCAGTCCGCCATCTAAGGCAAGCGTCTGGCCGGTGATCGAGGCCGCGCCGGGACTGGCGAGGAAGCAGACTGCCGCAGCCACCTCCTCCGGCGTGATGAAGCGGCCGAGCGGAATGCGGGCGAGCATTCGCTCGCGCGCCTGCGGATCGAGCGCCTTCAGGCGCGAGGGCGTGAGCGCGGTCGACGGCGCGACCGCATTGACCCGAATGTTATGGCCGGCCCATTCGATCGCCAGCATCCGGGTCATCTGGATCAGCCCGCCCTTGGCAATTCCATAGACCGAGCGGCCGGCAAATCCGGTCAGACCGTGGGTCGAGGCGATGTTCACGATGCAACCGGGACGGTTGCGGTTAATGCAAAGGGCGGCGAATTTCTGTGACAGAAAATACGCGCCTTTGAGGTTGATGGCGACGACGTCGTCCCAATCGCCCCAGGCGACGTCGACCGCAGGCTTGATCAGTGCACGGCCGGCATTGTTGACCAGGACGTCGATGTCGTCGAACGCATCGACCGCAGCGCCGAATCCTTTCGTGATATCGGCCTCGACCCGCAAATCGAGTTGCACCGGAACCACCTTGCGGCCCTGTACGGCCGGATCGCGCAACAGTTCGTCGAGCCGCCCGATCTCGCGGCTCGAGACCGCGAGATCGTAACCCGCACGCGCCAAGTCGCAGGCAATGACGTAACCGATCCCAGTTGCAGCGCCGGTAACGAATGCGGTGCCGCTGGCCGCTGATGTCATCGAGCGTCATCCATTTTTGTCCGCCCTCGTCGGCGTCACTTGGCGCAAACGCCTGATGGTGCCTGAACGATCCGGCTTAGAATGCTGGTGCCGGCGGAGGGATTTGAACCCCCGACCACCCGCTTACGAAGCGGATGCTCTACCGCTGAGCTACGCCGGC
>CAYLMY010000331.1:0-2141 GCA_964384635.1 uncultured Undibacter sp.
GACCCTCAAACGCCCCTCGGACGGCCTGGCGTGCCGGTAAGCCGTCCACGCCACGGATTTGGGCGTCCGGCCGGTCGAGAAGGGTGAGTTAGGCCTTCTACCATCACCTTGATATTGGTTAAGGCTCGTTCGTGATGCTTAAAACATAATTCTTTGACGATCGAAGCGAGGATGCTGACGAAGGTGCTGACATGGCGGCAATTTTTGGCAGCGAAATTCACCGGGTCAAAGCCGATGTGGTGGTGATTGGCGGCGGCACCGCCGGTCTCAACACTGCCCTCGCCGCCGCCGAAATGGGCGCCGACGTGCTGGTGGTCGACAAGGCGCACATTCAACGCAGCGGCGCCATCGCCGGAGGCATTGATCACTTCTTTGCCTATCTGAACACCGGCGAGCCGTGGGATACGCGCGATGCCTATCTGGCTTATGTGAGCAAGGTCGCCCGCGGCGCCGCCAATATCAAAATTCATGAAAAAGTATTCTGCGACGAGTTGATCCCGGCCATGGAACGCACCGAAAGCATGGGCGTTTCCTTGCATCAACCGGATGGGACAATCCTACGCACCCAGGCGCTCGGACAGCCCGGCCCTATCGCGATTAATTTCGACGGCAAGCTGCTGAAGCCGAAAATGGCTTTCCAGATCAAGAAAAAACACATCCGCACCATCAACCGCGTGCAGGTCAGCAACCTCTATTTGCACAACGGCGAACTGGCGGGTCTCGCCGGCTACGACATTCGCAATGGCGATTTCTACGAGATCCAAACCAAGGCAGCCGTCATCGCCACCGGCAACACCAACCGCATGTTCAAGACCCAGACCGGCAATCCGTTCAATCTCTGGTATTGCCCGGCCAATACCGGCGACCTGCACCGAGCCGCATTCGATGTCGGCGTCGAGCTTGCCAACGTCGAATACGTGCGCATGACCATCGTGCCGAAAGGCTTCAGCGCGCCCGGCTTCAATGCCTTTTTCGGCATGGGCGGGAAATTCGTCAACGGCCTCGGCCGGCCGTTTATGACTGACTACCACCCGATGGGCGACAAGGCGCCGCGCAACATGATGGTGTGGGGCGCGCTACAAGAGGTGCGCGCCGGACGCGGGCCGATCTATGTCGATGTGCGGCATCTCTCGGCCAACGACTTGGCTCACCTGTTCTCGCTGCTCGGCATTGACAAGGACACGTTGCCCGAATTCCTCAAGGCCAAGGGCTACGACCGCGAGGGAGCTCTGATCGAGATGTCGGTATCGGAGCCGATGCAGGCGCGGCCGTCCGAACTCTGCGGCAGCGGCATCAAGATCGACGAAACTTGCGCATCCAACATTCCTGGAATTTTCGCCGCCGGCGATGCGTCCGACCAGATGGGCTGCCTACACATGTGCATGGCCGGTGGCTATGCCGCCGGCAAGCACGCGGCGCGCTACGCCGCCAAAGTCGCGCAGCTGCGGCCGCTCAAGGCGACGGAATTGGAAGACGAGCGCGGGCGCGTGTTCGCGCCGCTGATGCGCAATGCCGGCGTGGCGCCCGGCGAATTCGAAAACATCGTGCGCATCATCACGACCGATCATTTCGGGCCGTACAAGAGCGAGGTGAGCCTGACGTCGGCGATCGCCAAACTCGATGCGCTCGACCACTACCGCGACGGACTGAAGGCCAACAACCCGCACGAATTGATGCGTTGCCACGAAGCCATGAATATCCATTCGGTGGCCAAGATCGTCGCCCATGCGGCGCTGGCGCGAAAGGAATCCCGCTTCATCCCCTACCATTATCGCTCCGACTATCCGGAAACGAACGAGGACATGTGCGGGCTGGTGGTCGTGCGCAAAGATGGCGAGAACGGTGTCGCCACCCGCTTCGAGCGCTTGCCCTATGCCGCCTGAGAGGGAGTGGAAGTCATGACCGCCGTCATCGACAAGGGCAAGTGCAATGGCTGCGAACTCTGCGCGCTTTATTGCCCGCTCGACGTCATCCACATGGAGGACGGGATTGCGGTGATTAGATATCCGGACGAATGCTGGCACTGCGGCGCCTGCCGCCAGGACTGCGCGCAAGACGCCGTCACATTCCAATTCTCGCCGGCCATGCTGGGGATTTGAGCAATAAATAGAACCCGATCTTACCGGATCCTCGCGCGCCGC
>CAYLMY010000332.1:0-2136 GCA_964384635.1 uncultured Undibacter sp.
AGGGCAATTACACCTCCTGGCTCCATCAGAAACAAAAGAGAATGGAGCAGGAAGGGCGCGAGGACGAGGCGCGCCGGCGCACGCTGGAGCGCGAGAGCCAATGGATCTCATCCTCGCCCAAGGCGCGGCAGGCCAAATCCAAGGCGCGCTACGAGCGCTATGACGAGCTGCTCAAGATCGCCAATGCCAAGGTGAATACGGTCGCGCAGATCACGATTCCCGTGGCCGAGCGGCTCGGCCAAAACGTGGTCGACTTCGAGCACTTGACCAAAGGCTTCGGCGACAATCTCTTGATCGACGACCTGACCTTCAAGCTGCCGCCCGGCGGTATTGTCGGCGTCATCGGCCCCAACGGCGCCGGCAAGACCACGCTGTTCCGCATGATCACCGGCCAGGAAAAACCCGACAAAGGCACCATCAAGATCGGCGAGAGCGTCCATCTCGGTTATGTCGACCAGTCGCGCGACTCACTCGACGGCAAGAAGACGGTGTGGGAGGAAATCTCCAACGGCCAGGACATCATCCTGCTCGGCAAGAAGGAGATGAACAGCAGAGCCTATTGCGCCTCGTTCAATTTCAAGGGCGCCGACCAGCAGAAGAAGGTCGGCACGCTGTCGGGCGGCGAGCGCAACCGCGTGCATCTCGCCAAGATGCTGCGCTCCGGCGCCAACCTGCTGCTGCTCGACGAGCCGACCAACGACCTCGACGTCGACACGCTGCGCGCGCTGGAAGAGGCGCTGGAGGATTTCGCCGGCTGCGCCGTCATCATCAGCCACGACCGCTGGTTCCTCGACCGCATCGCCACGCACATGCTCTCGTTCGAGGACGAAAGCCACGTCGAATGGTTCGAGGGCAACTTCCAGGACTATGAGACCGACAAGATGCGGCGGCTGGGGACGGATTCCGTTATTCCGCATAGGCTGAAGTACAAGAAGTTTTCGCGGTGACGCCTGTGCTAGCCCTGAATGGACTCGCCGGCGTTCAGACGATATTTAGGGGCCGGAAGAAATTTAACGCCGACTTCGTTGTTCTTGCGCTAGACAACTTTGCACTTTCGCATGATGTCAGCGTTCAGCGCCAAGTCGAATTCGTTCGGCAATAAGTCCACATATTCTGTGGCCAGCCGCGCGCCGGTTGCCGATACATCGGAAATGATGCACGGCACCGGTCTCGGCCAGGTCACACAGGCCGGAAGACCAAGCTTGTAACGAGGGTGTTTGCGCTTTTCGATCGACATTTTGGCACTCAACTACCATGCCGTCGCTACAAAAACTTTGATTGCAAAGCAAGTATCTGTGTCCTTCCTAGCAGGGACAGGGTGAATCCAAGCGAAGAAGGATCGCAAAAGTTCCGGGTAAATCGGTGAGCAGATGTTGTCGTCCGTGGATTTTTATAGTTCTCGCTTTGTCATTAACTGATTTGTCATTGGGCGCATATTCCCGCGGCGGGTGTCCTTGTCATGGCCGGGCTTGTCCCGGCCATCCACGCCTTTAGGCTGCCATGATTCGAAGGCGTGGATGCCCGGCACAAGGCCGGGTATGACGAACATGCGGTTGGCTCTGATCCTAATTGCAATGATCGCGTTTGCGTCGCCGGCCTTCGCCGACGCCGCTTTCCAGCACTGGCTGCAATCGACCTGGCTCGATGCGCACAAACTCGGCGTCTCGCGCGCCACATTCGACAAGGCCACGCGCGGACTGGAACCGGACTACTCGCTGCCCGATCTCGCCATTCCCGGTAAGCCCGAAAAACCGCCGCCGGGCCAGCCGGAATTCGTGCAGACGCCAGGACAATATCTGCGCGAACGCAGCTTCGATCGGCTCGCCACGAAGGGCAAGCAGCTTGCCGCGCAATATCATGACGTGCTCGCGCGCATCGAAAAACAGTTCGGCGTGCCGGGCAACGTCGTGCTGGCGATCTGGGCGCGCGAGACCGACTACGGCGGCTACACGCTCAACCACGACGCCATCCGCGTGCTGGCGACGCAAGCCTATGTCGGCAAGCGCAAGGACTTCTTCCGCAACGAATTCCTGCACGCCTTGAAGATGTTGCAGGACGGCGTGCCGCGCGGGTTCATGCGTTCGTCCTGGGGCGGCGCCATCGGCATGACCCAGTTTCTGCCCTCGGAATTTTACA
>CAYLMY010000333.1:0-2129 GCA_964384635.1 uncultured Undibacter sp.
GATGCTCGCAACCGCAAAGCCGACAGTGAACGCCGCTCCCGGCGAACAGGGCACGCAGGCCCCGCGCCCGGCGAACCGCCGGCGCCTCTTTCTAATAGCCGCGGTGCTGGCGCTGGTCGTTGCCGCCGCCTTCGGCGCGTGGGCCCGATTTTTTAGTCCGGTCAAAGTGGCCGTGTCGCATCCCGCCGCCAATGTGGCGGTGCAGGTCTTCGGGCTCGGCACCGTCGAGGCCCGCGTCACTTCCAAGGTCGGCTTCAAGGTTTCCGGCGTGTTGGTCGATCTGCGGGCGGATGTCGGCGAGCGCGTTGCCAAGGGTGCGGTGCTCGCCCGCCTCGATGATCGCGAACAGCGGGCGCGCGCCGCCCGCGCCGCGGCGGCGGTGCAGCAAGCCGAAGCCAATGTCCAGAAGGCCAATGCCAGCGTGCAGAAGTCGCTGACCAATTACAACAATGCCAAGCGCATCAACGAGCGCCGGCAGGCGCTGGTGCAAAGCAAGACAGCCTCGGTCGAAACCGGGGAGAACGCGCAGGCCGCGCAAGAAACCGCGCTCGCCGACGTGAACCTGGCGAAAAGCGAGGTGCTGGTAGCGCAGGCCGCAGTCGGCGACGCCCAGGCGCAGCAGCAGCAGGAACTGGCGACGCTCGACTTCCACACGCTGACGGCGCCCTACGACGCCATGGTGACGGGGCGGCTGAAGGAGCTCGGCGCAGCCCTCGGCAGCGGCGAGCCGGTGTTCACGCTCATCGATCCGAAAACGATCTGGGTGCTCGCCTTCATCGACGAGAGCAAGGCGGGCGAGATCAAGGTCGGCGAGCCGGCGGAGATCGTGCTGCGCTCGCATCCGAGCGCGCGCCACAAAGGTCATGTCGCCCGCATCGAGCCGGAGAGCGACCGCGTCAACGAAGAGCGCCGGGTCGAGATCGCCTTCGATCCGATCCCGGCCAATGCCAATCTCGGCGAGCAGGCCGAAGTCTACATCACCACCGTGCGGCTGCCGCGCGCCTTGCTGGTGCCGGAGGCGGCGATCATCGGCCTCAGCAAGGATCGTGGAACGGTGTGGACCGTCGAAGACGGGCATCTGCAACAGCGCGAGGTGACGCTCGGCCACCGGCTGCTCGACGGCCGCTATGAAATCACCGGCGGCGTGCCAGCAAAGGCGCTGGTGGTCACGCAATTGCGCAGCGGCTTGCGCGCCGGCCGGGCGGCCACCATCGCCAGCGAGCCGAAGCGATGAATCTCGCCTACCGGGACATCAAGCACAATCTGCTGCGCTTCGTGCTGACCAATTTCGGATTGAGTCTGCTGCTCGGCATCGTGATCGTGATCACCGGTGTCTATGGCGGGCTGATCGACGACGCGCTGCGGCAGGCGCGCGCGGCCAATGCCGACCTTTGGGTGGTGGAGGCCGGCACCAACGGCCCGTTCGCGGAATCCTCGCGCATTCCCGGCGACACGCGCGAACTGGTCAGCCGCGTCTATGGCGTGGAACGCGCCGGCTCCGTCACCTATCAATCGGTGCAGACCGAGCTCAACGGCAAGCCGCTCCGGCTGTTCCTGATCGGCTTCGAGCCGGGCCGGCCCGGCGGCCCCCGCAAGCTGGTGGCGGGGCGCGAAATCCTGCGCGACCATTATGAGATGATCGTCGACCGCTCCGCCGGTCTAAAAGTTGGCCAGCAAGTGCCGCTCGGCACGCACGGGCACAGGTTCACGGTCGTCGGCCTGATGAACAAAGAGGTGACCGCGTCGGGCGATCCCGTCGGCTACATTACCTTGCGCGACGCGCAAGGATTGCAGTTCGAGCTGGCGCCGCCGGCCTCGCGGCGCGAGGCCGCGCGCGGCGGCGCGTTGCAATCCAACGATCAGATCAATGCCGTCATCGCCAAGGTATCGCCCTACGTTCCGGTCAAGGAAGTCGCCGCCGCGCTCTCGCGCTGGAAGCACCTCACTACGCTCACGCAAGACCAGCAGGAAACCTTGCTGAGCAAGTTCGTCATCGAGAAGGCGCGCAACCAGCAGCGGCTGATCATGGTGCTGCTGATCATCGTATCGGCGGTGATCATCGCCTTGATCGTCTATACCTTGACCATGGACAAGGTGCGCTCGATCGCCACGCTCAAATTCGTCGGCGC
>CAYLMY010000334.1:0-2128 GCA_964384635.1 uncultured Undibacter sp.
TCGGCGTCATCGACCAATACGGCGCGGATGCGTTGCGTTTCACGCTTGCGCGCGGAGCGGCGCAAGGTCATGACATCAGGCTCGGCCCGCAGGACGTGGAGAACAACCGCAATTTCGCGACCAAACTGTGGAACGCCGCGCGCTTTGCCGAGATGAACGAATGTGCCGCCGTTTCCGATTTCGATCCAAAGTCGGCCAAGCAGACGCTCAACCGCTGGATCGCGCACGAGACCGCCAAGGCGGTCGCCGAAATCACCGAGGCGATCACCGCCTACCGCTTCAACGATGCCGCCGCCGCGGCCTATCGCTTCGTCTGGAATATCTATTGCGATTGGTATCTGGAGCTGGCGAAGCCGTTGCTTACCGGCGACGACGCGAATGCGAAACGCGAAACGCAGGCCATGGTCGCCTGGGCGCGCGATGAAATCCTGAAATTGCTGCACCCGTTCATGCCGTTCGTCACCGAAGAATTGTGGGCGGTGACCGCGGCGCCCAAACGCGCCGAGCTGCTGGCGCTGAGCAAATGGCCGTCGCTTGAGGGCTTGGCCGACGATAAAGCCGAGGCCGAGATCGGCTGGGTGATCGATCTCATCACCGCCATCCGCTCGGTGCGCGCCGAGATGAACATCAGCGCGCAAATCCCGCTGGTGCTGGCCGCGGTCTCCGCCGAAACGAAGCAGCGCGCCGAACGCTGGGCCGAATTCATCAAGCGGCTCGCACGCGTCTCCGAGATTTCTGCTACCGACGCGGCGCCGCAGGGCTCCGTGCAGCTGGTGGTGCGCGGCGAGGTAGCGGCGCTGCCGCTCAAAGGCGTCATCGATCTTTCCGCCGAGCGCGCGCGGCTTGCCAAGGAGATGCAGAAGGCCGACGCCGACATCGCCCGCGTCGACGCCAAGCTCGGCAACGCCAATTTCGTCGCGCGCGCGCCGAAAGAGGTGGTCGAAGAGGAAAAAGAAAAACGCGCGGAGGCGCTCGCCCGCAAAGCCAAGTTCGCCGAGGCGCTGGAGCGGTTGAAAGGCGCGGCCTAATTTCTTGTCGTCCCGGCCAAGCGAGCGCCAGCGAGCGCGAGCCGGGACCCATACGCCGTGTACTATCGGCAGGGCAGGGACTATGGGTCCCCGCTTTCGCGGGGACGACAGATCAAGATGCCAGATGAGGGCGCGGCCTGATGCTTGACAGCGCCGGGCGGCGGCGCGCTATCGTTTCGGCGCTGTTGCAAAGGGGTGGCGGATGCGCGGAGTCATTCTGGGGATTGCGCCCGACGGAACCTATGGGCAGGTCGAAGCCGAGGACGGGCAGCGCTACAGCTACTGGACCAGCGAAATTCGCAATGGCCGCGCGCTGGTCGGCCAAAGCGTCGATTTCCAGATGTGGGAAGGCCAGCCGGTGGACATCTTCATCCTCTCCAATGCCGCCCCGCCCAACGCCGCGCCGCAGCCGGCGGGCTATGGCGCCACTACGCCCGCCTACGCCGCTGCTGGCCCGTCGCCCTATGCGGCCTCGCTCTCCTCGCTGCCGCCGCTCGACTATTGGATCACGCTGTTCACGTCGCCGGCGGGACGCATCTCGCGCCTGCAATTCTGGCTGCACGGCGTGCTGCCGATCGTCGTTTGCAGTCTCGTGCTTGGCTGGATCCCCTTCCTCGGTTTCCTGATGTCGCTGGCATTGGCTTGGGCGTCGATCTGCATAAGCTTCAAACGCTTTCACGATCTCGGCTATCACGGCTGGTGGAGCCTGCTCAACGTGATCCCGATGCTGCTGGCGGCGTTGTTCACCGCCGGCTCGTTCATCGGCGTGACGTTCGCCTGGCTGCTGGCCGAGGTGCTCTGGGGGCTGGCCTTGATCGTATGGATCGTGCAGATGGCGCTGGTCTATCTGCGCGTCGGGCAGCCGGGACCGAACCAGTACGGCCCCGATCCGCTCGCCGGCACGTGAACGTGCATTGTCGCTTTCTGTCGTCCCGGCCAAGCGCGCGAAGCGCGCGCGAGCTGCGACCCATACGCCGTGTACTATCGAGAGGGCAGGGAGTATGGGTCCCCGCCTTCGCGGGGACGACAGTTTGAGATGCTAGACCCCAACAACCGGCCGGGCGGCGACAGCCTGATCCTCACCGCCAAGAGCGCCGACA
>CAYLMY010000335.1:0-2111 GCA_964384635.1 uncultured Undibacter sp.
ACCCTCTCCCACAAGGGGAGAGGGTAAAGAGAGTATGCCTCGGCGATGTGCCGTATTGAATTACTCCGCCCCAGCGATGTGCTTGCGCCTGATGCGCCGCACCACGAACCAGATGGCAAGCACGGCGACCGGCACGAACAGCGCGGTGGCGAGCGAAATGTCCACTGGCACGCCTTCATCGTGCAGGCCCTTCATCAGATAGCCGAACAGACCGACCACGTAGTAGCTCACCGCCGCCACCGACAAGCCCTCGACCGTGGTCTGCAGGCGCAGTTGCAGCCGCGTGCGGTCGTTCATCGATTTGAGCAGATCGCGGTTCTGCCGCTCGAGCTCGACGTCGACGCGTGTGCGCAGAAGGTTGGCCGCGCGCGCCAGCTTCTCCGACAGGTCGGCCTGGCGTGCCTCGGTGGTGGCGCAGGTGCGCATGGCCGGCGACATGCGCCGCGCCAGGAACGACGACCAGGTGGGCAGGCCTTCGACCTTGCGCTCGCCGATGGTGGCGAGGCGCAGCTGCACGATCTCGTGATAGGCGCGGCTGGCGCCGAAGCGGAATAGGCTGGCGGCCGCGCCCGCCTCCAGCTCGGACGCGAGCTCGGTCAATTCCTCAAGCAGGCGCTGATTGTCGATCAGCTTGCCGGCGTGCCGCATCTCGTCGGTCACTTCGGCCAGCCGCGTCTCGATGCGGTTGATCGACGGCATCAGGCGCTGCGCCTCGGGCAAGCCGAGCAGCGCCAGGGTGCGGTAGGTTTCCAGCTCGATGATGCGCTGGACCATGGCGCCGGCCCGTTCTGGCCCGAGCCCGCGGTCGAGCACCAGCACGCGCACGAAACCGGACGGATCGGCTTGGAAGTCGGTGGCGAACAGCGCGTTGCCGTCGGAATTCTCCGCCACCGCCAGGCTGGCGCGGTCGAACAGCTTTTCGATCGCGATTTTCTTCTTTTTATTGTCCGCCAGCAGATGCAGGTCGAGCGCCACCAGCAGCGGGCCGGGTTGCGGAAGGCTGGCCATCGGTGCCGCGAGTGAAGAGGCGGCGGGATGGAACGGCACGGACGATTCCGAGGGCAGCTCCCAGGTATAGGTGGTGAATTCGGAATGCTGCTCCCAGCGCAGAGTAGCGCCGCCGAGCGTGACGCGGTGGTGCTTGGCCCCTTCCTTCAGCGGCTCCAGCCCGCGGCGGGCGCAGAAATCGGCGAGCGCTGCGCGGTCGAGCTTGGCCCCCTCGCCCACGGTATCGAAGGCGAAATGCAGGATGCGCCGCGGCGTCTCGATGGCCGTGAACGGCCGCGCATGCACCTCGCCGAGCACGGCCGCGCGCAAGGCGTGCGGGGTGAGCCGCGCGCCATCGCTGATCGTCACCTCAGCCGTCATGCCTATTCGGGTGGCATGTGAGGCGGTCTTTGGCAAGCCAAGGAGGCAACTGGCCCTAAAATTGCTTCACCCCGGGGGTGACCCATGCGGACGCATAAGGAGTAAGCCATGACCCGCGCCGATCTCACCGAGAAGCTTCTCGACATCAAGCGCGAGAAGGATTGGACATGGAAATACATTTGCGAGCAGATCGGCGGCATGTCGCCGATCCTGGTCACCGGGGCGATCCTGGGCCAGATGAAACTGACCAAACCGCAGGCGGCCAATGCTGCCAAATTGTTCGGCCTCAGCAAGTCCGAGCAGGTCTTGCTCAACGAGGTGCCGATGCGCGGTACGCCCATGCCGCCTACCGACCCGCTGATCTACCGCTTCTACGAGCTGATCATGCTTAACGGCCCGGCGCTGAAGGCGCTGATCGAAGAGGAGTTCGGCGACGGCATCATGTCGGCGATCGACCTCGACATGGAGGTGGGACGCCAGAGCGATCCCAAGGGCGACCGCGTCAAGCTCGGCATGAGCGGCAAGTTCCTGCCCTACAAATACTACGGCGCCACCGGCAATGATCTGGCGCTGGGATTGAAGGAGGCGTGAGGGTTTTCAGCGGCGAACGGATACGAGCATTGCCGCAGGCGCGCTTACCCTCTCCCCTTGTGGGAGAGGGTGCCCGAGCGGAGGCGAAGCCGAGCGTGGGCGGGTGAGGGGGCAAGTGCGTAGCGAGAGGCACCTTCCCCCTCACCCGGCTC
>CAYLMY010000336.1:0-2101 GCA_964384635.1 uncultured Undibacter sp.
TCCTCGCTCTCGATCAGCACGCGGGTCACCGCCTCGGAACCGGAATTGAGGATGCGCACGCGGTAGTCAATGAGCTTCAACCCGTCGATGTATTTCTGATACTTGCCGAGGTCCTTGCGCAGCGCCAGATCGAGCGCGTTGACCGGGCCGTTGCCTTCGGCCGCCGAGATCATGTTGTCGTCGCCCACCCTCACCTTAACCACCGCCATGGTGACGGTGACGCGCTCGCCTTTCGCGTTGTTGCGCTGCTCGACATTGACGTCGAACTGAGTGACGTCAAAATAATTCGGCACGGTGCCGAGCGTGCGCCGCGCCAACAGCTCGAAGGAGGCGTCCGCCGCTTCATAGGCGTAGCCGATGCCTTCGCGCTCCTTGACGATCTCCAGCAAGCGGCCGATGCGCGCGTCGTTTTTGTCGACCTTGAGCCCGATGCGCTCAAGTTCGGCCAGCACGTTGGATCTGCCAGCCTGCTCCGACACCAGCACCTTGCGCTTGTTGCCGACGGTTTCCGGCTTGACGTGCTCGTAGGTCGCCGGGTCCTTCATGATGGCGGAGGCGTGGATACCGGCCTTGGTGGCAAAGGCGCTCGTACCCACGTAAGGCGCGTGCCGGTCGGGCGCGCGGTTGAGCCGCTCGTCGAGTGCGTGCGAGACATGCGTGAGCTGCTTCAGCGCGGCGTCGGAGACGGCGATGTCGAACCTTTCCGAGAATTCCTTCTTGAGCTTGAGCGTCGGGATCAGCGAGACGAGATTGGCGTTGCCGCAGCGCTCTCCCAATCCGTTGAGCGTGCCCTGGATCTGGCGGGCGCCGGCGCGTACCGCGGCGAAGGAATTGGCCACCGCCTGCTCGGTGTCGTTATGGGCGTGGATGCCGACATGGTCGCCGGGAATGGCCTTGCAGACTTCGCCGACGATCTCTTTGACCTCGTGCGGCAGCGCGCCGCCATTGGTGTCGCATAAGACCACCCAGCGCGCGCCTTCGTCATAAGCAGCCTTGGCGCAGGCCAGCGCGTAATTGGGATTGGCCTTGTAGCCGTCGAAGAAATGCTCGCAGTCGAGCAGCACTTCGCGGCCTTTGGCTTTGGCGGCGCGCACGCTGTCGCGAATGGAAGCGAGGTTCTCCTCGTTAGTCGTCTCCAGGGCAACCTTCACATGGTAGTCCCACGCCTTGGCGACAAAGCAGATGGCGTCGGCGTGGGCGTCGAGCAGCGCGGCAAGGCCTGGATCGTTGGAGGCCGAGCGGCCGGGTCGCCGCGTCATGCCGAAGGCGGTGAAGGTGGTCTTGAGCTTGCGGTCTTTGGCGAACAGCTCGGTGTCGGCCGGATTGGCGCCCGGATAACCGCCTTCGACGTAGTCGATGCCGAGCCCATCGAGCATGTTCGCGATCGCCAGCTTGTCGGCCAGCGTAAAGTCGACGCCGTTGGTTTGCGCGCCGTCGCGCAGCGTGGTGTCGAACAGGTAGAGGCGTTCCTTGGCCATGGCAGCTTTCACCAGAGATAGTAGTTTGCCAGCAATGCGATAGCGACAACGACCGCGATGCCCGCAACGATGATGTGATGGCGTTTCATGCCGCCGCTCACGCCATCCGATAGAAGAGATAAAACGCGAGCAGAACGGCGGCGATCAAGATGCCGAATTTGAGCGCGATGTAGTACAGCCAATGACGCGGAAACGGCGTATCGGGCTTTGTCATGATGCTCCTCCTGCGGCGGCGAGCGGCTTCTGCAACGTGGTATTGGCCAGCCATTCTCCGGCGACCGTCACGGTATTGCGTTGTTGCGCGACATAGCCGCGCTTTTCGAAAAAGCCGCGCGCTGAGTCGCTGGCGTCGACATTGAGCTTTGTCGCTCCGCGCGAGGCGGCAAGCTTCTCCAATGCATCGATGAGCATGGCGGCGACCCCCTGCCCCGACACCGCCGGATGCACGTAAACCATGTCGATCTTGTCCTTGCCGGCGAGCGAGGCAAAGCCGACGGGCGAACCTTCCATGGTGGCGATCAGCGTGAGCGCGCCGGCGAGCTTGTTGCCGAAACCGGCCTCATCCTCGGCGGCGGAGGCCCAGGCCTCCTGCTGCGCCTCGCTGTAGTCGTCGGACGCCAGTT
>CAYLMY010000337.1:0-2089 GCA_964384635.1 uncultured Undibacter sp.
CAAGGCCGTCTCGATGCTCGACCGCCGCGCCTTACTCACATCATTGGCCGCCGCCGGCATCGGCGCCGCCTTGTCGCGCTTGGCATCAGCGCAGAACGCGCCCTTGCTCACGCGTGTCATTCCCTCATCGAGCGAACAACTCCCCCTGGTGGGGCTGGGAAGTTGGCGCACCTTCAATGTCGGCAACGATCCGGAGGCGCGCAATGCCTGCGCCGACGTGATGCGCGCCTTCTTCGCCGGCGGCGGCCGCATGATCGACTCCTCGCCGATGTACGGCTCCTCGCAAGATACGATCGGCTACGGCCTCGCGAAACTCGGCGCCCGCGACAAGGTCTTTTCCGCCGACAAGGTTTGGACCACTTCCGGCGGCGCTGCGCAATTTGAAACATCGCGCAAAAAGTGGGGCATCGCGCGCTTCGACCTGATGCAGGTTCACAACCTGCTGTCCTGGCAGGAGCATTTGCCGATGCTCATCGAGATGAAGGCGAAAGGCCGCATCCGCTATTTCGGCATCACGACGTCGGAAGGCCGCCGCCACGATGAATTCGAACAAGTCATGCGGGCGCAGCCGCTCGATTTCATCCAGGTCACTTACAACGCCCTCGACCGCGAGGTCGAACAGCGCATCCTGCCGCTGGCGCGCGAGCGCCACATTGCGGTGATCATCAACCGGCCGTTTCGCTCCGGGCCGCTGGTGCGGCGCGCCAAGCGCCATCCGCTGCCGGCCTGGGCGGCGGAGATCGACTGCACGAACTGGGCGCAGCTTCTGCTCAAGTTCATCGTGTCGCATCCCGCCGTGACCTGCGCCATTCCGGCGACGACGCGCGTCGATCACGTGCGCGAGAATATCGGCGCCTCCTACGGCCGGCTGCCCGACGACACCTTGCGCAAGCGCATCGTCGCGCAGGTCGAGACCTTCTGATGTCGGTATGGCTGACTTATTCGCTGTCCGACTTCCTGCTGTTTACGCCGCACACCTATTACCGCCTGTTCGCGCTCTACAATCGCGCCGTCTGGCCGCTGCATCTGTTAGCCGGCGCGCTTGGTCTCGCGCTGCTCGTGCTGTTGTTTCGCGGCGGCGCCTGGCGCGGACGCGCGATCGCCGCTGTGCTCGCCGTCTGCTGGCTGTGGGTGGCCTGGGCCTATCTCGTCGAACGCTACGACACCATCAATTGGGCAGCGCGTTACTTCGCCATCGCCTTTGCCGTGCAGGCGGCCTTGCTGATCGTCTCGGGTCTCGTCTTGAACCGCTTCACGCTGGGCAGGGATCGCGTCAGCCGCGCCGGCGCCGCTATCGTCGCCTTTGCGTTGTTCGTACAGCCGCTCCTCGCGCCGCTGTTCGGCCGCGAATGGCTGCAAATGGAATTCTTCGGCATCGCGCCCGATCCCACAGTGGCCGCTACCATCGGCGTGCTGTTGGCGATGCGCCGCGCGCATGTGGCGCTTCTCGTGATCCCGCTCGCGTGGTGCGCGCTCACCGGCGCCACCTTGTGGGCGATGGACGCAGCCGATGCGCCGCTCATGCCCGCCATCGGTGTGTTGGCCGTCGCCCTGACGGCCTGGAAAGCGCCGCATCGCGCCGCCTTGCCATGAGGCCGACTTAATTCCCGCTTGGCTGGCGCAACGCATTGAAAAGACGCATGGCGAAAAAACTTATCCCCGCTCGTTCGGACGCCCTCACAATGCGCGCGCTTTGGTTCGACGCGCGATGCCATCTCGAGGGCATCTCGCGAAGGGGCAGAGCGCGGTGCGCCGATAATGCGCGCCGCGGATAGAGCGCCAGGGGGGCGCAGCACCCGATCGCAAGGGTGCGCGCGCCTTCGCAAGGCGCGCGGGTGGCCCGATCGCAAGGGTCGCCCAAGGGGGCCTCGCCAGCCCCTGGCGCCCTCCCGGCGCTCCATTCCCCGTTTTGGGGAAACGGAAAAAGGGATACCGGCGCCCTCGCGCCGTCAAAGAACAGGGGCGGCGGAGCGTTGGCTTTTACCGGCTGGACGCCGCAGCCCGTCCGGCTACGATCCCGCCCGCAAAAACGAAGGAGGCAGGGGTGGCGACAATCAAAGTCATGGCGACGGGCGCGGTCGAATCCATG
>CAYLMY010000338.1:0-2087 GCA_964384635.1 uncultured Undibacter sp.
ACTGCACCGGCGACCGCTTCTACGACCTCGCGCGCGCAGCCCTCGGCGACAAGGTCATCCACTCGGCGGTCGGCACGCGGTTTGTGTTCAGCGGTTGACGCGCGCCCCTCAAAAGCAAAAGCGCGGGCTATTGAGCCCGCGCTCGTTCGTTCGATGATCCGCAAACCACCCAAAAGCCGAAACGCGGCACCGCAAACCGGTCAGGCTGCAGCCCTCGCTGCGGACCCGTCCACGGCCGGCTCGTCGCCGGCTGCTTCGGCTTCGACCTTGAAATAGGCCACCTGCTCGCTCATCGACGCAGCTTGGCTTTCGAGCGTCTTGGCGGTCGCCGCATTTTCCTCGACAAGCGCCGAATTTTGCTGGGTTACTTCGTCCATCTGCGTCAGCGCCTTGTTGATCTGGTCGATTCCGTCGGCCTGCTCGACCGAGGCATTGGCAATGTCGGCCACGATGTCGGCGACCGCCTTGATCGATTCGACGATCTCGTTAAGTGAGGCGCCCGCCCGGTTCACCAGATCGACGCCCTCCTTAACCTGACCTTCCGAGTTGGTGATCAGATTCTTGATGTCCTTGGCGGCTTGTGACGAGCGTTGCGCCAGGCTGCGCACTTCCGAGGCGACCACCGCAAAGCCGCGGCCGGCCTCACCCGCGCGCGCGGCTTCCACCGCCGCATTGAGCGCGAGCAGGTTGGTCTGGCGAGCGATCTCGTCGATGACGCCGATGATGTCGGAGATCTTGCGCGACGATTCTTCGATCTTAGCCATGGCTTCGACCGTCTTGGCGACCACCTGGCCGCCGCGATCGGCGACCTCGCACGTGGCGCTTGCCGATTGATTGGCTTGCTGGGCGTTTTCCGTGTTCTTCTTCACGGTCGCCGAGATTTGTTCCATCGACGCCGATGTTTCTTCCAGGCTGGCGGCCTGCTCCTCGGTGCGTTGCGACAGGTCGGTGGTGCTAGTGGAGATTTCCGCCGATGCATTGGCCACTTCGCGGATTCCATATCTGGTCGCCTGTATCGATTCCAGGAGGCGATCCATGGTTTCATTGAATTCCTCGCGCACCATGCGGTAGTCGGCCGAATAGTCGTCGAGCCGGAACAACAGGTCGCCTGCGGCGAGGCTTTGCAATCGCGACTGCAGCCACGCGACGATCCGCGCCTGCTCCGCAGCGGCATCTGCTTTCGCCTTTTCGATGGCCTTTTTCTGCTCTTCGACCGAGCTGTTGATCTTCGTCGCCGCGACATAGAACGCGCCGTTGAGGCCGCCGAGGAGAATGCGGCGGTAATAAATGTTGCGGCAAACCGCATCGAGGCTCGCCGTCGCCTCGCGTACGAAAGCGTCGCAGCGGTCGATCATGTCGTTGACCTTGTACTGGACGCTGGCGAGGTCGCCGGTTTCCTTGACGTCGATGATGCGGGCTTCGAAATTGCCGTGGCTGATCTCTTCGCAAACCTCGGATATACGGGCGATGACGCGCGCCTGCTCTTCGCGGGCGAGCGCCGCGTTGCGCGCAAGCGCGGCGTTAAGCGCCTGTTGCACTTCGGTCAGCCGCCCGGTTTCCGGCAGGTCGGTGATGCGGGCATCGGCGTTGCCGTTGGCGACGTCCCGGCAAAAGGCCTCGATGCGGTCCAGTGCCTGCGCTTCGGCGGTTTTTGTTTCCGAGACCGCGACTTGGCGCGTTTTGCCGGCGACGAAGAAATAGGCGCAGGCCAAAAACGTCAATGCGAGCGCGCCATAAACTGCGTCTCGCATGCCGAAAAATTCTGCGGCGCCGGCGCCGACCGCCAGCATCATCGCCGTGGCAATCGCCAAGCGATGGCCGGCGTTACTTGCAGAGCGAGAAGATGAGTTCGTCATAGCTGACATTCCTTGACTTCAGGAAATTGACGACAAATTCGGTGCCGGCCGCGAGCGCCTGTTGGCCGTTCCTGTGCTGACGCTCCTCGTTCGCGATGGCCGTATAGAGCGGAGCGATGACATCCTTGACCACCTCAGGATCGGGAACGCGGCGGTTCGAGTGGAATCCCACCACCGTGCCGCTCTTGTCGTAGGACGGCGTGGCGTGGGCGAGCACCCAGTAGAAGTCGC
>CAYLMY010000339.1:0-2076 GCA_964384635.1 uncultured Undibacter sp.
ATGAACCAAATCGACCGCCAAGCCTCAGAAGCCCGGCAAATTCTTTATCGGCGGTCTAGAGTCATCTATCTATGGCGCCATGAAGAATAGCGGCAGCACAATGGCCGGCCCAGTATCTCAGCACGCCTCTTCGCTGACGTTGACGCCTCTGACTTGGGCAATGCTGCTGCTGTTGTCATTGTGTTGGGGCGGATCGTTCTTCTTCATAGGCATCGCGGTCACCGAACTGCCGACCTTCACTATTGTGGTGCTGCGCGTCGGGTTGGCCGCTTTAGCGCTCTGGGCCGTCGTCTTCGCGAGCGCGACCGCCATGCCGGAGAACCGGCCCTTCTGGCGCGCGATCGCACTCATGGCGGTGATCAACAGCGTATTGCCTTTTCTGCTCATCGTATGGGGACAATCGCACGTGCCGTCCAGCCTCGCTTCGATTTTTATCGCGACGACACCGTTGTTCGGTGTGCTGCTGGCGCATTTCATGACCTCCGACGAGCGCATGACCATGCCGCGCGTCGTCAGCGTCGTCTGTGGCTTTGCCGGCGTCGTCGTACTTATTGGGCCGAGCCTGCTCGGCGACCTCGGCACCAACCTTTTGGCCCAGTTAGCGATCCTCGGCAGTGCTGCGTGCTACGCGCTATCGGGCGTTTACGGGCGTCGCTTTTCTCGTGAGGGCGTTTCACCGCTTGCCACCGCGACCGGTCAGCTCACCGTATCCACGGTGTTGTTGCTGCCGTTCGCTCTTTACATCGATCGGCCATGGACGCTTGCCATGCCAAGCCTGGCCGCGTCAGTGGCGGTGCTCGGCGTCGCCCTTGTCTCGACGGCCTTCGCCTTCCTGCTTTATTTCCGCATTCTGGCGACCGCCGGCGCGAACAATCTGATGCTGGTGAATTTCCTCGTTCCGGTCAGCGCTATCATGCTTGGCGTTTCGATCCTGAACGAGACCCTGAAGACAGAGCACCTCATCGGCATGGCGCTCATCTTTATCGGGCTGGCATTGCGCGACGGGAAATTGCTGGCGCTGATCCGGCGGCCGGCATAGGCGGAAACGGCGAACGGCACCTTTCCCGCATCGCCGGAACATAGCTGCGGAGGCGATGAGAGCGGCCCGCCGCGACATCTTTGGTAAAAGAATTCGTATAAATAAGCCCTTTGTCTACAGTTTCCGCTTAAGAACTTGCCCACTATTCGGTTCTATCTTTGGGCTTCCGCAAAGGTAGGAACCAGATGCAGGAACGCCGCAAAATTGCTCGCACGCGCGTGCTCAAGGGCGCCAAGTTTTTGCTTGGCAAGTCTTCCGTGCGGGATTGTGTCGTTCGCAATTTGACCAACGCCGGCGCGGGTGTCGAGGTCCCGAACACAATCGACCTGCCGGCAGACTTGGGTTTGACGTTTAACGGCAGTCGCACATCTCGACGGTGCCGCCTTGTATGGCGGAAACTAAGCAAGACCGGCGTGGAATTCACTTAAGATCCGCCAGCGCCTCCTGTTGGCACTTCGCCGACATCGCAGCCTTTCCGCCGAATGTCCTCCCTCAATAAGCGCGCCGGTGCGTGCCCATGATCGACGGCACCCAAGCGGCCGCCAGCAGGCCGGCGCCGATCAGGTCAATCCAGATCGAGGTGGGGAACAAGAGGCAGAACGCGGCCGCCCCGAACACGCCGCGCTGCCAGAGCGCGATGCGCCCGTGCACCGGCTCGGCATTCTGCACCATCATAGCCAGCGCCAGATAGCCCAGCATATAGCCGATTGTGCCGTTCACGATGTCCCAAGCCGAGCCGTAGAGCAGCAGCTCCGGCGCATAGACGAAGCTGAACGGGATCAGCACCAGCGTGGCACCGAACTTGAGCGCGGCAAAGCCGGTCTTCATCGGGTCGGAGCCTGCGATGGCCGCGGCGGCATAGGCCGACACGCAGACCGGCGGCGTGATGTTGGACAGGCACGCCGCATAGAACACCACAAGGTGCGCGGGGATTTCCGGCACGCCGAGCTGGATCAGCGCCGGCGCCGCCACCACGGCCAGAATGATGTAGGAGCCGGTGGTGCTCGAGCCCATGCCGATGATGATGGAGATGATGG
>CAYLMY010000340.1:0-2056 GCA_964384635.1 uncultured Undibacter sp.
ATCAAGGGCCAGCACCTGCTGCCGCAGGGCAAGGTCGACCTCGCCATGGCGGCGCCAACCAGTGGCGCGACCAAGCAGGACAATGCGCAGCTGCGCAACCATGGCGGTCTCCGTTTCATCTCAATCGGCCATTCAGACGAGGGTGTCGCGGCGATGCAAAAAATATTTCCGGCGGCAACCTCCCACCTCCTTGCGAAAGGCAAGTACTCGTCGGTTCGCAGCGATACATACTTCATCGAGTATCCATTCTTCCTTACGGCCAGTGCCAAAGTTCCTGACGATGTCGTCTACAAAATCGTCAAGTTGATCGCGGCAAACAAGACGATGCTTGGGGACACCTTCGGGCCGCTTAAACGCTTTGATCCCAAACAAATGGCTCCGAAGCACGGCACGCCGTACCACCCGGGCGCGATCAAGGCCTACAAGGAGATGGGGATTTGGAACCGGTGACGTCACACCGCGCTGATAGTGCGGTGCGAGCCGATTCAGGCCTGACATGACAGATCCCGGTTATGCCGACTAGGGATGCTGTTCCGACAGCTGCTGTGACAGTGTCGCGACTGGGAGACGCAAGCGCCTTCCTGCTCGCGGCACTCTGCGTATTCTGGGCGCTCGACCCACAAACTATGTTCGGCTTCGCGATTTATCGCGAGCAGTTCCTGTCGCTGGTGCTCGGGCTTACCATCTCGACCAGCTACCTGACCGCTACCGTCCGGCGGCGCGCGCCGCAGCGGCTGGTCTGGTATGACGCCGTAGCCGCGTTTCTCGGCCTCGCCATGGCCATCTGGATGTCGTGGCAATGGGAGCGTCTGCTGGTTGCGGTCGGCGAGCAGACCAATGAAGTGCTGATCATCGGCATAATCATCGTCTTCCTCGTCATGGAAGGCCTCCGGCGCGCCACCGGCTTACCGCTTTTCATCGTCATCATCGTTTTCATCGTCTATGCGTTCGTCGGCGACCAGGTGCCGGGAGAGTTGAAGGCGCTTCCGGTCAACTTCCGAGAGCTGATGATCTATCTTGCCTTTGATCCGACTGCGGTGTTCGGCACGCCGTTTACCATCGGTGTGCAAGTGGTGGTGATCTTCATTTTTCTCGGGCAGCTTCTGCTCAAGACCCATGGTGGCACGTTCTTTACCGATCTCGCCATGGCGACGATGGGTCGCCGGCGCGGCGGCGCTGCCAAAGTCTCCGTCGTCGCCTCCGCGATGTTCGGCTCGATCTCCGGCAGCGCGACCTCAAACGTGGCATCCACCGGCGTCCTCACCATTCCGCTGATGCGCTCTACCGGTTATTCAGCGGTGGAGGCGGGAGCAATCGAGGCAGTGGCTTCGACCGGTGGCCAGTTCATGCCCCCGATTATGGGGGCCGCGGCATTTCTGATGGCCGAATTCCTTGAGATCGCTTACGCCAAAGTGGTACTCGCCGCAATCGTGCCGGCGTTGCTTTATTATTTCGCCGTGTTCGTCCAGGTCGACCTGTTGGCCGCCCGGCGCGGCATCAATGTCATCCAGAAGGAGATTCCCCGAGCGCGCGAGGTGTTAAAACACGGCTGGCATTTCATCATTCCGTTCGCGTTGCTGCTCTACGTTCTGTTCGAGCTCTTGCGCAGCGCGCAAGAAGCAGCGGTGTGGGCGACCGGCGCAATCATCGTCCTCGGCATGGTATTTTCTTACAAAGGCACGCGACTGCGCCCGTGGCAGATTGTCGAAGCCTTTATCGAGACCGGCCGGATCTCGGTGGAGCTGCTGTTGATCCTGGGCGGCGCCGGCTTCGTGATCGGGGTACTCAACATCACCGGGCTCGGATTTGCGCTGACTTTCTTTCTGATCCATCTCGGCGGAAGCAGTGAAATCCTACTGCTGATCATTGCCGCCTGCGTGTGCATCGTCCTCGGAATGGGCATGCCGACCTCGGGCGTCTATGTCTTGCTTGCCGCGCTGATCGCGCCGGCGTTAGTGCAAGTCGGCGTGCAACAACTAGCCGCGCACATGTTCATTCTCTATTTCGGCATGATGTCGATGATCACGCCGCCGATCGCGCTGGCGGCGTTTGCCGC
>CAYLMY010000341.1:0-2056 GCA_964384635.1 uncultured Undibacter sp.
ACCATGGCCCAACGCACATCGCCGCCCTTCCGCGCCGACCACGTCGGCAGTCTGCTGCGCACCGCGCCGCTGAAGGAGGCGCGTGCCAAGCGCGCCAAAGGCGACATCGACGCCGCGGCCCTCAAAGCGGTCGAGGACCGCGAGATCGAAAGGATCGTCAAGAAGCAGGAAGAGGTCGGACTGAAGCTCGCCACCGACGGCGAGTTCCGCCGCTCCTGGTGGCATTTCGATTTCTTCAAGGGCCTCAAGGGCGTCACGCCGATCGAGACCTCCACCGGCATCCAATTCCACGGAGTCGAGACCAAGCACGAGGCCATCCGCATCGACGACAAGGTCGATTTCGTCGGCCACCCGCAGGTCGAGCATTTCAAGTTCCTCAAGGCGCATTGCCGCACCACGCCGAAAATGTGCATCCCGGCGCCCTCGACCTTCCACTTCCGCCAGGGCCGCGAGATGGTGAGCAAGGAGGTCTATCCCGACCTCGATCAGTTTTTCGCCGACATCGGCGCCGCTTGGAACAAGGCGATGCGTGCCTTCTACGACGCCGGCTGCCGTTATCTGCAGTTTGACGACACCGCCTGGGCCATGCTGTGCGATCCGCACGAGCGCGAGGAATCGAAAAAGCGCGGCGACGATCCCGACAAGCTACCGGAAATCTATGCCCGCACCACCAATGCGGCGCTGGAAGGCAAGCCGGCCGATCTCGCGATCACCACGCATTCCTGCCGCGGCAATTTCCGCTCCACCTGGATCGCGCAAGGCGGCTACGAAGTCGTCGCCGAACAACAGCTCGGCCACACCAATATCGACGGCTATTTCCTCGAATACGACAGCGACCGCGCCGGCGGCTTCGAGCCGCTGCGCTTCCTGCCCAAGGGCAACAAGCAGGTCGTGCTCGGCCTCGTCACCTCCAAGAGCGGGCGGCTGGAGAGCAAGGACGACATCAAGCGCCGCATCGACGAGGCGACCAAATACGTTGCGCTCGAGCAACTTTGTCTTTCGCCGCAATGCGGCTTCGCCTCGACCGAGGAAGGCAACGTGCTGGCCGAGGACGAGCAATGGGCCAAGCTGCGCATGATCGTGGAGCTGGCGGAGGAGGTTTGGGGAAAGAATTGACTGTCGTCACCGGGTCGGCGCGAAGCGCCGTAACCCGGTGATCCCGCTTAAGAAGGCACTGCGTTCCTAAGCGGGATGGCCGGGACAAGCCCGGCCATGACAAATGCAAGATCGTGCTCATGACCCAACGCGCAACACCGCCCTTCCGCGCCGATCACGTTGGCAGCCTGCTGCGCCCGGCGGCGTTGAAAGACGCGCGCAAAAAACGCAGCCTCGGCGAGATCGACGCCGCCGCGCTGAAAGCGGTCGAGGACCGCGAGATCGAGCGCGTCATCAAGAAACAGGAAGAAGTCGGCCTGCAGAGCATCACCGACGGCGAGTTCCGCCGCTCCTGGTGGCATCTCGATTTTCTCTGGGGCCTCGACGGCATCGACAAGCACGTGATGGATGCCGGCGTCGCCTTCGCCGGCGTGAACACGCGCAACGAGGGTGTCAAGATCACCGGCAAAATCGGCTTCTCCGGCCATCCGATGATCGAGCATTTCAAATTCGTCACCGCCCATACCAAGCGTACGCCCAAGATCACCATCCCGGCACCGTCGGCGCTCTATGGCCGGCCGGTGCTGCCGCCGATCGACCGCACGGTCTATCCCACGCTCGATCGCATGTTCGACGATCTCAGCCAAGCCTACAAAAAAGCCGTGCGCACCTTCGCCGACGCCGGCTGCCGCTATCTCCAGCTCGACGAGGTATTCATCGCCATGCTGTGCGATCCGAATTACCGGGCGAAGATGAAAGAGCGCGGCGACGATCCCGAAAAGCTCGGCGCGCTTTACGGCGATCTCATCAACACCGCCATGTCGGATATCCCGTCCGACATGCGCATCACCATGCATCTTTGCCGCGGCAACTATAAGTCCACTTTCATGGGCACCGGCGGCTACGAGGCCGAGCAGGAGATCCTGTTCGACCGCATCAAGGTGCACGGCTATTTCATGGA
>CAYLMY010000342.1:0-2050 GCA_964384635.1 uncultured Undibacter sp.
CGCAGAACCTCGAACCCCGACATGTCGGGCAGGTTCAGGTCGAGCAGGATGATGTCGTAGTCGTAGAGCTTGCCCAGATCGACCCCTTCCTCACCCAGGTCGGTCGTGTAGACGTTGAAGCTCTCGGATTTCAGCATCAGCTCGATGGATTGAGCGGTCGCGCTGTCGTCTTCGATCAATAATACGCGCATGCCAGTCCCCTTCTCGCCGCAACCGGGCCTTTAGGTCTGCGCCGCGGGAGGCGGCGAGGCTGAAAAATCCACTGGGACAAACCGATTCGAAACTATCCCGGCATGGTTAACAAAACCTGATTCTCTCAGGCAAGCACGCCATAGGCAGGGTGCCCCGAATCGGCGTAAGATATTGCCAGAGAGTGGTTTTTTGGCCACGTTGCCCGTTCAAGCCCTAGTTTAAGAGTCAGTGCTAAGTGACTCTACGGATTCGCCCCTTTTGTGCCGGCCGGGCGAATCGTTTCAGCCGCTGTCCCTTCTGGACGATGACCCAATGATTAACGATGCGGGTAAACACCGGGTTAAGAGCGGAACCGAAGCGGTAAGCCTACCCGGACGTTACCTCCGCTCGGTACTCGGCGTGCCTGCGGCCGCAGGCGGGCTCCCTCTCCCCCGGTGGGAGAGGGTTGGGGTGAGGGGGCACTCGATTCTCGTTTGCCCATACCCCCTCACCCGACGCGCTGCGCGCGCCGACCTCCCCCACCAGGGGGGAGGGCACAGGCTGAGTGCTGGGCGAGGATATTGGTTCGCATGAAAGCCCTCGCCGAGCAGATTGCCGACATCGACGGCGTCGAAATCTACGGCCGCGTGGTGGGCGTGCGTGGGCTGATGGTGGAGGTGGCGGGACCGATCCACGCCATGTCGGTGGGGGCGCGGCTAGCCGTCGAGACCGACAATGGGCCCAATATCCCTTGCGAAGTGGTGGGCTTTTCCGGCGGCCATGCGCTGGCCATGCCGTATGCGGCGCTCGACGGGGTGCGGCGCGGCTGCCGCGCCATTGTCACGACCGCCGCCGGCATGGTGCGGCCGGCGGAAGGCTGGCTCGGCCGCGTGCTCAACGCCATGGCCGAGCCGATCGACGGCTTGGGTCCGCTGCCGGCGGGGCCGGCGCCTTACCCGTTCCGCGCCTCGCCGCCGCCGGCGCATGCCCGGCGCCGGGTGGGAGCGCCGCTCGATCTCGGCGTGCGCGCCCTCAACACCTTCGTGACCTGCTGCCGCGGCCAGCGCATGGGCATCTTCTCCGGCTCCGGCGTCGGCAAGTCGGTGCTGCTGTCGATGCTGGCCAGGAACGTCTCCGCCGACATCTCGGTCATCGGCCTGGTCGGCGAGCGCGGCCGCGAGGTGCAGGAGTTCTTGCAGGACGATCTGGGTCCCGCCGGCCTCGCCCGCTCGGTGGTGGTGGTCTCGACCTCGGACGAGCCGGCGCTGATGCGCCGCCAGGCGGCCTATCTCACGCTGGCGATCGCGGAGTTCTTCCGCGACCTCAGCAAGGACGTACTGGTGCTGATGGATTCGGTGACGCGCTTCGCCATGGCCCAGCGCGAGATCGGCTTGTCGGCCGGCGAGCCGCCGACCGCCAAGGGCTATACCCCGACCGTGTTCACCGAGCTGCCGCGGCTGTTGGAGCGCGCCGGGCCCGGCACCGACCATGGCACCATCACCGGCATCTTCAGCGTGCTGGTGGACGGCGACGACCACAACGAGCCGGTGGCCGATGCGGTCAGGGGCATCCTCGACGGCCATATCGTCATGGAGCGGGCGATCGCCGAGCGCGGGCGCTATCCGGCCATCAACATCCTGAAATCGATCTCGCGCACCATGCCGCGGGCGGCCGATCCAGCCTTCCTGCCGGCCATCAACCGGGCGCGCCAGGTGATGGCGACCTATGCCGACATGGAGGAGTTGATCCGGCTCGGCGCCTACCGGCCGGGCTCGAGCGCCGAGGTGGATGAGGCCATTTCGCTGCACAAGCCGCTGGAGGCGTTCCTTTCCCAAATTAAGGAAGAATCAACCAGTATGGCGGACGGCTATCAGCGGCT
>CAYLMY010000343.1:0-2044 GCA_964384635.1 uncultured Undibacter sp.
TCGCGCGCGCCCATCAGCCCGGCCTTGAAGGCTGCGTGGCCGGCCTCGACCGCCAGACGAAATGCTTTCGCCATCTCGGGCGGATCGCCGGCCTTGGCGATCGCCGTGTTGAGCAGCACCGCGTCATAGCCGAGCTCCATGGCCTCGGCGGCATGCGAGGGCGCACCGAGCCCGGCGTCGACCACCAGTGTCACCTCGGGCAGGCGCTCGCGCAGCAGCTTGAGCGCGTCGCGGTTGACGAGGCCGCGCGCGCTGCCGATCGGCGCCGCCCACGGCATGATCACGCGGCAACCTAAATCGCGCAGGCGCTGCGCCACTGTGAGGTCCTCGGTGCAGTAGGGAAACACCTCGAAGCCGTCCTTGATCAGGATTTGCGCGGCCTCGACTAGGCCGACGACATCGGGCTGCAACGTCTCGTCGTCGCCGATGACTTCAAGCTTGATCCAGCTCGTGCCGAACAATTCGCGCGCCAACGACGCGGTCTTCACCGCCTCCTGGACGCTGCGGCAGCCAGCGGTATTGGGCAGCACGGTCACGTTCAGTTCGCTGATCAGCGACCAGAAGGCGCTGCCGGCCCGCCCGCCGGCCGCCTCCCGGCGCAGCGACACCGTGACGATCTCGGCGCCGGACGCGCGAATTGCCTGCTGCATGATCGCGGGCGAAGGATATTGCGCCGTGCCGATCAGCAGGCGGGAGGAAAATTCCTTGCCGTAGAAGGCCACCATGTCAACCACCTTGCCGCGGCGTGATGATCTCGATGCGGTCGCCGCTGTTGAGTTCGGTCGCTGCCCAGCGCGCGCGCGGCACCACCAGGTCGTTCACCGCGACGGCGACATGGGTGTCTTCGTGATCGAGCTCGCTGAGCAACCCGTCGAGACACTTCGCTGCGATATCGGTGCCCCGCCCGTTGACGATCACATGCATCGCACCACCTCGTTGTCGGTGCGCCCGTGCAGCACGTGGGCGACGGTCAATTCCGCCAGCGCCGGCGCCATCAGGAAGCCATGGCGGTAAAGCCCGTTCACGCTGATGCGGTCTTCGTCGACGGTGATGCGCGGCAGGTTGTCGGGAAAGGCCGGGCGCAAGGCCGCGCCGATATCGACAATGCGCGCCTCGGCGAAAGCCGGATGCAGGGCGTAGGCCGCGGTCAGCAGCTCGAGCGCGGAGCGCACGCTGACGCCTTGGTCGTCGCTTTCGATGGAGGTGGCGCCGAAGAAGAAGCGGTTGCCTTCGCGCGGCACCACGTAAACCGTCCAACGCGGATGCAGCAGGCGCACCGGCCGCTTGAGCGTGATCTCATCGGTTTCCACCATGATGATCTCGCCTTTGACGCCGCGCAGGTCGGGAAAGATATCGCGTGCGGCCATGCCGCGGCAGTCGATCACCATGCCGTCGAGCTCGCGCGGCTCGGGCGCTGACTTGAATTCGATCGGTACGCCGGCGGCGCGCAAGCGCGCGTGCAAAGCGGACAGTACATGGCGCGGGTCGATATGGCCTTCCTTTGCGTAGAACAGGCCATCTGAAAAACGGCCGGCGAGATCGGGCTCGAGCGCGGCGAGCGCCTCGACGCCGAGCCGCTCATGGCTCTCGGACAGCCGGGCGAAGCGCTCGAGATCGGCGCGGTCGCGCGCGTGCGCCAGCACCAGCGAGCCGTTGAACGACGTGTCCGGCAGCGCCTCGCGCCACAGGTCGAGCGAGCGCACCCCGAGCCGGGTCACCAGGGGTTCCGCCGTCTCGCCCTCGCAATAGGGCGCCAGCATGCCGCCCGCCCAATGCGAGGTGGCCTGCGTCATCGCGGCGTCGTCGCGCTCGTAGAGCGCGACCTTGCAGCCGGCTTCGGCAAACAGCAGCGCCTGCCAAGTTCCCGCGATACCTGCGCCGATGACGCTGACCGGCGGCAATGCGTTGCGAGCTTGAGTTTGAGGCATGTTTTCCGTCCCTTCGCCGGCATGACCCGGATCAGGTTCGAAGGGTCGCCGCAGCATCAGCGGTCTCTCAGCCCCTTGCCGGGGCTCCCCTCGGAACGCCGCTAATCTATGCCGCG
>CAYLMY010000344.1:0-2039 GCA_964384635.1 uncultured Undibacter sp.
CCGCCAGACGTTTGGCGAAGGCCTGCCCGATGCCGCCAGCGGCGCCGGTGATGACGGCGACTTTGTCCTTGTGACCTTTGGCCATTGTTGTTTCCTCTTGGCTTCTGCTGCGCGGCAATTTCCGTCGTCACCCCCGGGCTTGACCCGGGGGTCCATGATGCGGCGCTTCGAGCATTAAACTTACCGCCGTTCCGAAACGCGCCTCATCATGGATTGCCGGGTCAAGCCCGGCAATGATGCAGTGCGTGTGGCACGCGCGGTGTACTACATATGAATCGCCCGCTTATCCACCGCCATGGCGGCTTCCTTCACCGCCTCGGACAAAGTGGGATGCGCGTGGCAGGTGCGCGCGATGTCCTCGGCCGAGGCGCCGAACTCCATGGCGAGCACGGCTTCGGCGATCATGTTGCCGGCGTCGGCGCAGACCAGATGCACGCCGAGCACGCGGTCGATCTTGGCATCGGCGAGGATTTTCACGAAGCCCTCGGTGGTCATGTTGACCTTGGCGCGGCCATTGGCGGTCATGGGAAACTTGCCGACCGTATAGGCGACGCCGGCGGCTTTAAGTTCTTCCTCACTTTTGCCGACGGTGGCGATCTCCGGATAGGAGTAAACCACGTTGGGGATGGCGTCGTAGTTCACGTGACCGGCCTGCCCGACCAGGATTTCCGCCACCGCCACGCCTTCGTCTTCCGCCTTGTGCGCCAGCATGGGACCGGCGATGACATCGCCGATCGCCCAGATGCCGGGCACGTTGGTGGCATAATAATGATCGACCACGACGCGGCCGCGCTCGTCGAGCTTCACACCGATCTCCTTGAGACCGAGGCCTTCGGTGTAGGGCACGCGGCCAATGGCGACCAGAACGACATCGGCTTCGATGGTTTCGGAAGCGCCGCCTTTCGCCGGCTCGACGCTCGCCTTCAGGCGCGGACCGGAGGTGTCGACCGCCGTCACCTTCGACGACAGCTTAAACGTCATGCCCTGGCGCTCGAACAGGCGCTGCGCCTGCCGGCGCACCTCGCCGTCCATGCCGGGCAAGACGCCGTCGAGGAATTCAACCACCGTCACCTGCGACCCGAGCCGGCGCCAGACCGATCCCAATTCAAGTCCGATCACGCCGGCGCCGACCACGATCAGATGCTTCGGCACCTCGGGCAGCGCCAGCGCACCGGTGGAGGAGACAATGCATTTCTCGTCGATCTCGATGCCCTTCAGCCGCGCCACTTCGGAACCGGTGGCGATGACGATGGACTTGGTCTCCAGCGTCTGCGTCTTGCCGTCGTCGCTTTTCACTTCGACCTTGCCGGCAGCGGCGATACGCGCCGCGCCATGATAGGCGTCGATCTTATTCTTCTTGAGCAGGAACTCGACGCCCTTGACGTTGCCGTCGACGCCCTGGTCCTTGAACGCCATCATCGCGGCGAGGTCGAGCTTGGGCGCGACGCCGATGCCCATCTTGGAAAAGCTATGCCCGGCTTCCTCGAACAGTTCGGAAGCGTGCAGCAGCGCCTTCGACGGGATGCAGCCGATGTTGAGGCAGGTGCCGCCGAAAGTGGCGCGCTTCTCGACCACCGCGGTCTTCAGGCCGAGCTGCGCCGCGCGGATGGCGCAGACATAGCCGCCGGGCCCGGTGCCGATGACGATGAGGTCGTAGGAGGGCATTACATCACTCCGCTTTCTTATCCCTCCCCCTGCAAGGGGGAGGGCGGCGAGCCGCGAAAGCGGCGAGCGGGTGGGGGTCAAACGTATTGTGCGAAGACCCCACCCCGCCTCGCTTCGCGAGGCGACCCTCCCCTTTCAGGGGAGGGATAAGAAATCACAAATCCAGCACGATCCTCGCCGGGTCTTCCAGGCATTCCTTCACCCGCACCAGGAAGGTGACCGCCTCGCGGCCGTCGACGATGCGGTGGTCGTAGGACAGCGCCAGATACATCATCGGCCGCGCCTCGATCTTGCCGGCGACCACCATCGGCCGCTCCTGGATCTTGTGCATGCCGAGGATGCCCGACTGCGGCGCGTTGAGGATCGGCGTCGAC
>CAYLMY010000345.1:0-2035 GCA_964384635.1 uncultured Undibacter sp.
AGCAGGCCGGTGGCGTCATCAACATGGACGCCCGCCGGCGCGGAGGGCAGTTCCTTCACCGGCGGACGTCGCAGCGCTGTATTCGATCGGGCCATGGCGGCAACCTAACGGCGGATTGTGAACAAAACAAGAACTTCCTCGCAGAGCCCATAATTTGAGCATTTTGGGCTCGATCTCGTGGCATCACATGCGAATCCCACATGATATGGTGCAAATCTATCCATGGGCGGCGGTTTTATGCTGAGCGCAATCATTGCCACGCACGAATCGGAGCGCGCGCTGGTGCCGACCCTGGCGGCGCTCGTTCCCGGCGCTATTGCGGGTCTCGTCACCGAAGTGGTGGTGGCCGACGGCGGCTCGCGCGACGCCACCGCCGAAGTAGCCGAGGTCGCCGGCTGCCGTTTCATGGCCTCGGCCGAGCCGCTGGGCGCGCGGCTGAAGTCCGCCGCGAAGAGCACCCGCACGCCCTGGCTGATGTTCCTGCGCGCCGGCTGCGTGCCGGAGCCGGGCTGGATGCCCGCAGCCGAGCGCTTCATGCAGGCGGCCGACCTTTTGGATGGTGCCACCCGCGCCGCCGTGTTCCGCCCGCCGCGCGTCGCCAACCTGCTGAGCCCGGGCCTGGCCGAGCTGTACGCGCTGCTGCGCGTCGCCCTCGGCGGCGGGCCGAAGCCGGAGCAAGGCCTGCTAATCGCGCGGCGCTTCTATGACGCGCTCGGCGGCCATGCCGGCCATGCCGCGGCCGAGGCTGCCCTGCTGCGCAAGCTCGGCCGCCGGCGCGTCGCCATGCTTTCAAGCGGGGCGGCCCAGCCACACTGATACTTGACTTTGTCAACTAATTGCCTGAGCCTTGCCGCTCATGAGCGCTCGGCAGGACCAGCAACGCATCGGCGCGGTGCGCCGTTTCAACCGCTTCTACACGCGGCAGATCGGCGTGCTGCGCAAAAACTATCTCGGCAGCCCCTACTCCCTGGGCGAGATGCGCGTGCTCTACGAGCTCTCCCACGGCGAGGTGAAGACCGCGAGCGAGATCGGCCGCGCGCTTGATCTCGACGCCGGCTATCTTTCCCGTGTGCTGCGTAAGTTCGAGAAGGCCGGCCTCATCTCGCGCAAGACTTCGCGCGAAGATGCCCGCCAAAGCCACCTCGCGCTCACCGCGCGCGGCGCCAAGGTGTTCGCGCCGTTCGAGAAGCGCTCGCAGGACTTTGTGGGCGCCATGCTCGGCACGCTCAAAGCCGACGAAAAGGCCAGCCTAGTGGCGGCGATGCAAACCATCGAAACGCTGCTCGGCGAGCCACCCGTTGCCACTGCGCGCTCATACACCCTGCGCGCACCCAAACATGGCGATTTCGGCTGGATCGTCGCCCGCCACGCCGCGCTCTACGCGCAAGAATACGGCTGGGTTGAGCCGTTCGAGGGCCTGTGCGCGCAGATCGTCGCCGATTTCGTCAACAACTTCGATCCAAAGCGCGAGCGCTGCTGGATCGCCGAGATGAACGGAGAGAACGTCGGCTGCATCATGTTGGTGAAGGATTCCACCGAGGTCGCGCGCATCCGGCTGCTGCTGGTCGAGCCGCAGGCCCGCGGCCTGGGGCTGGGACACCGGCTGGTCGACGAATGCGTCAAATTCGCGCGCCAGGCCGGCTACAGCAAGATCACGCTGTGGACCCACAGCGTGCTCACCGCCGCCCGCCGCGTCTACGAGAAGGCCGGCTTCACGCTCACCGCCAGCGAGCCGCGCCACACCTGGAGCAAGGACGTGGTGGCGGAATATTGGGATTTGGATTTGTGACCTCCGCCTCATCCTGAGGAGCGCCCGAAGGGCGCGTCTCGAAGGATGAGGCGGCCCGGGCCTCATGGTTCGAGACGCGCAGCTTCGCTGCGCTCCTCACCATGAGGATTTACGCCGTCGCCCCCTTCGCCTTCGGCCGCCGCAGGTGCTCGTCAAGCCGCGGCAATATCTCCACGAAATTGCACGGCCGGTAGCGATAGTCGAGCTGATGCACCAGGATCTCGTCCCAGGCGTCCTTGCAGGCGC
>CAYLMY010000346.1:0-2028 GCA_964384635.1 uncultured Undibacter sp.
TCGACGAGAAGACGCTGCGGATCTCCCAGCTCAACACCGATCTCGCGCAAGAAGAGAAGCAATTTGCCCTGCGCTCGGCGGCGGCCCTGACGGCGTCCGTCTCGGGGCGGATCTGGGAAATGCTCACCTCTGATGGCGAAGAGGTGTCGCGTGGTCAGGATCTGATGCGCCTGCTCGATTGCCGCGGCGTGCTTGTCACCGCTGCCGTCAGCGAGTCCGTGTACAACAAACTCCGGCTTGGCCAGGCGGCAAGCTTCCACCTGCGCGGCGAGTCCGAAGAGCGCAAAGGCCGTGTCGTTGCCCTCAACGGGTTGGCTTCCGTCGCCGCAAACATGGCGATCGAGCAGCACGCCCTGGAGCGCGAGCCGTATCATGCCACCATCGAGGTGCCGAGCCTTGCCAGCGGACCGGACTGCCATCTGGGGCGCACGGGCAAGGTGACCTTCGACACGACGGGCAAGATTCCTGGCAGGACTCCGGGCAGGTCGGTCGCCAAGCTATGAGCTACGCGTCCGGCGTCACCTATTGGGATGCCTTCCTGCCGGGACTGGCGATCGTCTTTCTTACCGCCGCCGTCCTGCCGTGGCTGAATCGTGAGAGCAATTGGGCCCGCACCGGGGCCATTGCGCTCTGCCTCTTCCTGACGTGGCGCTATCTCTCGTGGCGCGTCGGCGAGACGCTGCCGCCGCCGGGCCTGACACTCGATTTCGCCGCCGGCGTCGTCTTCATGGCGGTGGAAGCGCTCGCGCTGACCGGCGGCACGCTCTCCCTCATGTTCCTGATGCGCACGAGCGACCGCACGCCGGAGGTCGAGCGTAATCTCGGCTGGCTCCGAAGCTTGCCGGGAGCGCCCAAGGTCGATGTCCTCATCTGCACTTACAACGAGGACGAGGCCATAATGGAGCGCACCATCCTCGGCGCGCTTTCGATCAACTATCCGAACTATCGCCTTTGGGTGTGCGACGACGGCCGACGCGACTGGCTGAAAGAACTCTGCGCGCGCCATGGCTGCGGCTACATTACCCGCCCCGACAACGCCCACGCCAAGGCGGGCAACATCAACAATGCGCTACGTTATCTCGAGACCCTCCCGGAGAAGCCGGAATTCATTTCGATCCTTGATGCCGACTTCGTGCCCAAGGCGCCATTCCTCACGCGTACCATGGCGCTGATGCGCGATTCCGACGTTGCGGTGGTGCAGACGCCCCAGCACTTCTTCAACGCTGACCCCATCCAGAACAATCTGTCCTTGGCCCGTGTCTGGCCCGACGAACAACGCTACTTCTTCGACATCGTGCTGGCGGCGAAGGACGCCTGGGGGGCCGCTTTCTGCTGCGGCACGTCCTCGCTCATCCGCTTCGCGCCGCTGATGGAGATCGGCGGCTTCCCGACCGATTCCGTCACCGAGGATTATCTCCTCACGCTGCGCCTGAAGGAGCGGGGCTATCGCACCGTCTATCTCAACGAGATTCTGTCCATGGGCCTCGCGCCGGAAGGGCTACACGAATACAACGGCCAGCGCGCCCGCTGGGCTTTGGGCTTTATGCAAATTTGCCGTGGGAAGAGCAGCCCGTTGCGGCTCGGCAACGGGCTCAAGCTCCTGGATCGCCTGAGCCTGATCGAGACTTTCCTGCATTGGACGATGAGCTACAGCTTCAGGATCCTGGCGCTGATCGTGCCGGCCATCTATCTCCTGTTCGGTGTCCAAGCCGTGCACGCGAATGTCGGCGATGCGATCTCCTACTTCGCGCCTTACTTCGTGGCGCAAGTCGCCGTCGCCATCTGGATATCGCGGGGCCGCGTTCTGCCGATCATGTCGGATCTGAGCCAGCTCCTCTGTGCCGGCGCCATCCTGAAGTCGGTGTCTACCGGGCTCACCAAGACGCAAGGTCATAAGTTCAAGGTGACGGCGAAGGGCCGCGCGCGCGCCGCCACGTCCGGCGAATGGCGGCTTCTCGCGAGCTTCCTGTTCTATCTCACCCTGACGGCGGCCGGCATTTTGTGGGCCTATGTGCTCGACGATACGCG
>CAYLMY010000347.1:0-2023 GCA_964384635.1 uncultured Undibacter sp.
TTATTGCAATGCGGTAGCGATACCGCTGCCCTCCTTGGGCGTTTCCTCCCTAGACTTGGGCCGCTTGCTTCACGCGAGCGGCCCCTTTTTTTGCGCTACGGCCCAGCGAAACGTGACCTTCATCCTGAGGAAGCCGCGAAGCGGTGCGGTCCTCCTCTCCATGAGGGTTCAGGCTATTCGGCGGCGGCCCGGTAGGGGCGCAGCTCTTCCAGCGGAATCTCGCCCAGGCGCCGGGCCAGGGTGTCCAGGTCGGCGGCCAACCGGCTGAAATTGCGCGAACGCTCGTAGCGTCGTTCGTCCATATAGAGCGCACGGTTGATCTCGAGCTGAATGGCATGCAGGCCGGCGGCCGGATTGCCGTAATGCTCGGTGATAAAGCCGCCGGCATAGGGCTTGTTGCGGCTGGCGCCGTAGCCGAGCGAGCGTAACGTGTGTTCCACCGTCTCGGACACCACGCCGACGCAACTGGTACCGTAGCGGTCGCCGAGCACGAATTCCGGCCGCGGCCGTTCGTCCTTGTGGCCGGCGCTGGACGGCATGGAGTGGCAGTCGATCAGCACGGCGGCGCCGAAATCCCGGTGCAGGCGGGTAAACAGCCGCCGCAGCGCGCGGTGATAGGGCTTGTACAGGCCTTCGATTCGGCGCAGCGCATCGTCGACCGGGATGCGCTGGTCGTAGATTTCCTGGGCATCGCCGACCACCCGCGCCACGGTCCCCAGGCCCCCCGCCACCCGCATCGAGCGGGTATTGGCGAAGGACGGCAGTCGCCCGTCGAACATGCGCGGATCGAGCTCATAGGGCTCGCGATTGACGTCCACAAAGCAGCGCGGGAAATGCGCCCGCATCAGCGGAAAACCGCATTCGACCACGCCGGTGATCAGCTCGTCGACGAAGCTGTCCTCCGACCGGCGCAGGGTGGCGATATCGAGCCGCGAGGTGGTCAGGAATGCGCGCGGATAGGTTGAGCCGCTGTGCGGGGAATTGAACAGCACCGGCCCCTTGCATTCGGCCGGCTCGAGGACTTCGAACGGCGGGTCGAGATCGTCGCGGATTTCACTCATGGATGGTGACGGCCATTGGCGGCGTGGTTAGGGTCGGGCGGGCCCGAAGCCCGGTTTATACCTTTATTGTCCATGCACTGGCGGATAAAGCCAAGCCATCGTTTCGGTTCACCCGTTATTTACCTAGCATAAGTCTTATGGAGCGGCTGTGGCCGGCCCAAGGGGACTTCTCAGTGGGGCGGCCGGACGGGGCGTGCAAAGGGTATGTCGAAAATCCTCCTGGCCGAAGACGACACGGATATGCGGCGCTTTTTGGTCAAGGCGCTGCAGAATGCCGGATTCGAGGTCACCTCGTACGATAACGGGCTGTCGGCCTATCAGCGGCTGCGCGAGGAACCGTTCGAGCTGCTGCTCACCGATATCGTGATGCCGGAAATGGACGGCATCGAGCTTGCCCGCCGGGCGGCCGAACTCGACCCCGACATCAAGATCATGTTCATCACCGGCTTTGCCGCGGTCGCCCTCAACGCCGATTCCACCGCCCCCAAGCACGCCAAGGTGCTGTCGAAGCCGATCCACTTGCGCGAGCTGGTCACCGAAGTGCAGAAGCTGCTGGCGGCTTGAACTGCTTGCCTCTCGTTAGGCGAGCCGATAAGACCAATCCCGTCAGTGCGTGATCCCGAAAAGCATGTCCCCGGCTCGGACGCGGATGGGTACCGGTTTTCGGAAAAGATCACACGCCAGGCTTAAAGGGTGCGTAGCTCAGCGGAAGAGCACTACCTTGACATGGTAGGGGTCACAGGTTCGATCCCTGTCGCACCCACCACCCAGTCCCAGTTTTCGCCGACATCTAGAGACTTGCCGAATTCGCCCGCTGTTGGCGGGCTTTTTCAATGCGCGCTTGTGTTCCTCCAGTCTCCGCAGAGGGCAGACGGGGCAATTCGGGCGTCTGTCTCCGCGCCGAAAATTCCCGTTCCTGGCGCCGAAAAGCTGTGGTGTCGAGAGCTTCACCTCATAGCTGT
>CAYLMY010000348.1:0-1989 GCA_964384635.1 uncultured Undibacter sp.
TGCAGGTCGGGCAGGGCGGCGCGGTACGCCGTGCTGTGTCCGAGCGCCTCGACCGTCTTGTTGGCGCGGCCGAAGGCCGTGCCGCCCGAGCGCTGGTCGACCGCCAGCGCGTTGAAGCCGAGCGCATTGAGCTTGGGCGCGATGGTCGCGTATTCGGCGCCGTTGGCGCCGGCCATGTGAAACAAGAGCACGATGGGTTTGCTCTTGTCGCCGGTTCCGTAATAGGTGGCGAAGACCTTGACCTTGTCGGCGGCGGTAAGCGTGACCGGTTCGGCGCGGGCGCCGGCCGTCAGCGCCGCGAGCATGACGGCGGCGAGGCCAAGCGAAAGCGCGCGGGCGAAGGGGGACATAGCGTGAGCTTAACGCCGACCGGGTTCGCGCGGGTTCAACGCGCGATCAGGATTTCGTGAGGGCCGCGCCGGTCAAAGCCTGCGCGCCCGCTTCAACCGGTCGATATAGGCCTCCACGTCCGGGGGCAGGGACTGCAAGCCCTGCTGGCCGGCCCGCGACAGCACCGGCCGCCATTGCGATCCGGTTAGGAAGGCCGGCTCGCGGCCCGGCGGGATGATGCGGTCGAAGACCAGCACCAGCAGCACGGCCAGCAGGCCGACACGCACGGCCCCCAGCCCGGCGCCGGCCACGCGATCGGGAATGCTGACCTTGGGCCCGACCATTTCGCCGACGGCAAAGCGCAGCAGCGCGCTGAGCAGGAACCCGGCCACCAAAAAGATGGCGCCGAACACCAGCCAGCTCTGCGCCGGCGGCAGTTTGAAATGCGTGGTGACGAGCGGTGTCAGGTGGGGACCCGCCGCCGCCGCGATGCCCATCGCCGCCACATAGCCGAAAATCGTCGCCAGGCTGCGCAACAGCCCGGACACGAAGCCCATGACGACGGCCACAAACAGGCAGCCATAGACCGCAGCGTCGAACGGATTCATGGCCAGAATGTCGTTCATCGCTTCGAGAGCCCATTGCGATTTGCCGGTGCCGGACTACGATTTATGCGTTCGAGGACCTACAGCATGATCCCGAAAGGCTTGGCCTCGACCTGATCGGGGATGGCAACCGGTTTTCGGATAAGATCATGCTCCAGCAAAATGTTCGTTGAGATTCTGATTCAAATGGTATGGATCGGGTTAAAAGGAGAGGTGAAATGACCTTCACCGTCAGCAGCAACAGCTTCAAGGATGGCGACTATCTCGGCAAGGACTTCATCCTGTCGGCCGATTTCGGCTTCGGCTGCGCCGGCGGCAACAAATCGCCGCATCTGAAATGGTCGGGCGCGCCCGAAGGCACCCTGAGTTACGCGGTGACCTGCTTCGATCCCGACGCGCCGACCGGCTCGGGCTTCTGGCATTGGCTGGTGGTGAACATCCCGACCAATGTGACGGAGCTTGCGCTCGGCACCGGCAGCGCCGGCGGCAAGCTGCCGACGGGTGCGCTGCAGACGCGCACCGATTTCGGCGCCCCCGGTTATGGCGGCCCGTGCCCGCCCGAGGGCGACCACCCGCATCGCTATCTGTTCACGGTGTTTGCGGTGGACGCCGAGAGCCTGCCGGTCAAGGCTGACACCAGCGCCGCGGTGGTCGGCTTCAACCTGCATTTCGCCACGCTGGCGAAGGCGGAGATCATGGGATTGTTCAAGCGCTGAGAGACGGCACGCGGACGAGCCCGGCCATGACGGCGATCCCAGCGGCATGATAAAAGAGCGCCATGGCCCGGCGCCCGACATCCGATTCCCGCAGCGAGGCCGAGAAGGCCTTCAAGGCCGCGACCACCAGGCCGGTGGAACAGCCGGCGGCGAGCGCGCCGTCGCTGCCCGGCGCCAAGGAGCAGGTCACCCTGCGCATCGATCGCGACGTGCTGGATTTTTTTCAAGGAGACGGCCCCGGCTGGCAGGAGCGCATCAACGCGGCGCTGCGCAAGGCGGCGGGGAAATAGCGATTGCGCGGCCGGCGACATACTGGACGTGAAGGCCGACGCCCGCGG
>CAYLMY010000349.1:0-1986 GCA_964384635.1 uncultured Undibacter sp.
CGTCCTTTTCCTTCACCTCGCCGACCTTCAGGTTCGGATTGCGGATCGTCTGCTCAAGGTATTTCTTAACCTGATCGGTGCTCAGATTCAGGTTGCCCTGGTAGCCTTGGTTGCCATGATAACCGTGGTAGCCGTAGCCACCCATCATGCCGGGCCCATAGCCGCCACCGTAACCGCGCATCATGTAACCGGGGCCGTAGCCGCCCATCATGCCGGGACCGTAGCCGGGACCCATCATGTAGCCGGGGCCATAGCCGCCGCCCATCATGTAACCCGGGCCATAGCCGCCCATCATGCCGTAGCCCGGACCGTAACCGTAAGGCTGGGCCTGGACGGGACCGGCGAAACCGGCCGCCGCGACTACGATGGTCGCGGCGAAAAGGCCGTAACGAAGATTGCGCATAGCGGGAACTCCTTGGCTTCATGCCCCCCAACAAGTGCGTAAATGCGCCCAGGTGCCTTCTAAAGAAACGCCGCCCTGGCCATATTGATCCGCGTCAATGGTCACCGGGCCTACGATCAAGCCTTAGTGAACGGCCATTTCGCCCTTCGCCATCATCAGATGGTGAATTTGGTGATGGGCGCCCTGCACCATGATGCCCATGAAGCCGAGCCCCTTCAGCCTGGCGAGGCCGACCGCGCCGTTCGCCAGCACGGTGAGCTTGACGCCATCCGGCAATTCCTCGGTCCTGGTGTTCCAGCCGAGGACGGCGAGCTCGCGCACATGCGCCGGCACCATGCGCTTGATCGCCGGCAGCGTTCTGCCTGTGCCGGTGACGGTGATCTCAATTCCGTTATCCAGCATGCGCTCTTTGGCGTGTGCACGCAGCGTGACCTCGTTCATGTCGACGAGATGCTCGCGCAGCGCTGCAATGTCGACCTTCGACCAGTTGGTGGACGGGTCGGCCTCCAGCAGGCGCACGATTTCCTGGATGGTGCCGAAGGCTTCCTGCCCCGGCATGGTCGGCATGGCGTTGGCGCCGAACTGCGGGCCGAAAGCATGCCCGTTCATGGCGGCGTGCGGGTCCATGCCGCCGTGCATTTGGGCGTGCATCTGGCCATGGGGCTGCATCGGGCTGCCGCCGCCGGGCGCAAGCTGGGCGGCAAAAGCATAACCGGCCAAGGCCACAATGGCGGCGCCGGCCGGCGCGGTCTTCCAGGGAAATGTCGACATCGGATTTCTCTCGTAAATTGGGCCCCGCTGCCTTGTTAGCGCGGATGGCAAAAGCCCCATATGACCGGGATCACACGCGGCGCCGGCGCAGCAGCGCGATCTTGCCCCGCGCCCGCTTGATCTCGCCTGCGCGCTCGAGCACGGCGAGCGTGCGGTAGAGCGCCTCATGGGTGAGGCCGATCTCCTCCGCGAGATCCTTGACCGTCCCGCGCAATTCGACGGTGCGACCGTCGGCGCTCGCATTGAGCGCGAGAAAGTGGCGCACGCGCTCGCGCGCGGAACGGATGTTGCGCTGCTCCAGGCGGGTGCGCAGGCCCATGACTTGGTGCGCCAGTGTGGCGGCGAAGGCCTGCGCGGCCTTCGGATCCTTCGCGAAGGCTGCGAGCACCGCCGCTTTCGGATAGACACGCACGAGCGCGTCACCGCCGGCGATGGCGTCGCAGTGATACGCGGGCGAAAACAGCGAGGCTTCGGCGATGGTCTCGCCGGCGCCGGCGACATAGAGAACGATTTCCCGGCCGGAGCGGTCGACGCGCGTAAGCCGCAAGCGGCCGGCGATGACTTCGTAGAGCCCGGCGGTCTTGTCGCCGAGACGGAACAGCGGCTCGCCGGCTTTCAGCTTGCGCTCGAAGGCCGCCGACCGCACGGCGGCAGGCAGCCAATCCTTGACCGGCATCAGACGCTCCCTCGATCACGACCGGCGCAGCAGCAAGTTCACCACATTTCGCTGACCGTAGCACCGTCGAGCACCTCGGCGATGCGGGCGCGGGTTCCGCGGCCGGTATCGGGAGGCAAGGCATCGGGCGCGAAGA
>CAYLMY010000350.1:0-1979 GCA_964384635.1 uncultured Undibacter sp.
CCTGAGGACTGCTTCCCTCCCAAGACTTGGACCGCACGTTGGTTGCCGGTCTTGCCGCCGGCGTCTCCCGATCACGCGGATTGGTCACAAGCTAGCCGATCATCCGCAGACTGTCATGTAAATTTCGTCAAAATCAGCGCCCGATTACGATTGGTCCATCGAGGACGATCGGTTTTTCATGTTTTCTGCCAATGATGATCCGCACTGTCCAATTTCCAGGCTGCCCAATTTTTATGCCGCTCACCTGCCAGGTTCCGTCGGTTTGCAGTGCGGCCGTGCGGTTGACCGGCTGCGGGCCCGGCGCCGGTGGATCGAGCGCCAGACGGACTCCGTTTGCCGGGAATTCCGAGGAGTCCTCGCGCAATACGCGAATATTGACATTGGCTGGCCCGGCCCGGCCCGGGTCGATGGTTACGTCGGCCATAACCTCTTCGGAATGGATATGGACGAAGGCGGCATCTTCCGGGATGTCCACCGGCGGGAGCACCTTATGCGCGGTCGGCGGCATGGTTCCGAGCGCGCCGACCATCAGCAGCACGCCGAGCCCGAGGCCGGTTTCGGCCAGACTGTTGCGCGCCAGCGCGCGGCGCGCACCGGCAGCCTTGAGCCGCGGGGTCAGATGGAAACGATTGACTGTGGCAATGCCGAGCATGGCCGCGAACAGGCCGAGCTTGAGCAGCAGCAGCCGGCCGTAGCCGCTGTCGATCAGGTCACTTGGGGCCCCCAACAGGTTCCAACTATTGACGAGGCCGCTGGCGGCCAGCGCGCCGACGCAGACGATACCAAGCAAGGAAAAACGTTCAGCCGCGCGCGCGGCCGTGCCCTGGACCCGCTGCGTCGCCAACAGCAGCATTGCTAATGCAGGCAAGCCACCTAGCCAGGCGCCGGCCGCGATCAGATGCACGATATCCGAGGTGAGATGCAGGTTGCCGACGGTGCCCGGCGTCGCCCCGGCATGTCCAATGAAGGCGAGTCCCGCGAGCAGAACGCCCGCCAAGGCCAATTGCAGGTATCTGGTCGCCGGCCAAACGAGCGACAGCGCCAACAGCAGTGCGACCGCCAGCCGCGCCGTCCACACCGCGCCGAAGCGGGTGCCGGTGAGAACCGGCCACAGCCCGCCATGCAGGCACACCGCAACGACCGGCGCGCCGTAAATATCGGCAGCCAGCAGCGCCAGCCAGGTGACGCCGGACAGCACCGCCGCGGCGAGCGCGATCCAGATCATGAAGTTGCAACGGCGGCGCAGAGTGGCGAGGCCG
The DNA here is from genome assembly GCA_964384635.1 of uncultured Undibacter sp. Classification (GTDB taxonomy): domain Bacteria; phylum Pseudomonadota; class Alphaproteobacteria; order Rhizobiales; family Xanthobacteraceae; genus Pseudolabrys. The sequence goes on from CAYLMY010000350.1 coordinate 1,260, forward strand.
GTCGCCTTGCGCGCGCTACCGAACGCCGGTTCCGCCACCAGTACCATGAAACAGACCGTGCCGGCCGCAAGCGCCGTGGCGGCGATATGGAATGCGCGTGCCAGTACGATTGGTTCGGTCACGCGGTCCTCGGCAGTTTTAGCGGCGTGCCGTGCGGATAAATCCGCTACGGGCCGACGCGGAACGTGAACGTGCCCTGGCTGCGGTGAGTGTCGACTGACAACACGCGCCAGATCACTTTATAAGTCCCCGGGGCTAGAGCTTTTAGCGCCACGCGCATCTGCGTGTGCAGCGCCGCATCGACACTCGACTTGCCGGCATGCATGGGCGCGCCCTTGGCGTCGCGCACCTCGATGGTGCTGAAATTAGGTTCGAGCTTTTCGGTGAATGACAGCACCACCTCTTTCGGCGAGGGGCTGACTGTGCTGCCGGCCGCCGGGCTCGATCGCGCGAGGCCGGAATGCGCCCGCGCGCTGCCGGGCAGCGCCAGAACTAGCGCGATGAAGGCGAGGACTACCAAGCGAAGCATGACGAAACTATAAACGGCAGAAACCTTGATTTATTCCCAATCGGGCGGCGCAAACCATTGGATTGCCGCCAGCCCTTGTGTTTTCCCCGCCGATCCGCTTTCACTCGATGGTTATTCTGCGAATCCTCCGGTTGCCATGCGCCTGTCCCGCTACTTCCTGCCGACCTTACGCGATACCCCGAAAGAGGCGG
>CAYLMY010000351.1:0-1979 GCA_964384635.1 uncultured Undibacter sp.
GCGCCTCCGCCGGCAGCGACGGCATCGGCGGCGCGCCGCTCGCCTCGCCGGAGGAGACCATTTCCCAGAGGCCGGTCTTGACGTCGAGCCCGATGGAGGCGGCGTGGGCGGCGGTGGCGGCGAGGCAGGCGCTCAGCACTGCCGGCAGAAGACGGGTCGCGGACATGGCTTCTCTCCAGGGCTTGGCGTTGCCAAATCGAGGTGCGCGTTTCATGAATTTTGATCCTGCCCCCGGGCGGGCGCGATTATAGGCGGGGCGTCCGCAGCCTGTCATCATCGGGCCGCGCGGAAGACACCATGCCGGCCTTGACATTCGGACATTTTTGTCCGATAGGTAGCTCGCTACCCCAACCGAGTCCCAGCAATGAACAAGCGCGAACGCTTCATTGCCGAATTGAGGGCGGAAGCGCAGCGGAAGGGGTTATCTTTCCGCGCCGAAAACTGGCGCGGCAAAGGCGGTCACATGATGGTGTTTGTGGGCGACAAACTGACGACGGTGCCGTCACGGGAGATCGATCCCAAGACGGCACGCAAAATCAGAAAGCAGCTCGGCCTCGCGGATTGAGAAGGCAAGCCCCGAAAGGAGTTCATCGATGCGTTCTTACGCCTATCGTGCACGGTTCGAGCGCGGCGCACGGCGCGGATACGTAGTGAGTTTCCCCGACGTGCCCGAGGCGATTACGCAGGGGCGCGACATGGCCGATGCGCGCGCCATGGCCGAGGAGGCGCTCGGTCTCGTGCTGCTGGCTTACCTGGAACGGGGAACGCCGCTGCCGAAGCCGCGCGCCAAAAGCCGCGGGCTTGTCGAGATCGCCGTTGCCCCGGACGTGGCCGCCAAGCTGGCGGTGCTGGAGGCGTTCAAGGCCGCCGGCATCAGCAAGTCCGAGCTGGCCCGCCGCATTGGCAAGGACGAGAAGGAAGTCCGCCGTGTCCTCGATCCCAAGCATGCGACCAAGTTGCCGGCACTGACGGCTGCCCTGCGCGCGCTCGGCAAGCGGCTCGTGGTGGGCGTGGCGGAAGCAGCGTAAATTATGCAGCATAAATTAAATACAAGGTTCCTATATCGTGGCGTGAATGAAAATCTTTATCGGGCGACCGAGACTAAGCTTAGTCCAAGGGCGCCCGGTCAAGAGTTTAAGCGCTCAATATATTTCGGTGAGGAGGCTTATTGGGGGGACGGAAGTGTGCACGGCGAGTCCGAGACGAACGCTGTAATTATGCACCAGCGCAATAGCGCTAAATATCCGACCTCTGGCATTTCAACTACGCCAATTTTCGAAAACGCAGCGCGATATGCCACGCATGATGGAAAATATCACAGCGGATGTGTCTATAAAATTGATGTGAACCTTTTGAGTCAGTGCGGGGTGAAGGCATTTCCTGTCGATCAACATGCAGTGCGCCCCGCAATTCCAAACGATCGAGAAATTATTCTCGTGGCAAACGATTTCGGAACGTTACCGGACGAAATCATTATAGAAATTATTGAAGTGACTTCGCCATCTCAGGCAGCTTGAACTTCTGAATCTTGCCGGTACACATCTTCGTGATTGCCGCGAACGCGCCTCAGCGGCGTGTGCAGGCATAGGGCCATATCAGCTTGCTGGCGGCCGGAAACACTTCGTGGTTCACCAGCATGTAGGGGATTGGCACTTTCTTTTTCGACGCCGGCAGCGCCCTCATGGTTCTTGAATCGAAGGGCGGTTTGGCGCGGAACAGCGCGACCGGGTCCATCCAATAGCCGTCGGCCGGAATGACGATTTCGCGCAGTGAAGCGTATTTCGGGCTGGCGCTGAAATAGACGGCAAAATGAACCGCCGGCCGCCGGCTATGTTGCCGTCCGCCGCCGCCGGCACCGCCGCGTCGGCCGCCGCGGCCGCTGCCTCCTCCACCCTTGTGCACCCCTAATCTTCCGGTGTTTCCGGTTGGCCCGATCACATCGCCCAGGCGGAGCCGGTCGCCGACCGATAGTTTCGGCA
>CAYLMY010000352.1:0-1978 GCA_964384635.1 uncultured Undibacter sp.
AACTACTCCGCCGCCACCGCCGGCGGGGCTTGCGGCACTTCCTCGAGCTGCGGCTCGATGCGGCGCTTGATCATGCGGTCGAAGCGGTCGAGATAGAGATAGATCACCGGCGTGATGTAGAGCGTCAGAAGCTGCGACAACACCAGCCCGCCGACCACCGCGACGCCGAGCGGCTGGCGCAATTCGGCGCCGGCGCCGGTGCCGAGCGCGATCGGCAGCGAGCCGAAGATCGCCGCGAAGGTCGTCATCATGATCGGGCGGAAGCGCAAAGACGCAGCTTCGCGGATGGCGGCTTCCGCCGACAAGCCCACGCGGCGGCGCTCGATGGCGAAGTCGATCATCATGATGGCGTTCTTCTTGACGATGCCCACCAGCATGACGATGCCGATCATGGCGATCACCGACAGGTCCATGCCGAACAGCATCAGCGTCAGAATGGCGCCGATGCCGGCCGACGGCAGGCCGGAGATGATGGTGATCGGGTGAATGAAGCTCTCGTACAGGATGCCGAGCACGATATAGGCCGCAAAGATCGCCGCCAGGATCAGGATGCCCTGCCCGCGCAGCGAGTCCTGGAACACCTGCGCGGTGCCCTGGAAGCCGCTGGTGATGGTGGCCGGCAGCCCTTCGTCGCGCTCCACTTTGGTGATGGCGTCGACCGCCTGGCCGAGCGCAACGCCGGACGCCAGGTTGAACGAGATCGTCACCGCCGGCTGCTGGCCCTGGTGGTTGATCTGCAAGGGCCCGACCGTGCGCACGAAATGCGTCACCGCCGACAGCGGGATGACGGTTCCGTTCGAGCTCTTCAGATAGAGCCGGTTGAGGTCGTTCGGGGCCGCCCGGTATTGCGGCATGCTCTCCAGGATCACTGCATAGTCGTTGGCCGGCGTATAGATGGTGGCGACCTGGCGGGTGCCGAAGGCGTTGTAGAGCTCCTGGCGCACCTGGTCGACGCTGACGCCGTAGACTGCGGCCTTCTCGCGATCCACATCGATCGTGATCTGCGGGTTCTTGATGTAGAGGTCGGTGGTGACATCGAGCAGCCCCGGCAGTTTGGCGATCTTGTTGCGCATTTCGGGCGCCGCGCGATAGAGCGCGTCGGTGTCGTTGGACTGCAGCGTGTATTCGTACTGGCTCTTGCTGAGACGGCCGCCCAGGCGGATGTTCTGGATCGGCTGGAAGAATATCCGAATGCCGGGCACGACATTGGCCTCGCGCCGCAGCCGCCCGATGACCACGCGCAAGGGCGGGCGCTTATCGCGGTCCTTCAGCGCCACCAGCATGCGCCCGGTATTGCCGAGCCCGCGCGAACCGAAGCCGCCGACCGACGAGTTCACATAGGACACGGCGGGATCGGCGCGCACGATATCGGCGAGCTTGCGCTGGTGCTCGATCATCGATTCGAAGCCGATATCGGTCTTGGCCTCGGTGATGCCGAATAGGAAGCCGGTGTCCTCGGTGGGGAAGAAGCCCTTGGGCACGATGACGTAGAGCCAGATGGTGGCGGCGATGGTCGCCAGCGTCACTATCAGCATGATCGACTTGAAGGCCAGCACGCGGTCGAGCGACCATTCGTAGCCGCTCCGCATGCGCTCGAACAGCACCTCGAAGCCGCGCAGCACGACATTCTGCTTCTCGTGGATATCGTGGCTCTTGAGCACGCGCGCGCACAGCATCGGCGTCAGCGTCAGCGAGACGAAGCCGGAGACGATGATGGCGACCGAGATGCTGACGGCGAATTCGCGGAACACGCGGCCCACCATGCCGCCCATCAGCAGCACCGGGATGAACACCGCGATCAGCGAGAAGGTGATCGATATGATGGTGAAGCCGATCTCGCGCGAGCCTTTGAGCGCCGCCTCGAACGGCCGCATGCCGCCTTCGATATGGCGCACGATGTTTTCCAGCATGACAATGGCGTCGTCGACCACGAAGCCGACCGACAGCGTCAGCGCCAGCAGCGTCATGTTGTTGATGG
>CAYLMY010000353.1:0-1962 GCA_964384635.1 uncultured Undibacter sp.
AGCCATGACGAGTCCGATACACCCGTGCTAGACAGCGCGCACATTTAGCGCCGTCACCAGAAGGCGCAAAGATTGAACCCTATCCGAGCACCGCAACAAGACGAAAATCTTAAGAAAATTTCCGAATTCCCGACGATCCGGCCTTGCATCTATGACGGCCTCGCACCACCGAGGCCACTGGCGTTTTTCGCTAAACCGGCGGGCCCTTCCGGCTCGATCAAGTTTGCAAGCACGGTCGGGTTGGCGGCTATGCGCACGAACATTGGCTCATCGCGGCCCCGAATCGCAACTTGCGTGCGGGCAAGCACGCCGGGCGCGATGCCGGCGGTTGTGCAGACTTCTTCCGAAATCACGACCGTGCAATCGAGCGTCTTGGTCATGTCCTGCAAGCGCGCCGCAACATTGACCGGATCGCCGAGCGCGGTGAATACGGTGTGCTCCTTGAAGCCGATGTCTCCGACAATAACTTCGCCACCGTGAATGCCGATGCCGAACTGGATTGGTTCCCGCAGATCGGAAGCAAATTGCCGGTTCATGTGATCCACGTTGACGACCACCTGCGCGGCCGCGCGCAAAGCCTGCCGGCACGCTGTCCTTGGATCGGTCTCGAGGCCGAACAACGCGAGCAGCCCGTCACCGACGAACTGGTTGGGCTGGCCGCCGGCATCGATCACCGCTTGCGAAACCGCGCCGAGGAAGCGGTTGATGAGAAAAACCACGTCGAACGGTAGCCGTGCCTCCGCCATTTTGGTCGAGCCGCGCATGTCGACGAACATGCTGACGATATAGTGCTCCCGGCCGGTGTTGGGGCCATGCCCCCTGCGCAAAAGATCGGCGTTCATGGACGGCGGGAAAATCGGATTAACGGTGATATCCGATTGCGGCCGCAGCTGACAGGCGAGGCGGATCGGTAATCCGCGGGCGCCGACGCGATCGAGCACGAAGGCCTCGCGCGCCGACGGCCGCGGCAAATCATCCTGGTTTCCCAAGACACGAACGCGGCAGGTCGAGCATCGCGCGCGGCCGCCGCAGACGCTGGCGTGCGGAATGTTGAAGCGCAGGCTGGCTTCGAGCACGCTCAAGCCCTTCGGCACGCGAATTTGCCGGTCCGGATAGGAAATCGTGAAGGTCCCGCGCCGGCGCTCACGCAGGCTGCGCACGCCGCGCGCCGCGAATACGAAGCCGATCGCCCCGGCATAGGCGATCGGGAAGTAGAAGAACATGATGTCAATGATCACCCTGGCCTGCGCGGCCGGAACGCCTTGCAAATTCTGCTGCCGCCACGCCTGCTCGTCGGCGAGCTCGACAACCTCGCGCCCGCCGCGATCGGCGCCGATCATGGCCAGCACCGGCAGCAACGTCGCAAAGACGAGCAAAAACGGTGCAGCCCAGGCAAAGAACGACTTCAGCCGCAGCCAGAAATAAAGCCCGATGCAGGCATGCGTCCAGGCGACGGTCATCAGGATGAGCTGCACCACGATCTGGTCCGGCCGCTGCCCCCAAAAATAAAAGAGCGTCGATGCGTAATTGAGCGGTGGAAGGTCGAACAACCAGCCGCCCAGCCGCGCCGGGCCGAAATGATCGGCGAGCCAGAGCGGAATGCTGAGGCCCAGCAGCAGTTGCGTGATCTCGGCGACCGTGTAGCGGAAATGCCGCCGCTGATAGAGCGCCCACAGGCCGAGAGAGAAATGCACCGCCGCAGCGGCGTATAGCGCAAAATTCACGAACGGGTTGCGCCACCAGCGGATGTGCCAGACAAGCCACGCCTCCATCGCGTCGTAGGAGATGTTGCCGAGCGCGTGATTGAAGAAATGCGAGAAGATGTAGGCGAACATCACCAGGCCGGCGGCGAGGCGCACCTGCCGCACGCCGATGCCGCGCAGCCACGAAGAAGCTTTCGCCGCGCTGCCCTGGCGCGGCGCACGCACGTCACCGATGGCAGGCGCCTGAAGCGTCATGCTG
>CAYLMY010000354.1:0-1955 GCA_964384635.1 uncultured Undibacter sp.
CCCGCAGCAGCAACAGCAGGGCGACAGCAAGCCGAGCACCGACAAGCCGGCCAGCCAGCCGCAGCAGAAGTAAACTGCGCGAGCGCTGAAAGAACGAAAGCCCGGCCAAGCGCCGGGTTTTTTTATCGTCTAGGAGGGGTGATCGCGGCGCTATAGTTGCGATAGCCGCGCGTCAGAATTTCAGCTTCTCCAAAAGCCGGACGAGGGCCGCCCTGCCCTCGGCGATCGCCGCGCTGCGCAGATCGAAATATTCCCGCGAATGCTCCACCGGACTTTGCCGCCCAGCCCGGTAGATTTCCCAGCGCCAGGGCCGCGGCATGCGGGCGCGGTTCTTAACCACAACCGAAAAGTCGGCGCGCTCGAAACCGCCGCTCATGGCGCGCGCTGCTGCGCGGCGGCCGGTACCGCCGGCACGGTCGCCTGGTCGCGCTCATGCGCCGCCGCCAGATCGGCCGGGTCGACATTCACCATCTCGATCGACGATGGCTCGTAGGCCTCCGCCGGCAGAAAGATCAGCGTGGCGACGCGGCGATAAACCGGAAACGACAGTTCCTGGACCAGCGCCTCGTCGGTCACCACTTCGTATTGGCCGGGCGCCAGCCGCCGTTTGACGCCCTTGAGCGAGAAAGGATGCTTGAACGTCAGCGTCACGCGTTTCGTGCGCGTCAGCATTGCGATGCCTCGATGCAGCGGTGTTGGCGAAAACGGGCGCCGCGACGGGCGCGATCACCAAATGAAGTATGCGAGAACGATTCCGCACGAAATCAGTAGACCCAATCCCCAGAAGGAATAGGTCATCGTCCGATCCAACGCAGCATTCGGCGCGTTTTGAATGTCCATCGCCGCACTATGCGCGCTTCGCGCGGCAATAGATACAACTATATTGCGGCGTGCGCGGCGGCCGGGAAGCGCTTGCGAAGTTCCAACGCTCTTGGTTAAGCGCGTCAGTGCCCCACACCGTGCGTTTTCATCGCCGCGCCGATCTCATCCAGGATCGCCGGGTCGTCGATGGTGGCCGGCATCGTCCACGCATCGCCGTCGGCAATCTTCTTGATGGTGCCGCGCAGGATCTTGCCTGAGCGCGTCTTGGGCAGCCGCTGAACCGTGATCGCCAGCTTGAACGCCGCGACGGGGCCGATCTTCTCGCGCACCAGCGCCACGATCTCCTTCTCGATCTCGGACGGCGGGCGGTTGACGCCGGCCTTGAGCACGATGAAGCCGCAGGGCACCTCGCCCTTGAGCTCGTCCTTGATGCCGAGCACCGCGCATTCGGCGACGTCCTGGTGGCCGGCCAGCACCTCCTCCATGCCGCCGGTCGACAGCCGGTGGCCCGCCACGTTGATGATGTCGTCGGTGCGGCTCATCACGAAGACGTAGCCGTCCTCGTCCTTGTAGCCGGCGTCGGCCGTCTTGTAGTAGCCGGGAAATTCGTTGAGGTAGCTTTCCTTGAAGCGCTCGTCCTGCTCCCACAGCGTCGGGAAGTTGCCCGGCGGCAGCGGCAGCTTGACCACGATCGAACCGATCTTGCCGGTGGCGACCGGCTTGGTGGCCTCGTCGACGATGTCGATCTGATAGCCCGGCATCGGCACGCAGGCGGAACCGTATTTCACCGGCAGCGCGCCGAGGCCGAGCGGATTGCCGGCGATGCACCAGCCGGTCTCGGTCTGCCACCAGTGATCGAGCACCGGCACCTTGAGCAGCCGCTCCGCCCATTGCAGCGTGTCGGGATCGGCGCGCTCGCCGGCCAGGAACAGCGCGCGGAAATTTTTCAGGTCGTATTGGCCGAGCAGTTTGCCTTGGTGGTCCTCCTTCTTGATGGCGCGGAAGGCGGTGGGCGCGGTGAACATGGTGGCGCATTTGTGCTCGGCGATGACGCGCCAGAAGGCGCCGGCGTCGGGCGTGCCGACCGGCTTGCCCTCGTACAGGATCGAGGTGCAGCCGTGGAACAGCGGCGC
>CAYLMY010000355.1:0-1939 GCA_964384635.1 uncultured Undibacter sp.
AGCAGACCTAGCGGCGCCGCCCGCCGGCACGCGCTTTCCCGCGGCTACTTGATGTTCTTCTCCCCAACGACGGGACAGTTCGGGTTGTTGGGCAACTGGCCGACATTGATCAACTGCACGCGCCGGTTCTCCGCCGCCTTGGGATTGCGCCGATTGAGTAGCTGCTCCTCGCCCAGCCCCAGCGTGTCGACCCGCAGCCTGCCGATCCCGAACGGATTGATGAGCGCCTGCCGAATGGACTCGGCGCGCCGGTCGCTGAGCTTAAGATTATACTCGCGACGGCCGGTGGCGTCGGTGTTGCCGACGATCAGGAAGCAATAGCCGTACAGCACAGGGTGATACAGTGCATCGGCCATCAGCCCGATCGAGCGGTACGACTTCGGGCTGATGCGCGCCGAATTGAAGTCGAAATAAATCGCGATGGTCAGCTGCGGCAGTTTGTCGAGCTGCTCGAACAGAGGCGGCCGGGTCAACGGATTGGCGCGTGCGGGATCGCGCGCCGCCTGCGCCGCGATCTGGCGCATGCGCGCGACGTCGAGGCCGACATAGGTGTTGCTGGAGGCGACGAGACTGCTGAGAATGTCGCCCGAGGTTAGGTGGATCTGAGACCCGAGCGGGCCGGGGTTGAGGTTCGCTTCATAGCCTGAGTCAATCAGCGCCTGCCGGCAGGCTGGGCGCAAGGCATTGCGCGACTGATACATGCAGCCGAGGATCTGGGCATTGCCCGGCTGGATGCCGCCGCAAAACCGCAGCCTGTCCAATTCGCAAACATGCCTGACGGACGCGCGCGCCGCAGCCCGTTTTCGCAACAGCGCGCTTACCTCGTTCGAGGTTGCTTTGCACGCGCCAGACACCTGGCTCATGTGGCGTTCCAGGCACTCGGCAACCTGCCCGCCGCCTAGATTGGCTTTCCGGCAAAACCGGTTGATGTCCTTGCCGCAGGCCACCGCGAGTTTGCCGAGAGATTCCGCGTAACCGATGGTTGCGGCAGTCGATGGCGCCGTGGACGCAGACAGAAGCACTGCTGCGAGCGCAAAAAACGCAAACTTTGGTCTCCTCATTTTCCTACTCCGTCGCACATGATTACTTTTCGTAGTTTTGGACAGTTGCCAATGAACTTGGCCGGGATCCTTCGATAGACGGCCGAACGGCCGTGGATAGTAGATGTTTTCCGATCTGGTTGGAACCGGCTGCGCCCATGACCAGCCAGCGTCGGGTCAAGCAGGCGAATGACGGTCGAGCCTCCGAATCGGCTGTGCTTCTGGGCATTCGGACGCAGGTCTTGCTTCACTTTTCTGGCAAAACACGCGCGCGCTGTCGTGCGGGACGGCCGGGGGAGGGGTGACTCCGAGTTTGCCGCACGCTCGTTCTCCTCTAGCATCCGCGCATACGAATAAAGGGAGGCCGCCCATGAAACTGCCCAGCCGCATGCTCGACATCTCGATCGCGCTCGACAACGAGACGGTGCTCGATCCGCCCTTCATGCGGCCGAAGATCGACTACGTGACCGGCAAGCAGAACGCCGGGGTCCTGACCTCCGTCTTTCCCGGCCTGAAGACGGAAGACCTGCCGGACGGCGAAGCCTGGGCGATCGAGAACGTCACGCTCGCCACCCACAACGGCACCCACATGGACGCGCCCTATCACTTCCAGTCCAAGGACATTCACGGCAACCGCATGATCACCATCGACGAGGTGCCGCTCGACTGGTTCTTCCGGCCCGGCGTCAAGCTCGACTTCCGCAAGCTGCCGGACGGCCATGTAGTGAGCGCGGCCGAAGTGGAGGCCGAGCTCAAGCGCATCGGCCACGCGCTGCGGCCGTTCGATATCGTGCTGGTCAATACGCGGGCCAGCGAATGCATCGGCAGTGAGGAATACCTCACGGCCGGCATCGGCATGGGCCGCGAGGCCACGCTCTATCTCACCTCGCGCGGCGTGC
>CAYLMY010000356.1:0-1939 GCA_964384635.1 uncultured Undibacter sp.
TGAAGTCGATCACGCGCGCCGTTCCGCCATAAGGCAGAACCATTCCGCCACCCATCTGCTACACGAGGCGCTGCGCCAGGTGCTGGGCGATCACGTGGCACAGAAGGGCTCGCTGGTGGCGCCCGACCGGTTGCGCTTCGACTTCTCGCATCCCAAGCCGATGACGCTGGCCGAGATCGAGCGCGTGGAGGACATCGCCAACGACATCTTGCTGCAGAATTCCCCGGTGACGACGCGGCTGATGGCGCTCGATGATGCCCGCGCCTCCGGCGCGCGCGCGCTGTTCGGCGAGAAATACGGCGACGAGGTGCGCGTGGTCGCCATGGGCGAGGGCTCCGGCAACACGCTCGGCTGGTCGGTGGAACTGTGCGGCGGCACCCATGTGAAACGAACCGGCGATATCGGTTTGATCAGCAGCTTGTCCGACAGTGGCGTGGCGGCCGGCGTGCGGCGCCTGGAGGCCTTGACCGGCCGCGCCGCGCGCAAGGCGGCCGACAAACAGATTCAATTGGCCAAAACGGCGGCGGCGGAGCTTAAGGCGCCGCTTGAGGAGATACCGGCGCGTATCGTCTCGCTACTCGATGAGCGCAAAAAACTCGAGCGCGAGCTCTCCGAGGCGCGCAAGAAGCTCGCCATGGGTGGCGGCGGCAGTGCTACGACCGAGTCGAATATCAAGGCGGTCAACGGCACAAGCTTCTTCATGCTTAGCGTGAATGGCATCCCCAACAACGAGCTGAAAGGAATGGTCGACGACGCAAAAGAGAAAGTTGTTTCCGGCGTCGTGGCTATCGCCAATACAACGGCGGACGGAAAGGGGTCCCTCGTAGTCGGTGTGACCAGCGATATGGTTGGCCGCTTCAACGCGGTCGAGCTGGTGAAAAAGGGCGCCGAAGTGCTCGGCGGCAAGGGCGGCGGCGGCCGCCCCGACATGGCGCAGGCCGGCGGTCCCGACGGCTCCAAGGCCGAGGCGGCGCTCAAGGCGATCGAGGCGGCGCTCGGCGGCGGTTGAATTCGGCCCGGCGCGCGGGCTACAGCGACGGAGTTTGCCTATGGCGCAACTGCATTTCACCGCATGGCTGCGCGATCAGGTACCGAATCAGCCCCTGCGCGCGGATGGAACGACGGTCGGTGACGCGCTTGCCGCCGCGTTTACGCAAATGCCGCATGTGCGCGGATACGTGCTCGACGACCAGGGGCGGTTGCGCAAGCATGTCTGCATTTTCGCCGACGGCCGGCGGCTCAGGCGCGACGTTGCTTTGACGCAGCGGATCGGTCCTGACTCGAAGCTGTACGTCATGCAGGCGCTTTCGGGCGGCTGAGCCGGCCGCAAACACCAAAGGAAACTCGTGCCATGAGCGAGCGGATGCTGGTTGCGACCCGCAAGGGCCTGTTCACGCTCACGCGAAACAATAGCGCCTGGACCATTGCCTCCACCGCGTTCCTGGGTTCGCCAGTGAGCAATGTGCTGCACGATGCGCGCGACGGCGCGATCTATGCCGCGCTCAATCTCGGCCACTTCGGTGCCAAGCTGCACCGCTCCGACGACGGCGGCAAGAACTGGCGCGAATTATCAGCGCCAGCCTTTCCGCCCGGCACCGCGGGCGAGCCGTCGGTCCAGCTCTATTGGACGCTGGTGGCGGGCGCGCCGTCGCAAGCCGGCCGGCTGTGGATCGGCGCCATCCCCGCCGGCCTGTTCCGTTCCGACGACCGTGGCGAAAGCTGGCAGCTTGTCGATACGCTATGGAACGTGCCGGAGCGGGAGAAATGGTTCGGCGGCGGCTATGACGACGCCGGCATTCATACGGTCTCTCCCGACCCGCGCGATCCCGACCGCGTGTTCATCGCCATCTCCTGCGGCGGCGTGTGGGAAACGCGCGACGGCGCCAAGAGCTGGAAGCTGCACGGCAAAGGCATGGTCGCGACCTACCTACCGCCCGAC
>CAYLMY010000357.1:0-1933 GCA_964384635.1 uncultured Undibacter sp.
GCAGACATTCGTCAGTACATCCAGTTCGGCATTTGGCTGCCAATTTATGAGCACCCGAGTATGAACCTGACATATATGGTTTCAATCTGGCTATTGCCGGTCCTTATCGCCATTACTTTTCACGAAGCAGCTCACGGATACGTTGCTCGCCTTCTCGGTGATGAAACGGCATCGCGACTTGGACGTGTCAGCCTCAATCCGCTCCGACATATAGATCCATTTGGCACAATTCTTCTGCCTGGACTCTTGCTTCTCGCGCGGTCGCCGTTCTTGTTCGGATACGCCAAACCAGTGCCGGTTAACTTTCGGGCACTTCGTAACCCCCGTATCGGAATGGTGCTTGTCGCGGCAGCTGGACCTGCAATGAATATTGTCTTGGGAATTGTTGCTGCCTTGAGCTTTCACCTAATCGTATATCTGCCAGTCATCGCCGGCCGATGGGTTGTTCTGAATCTAAAGAATGCCCTGATCATCAACGTCGTTCTGGCGGTGTTCAATCTGTTTCCTGTGCCGCCGCTTGATGGTGGGCGTATTGTCGTGGGGTTACTTCCCAATGCATTGGCCATTCGGTTTGCCCGACTTGAGCGTTACGGGATGATGATCCTTATTGGATTCCTAATTGTCCTTCCCCTGCTAGGTTCGCAATTAGGAGTGGATCTCAGTATTGTGTCGCATTTTATCTCAATCTCAACGGGCGCTGTTATCAGAGCTATACTCCGATTGACCGGAAACTTGTAGTTAATGTCGGAGCGTTGGCTATAATATGCTCTAGACGAGAAGAAATGGCAGAGGAAATCGACGAATGTCGCTCGCCGGCAAAACTCTGTTCATCACCGGCGGCTCGCGCGGCATCGGGCTGGCGATCGCGCTGAAAGCCGCCGCCGACGGCGCCAATATCGCCGTAGCTGCAAAAACCGTGGAGCCGCATCCCAAGCTCGAAGGCACTATCTTCACCGCCGCCGGTGAAATCGAGCAAGCCGGAGGCCAAGCACTGGCGCTCGCCGTCGACGTGCGCGACGAGGCGGCGGTTAAGGCGGCGATCGACGAGACCGCGGCGCGTTTTGGCGGCATCGACATCGTCGTCAACAATGCCAGCGCCATCCAGCTCACGCCGGTCGCGCAAACCGACATGCGCCGCTTCGACCTGATGCATCAGATCAATGCGCGCGGCACCTTCATGGTGTCGAAATACGCCCTGCCCTATCTGGAGAAAGCCGCCAACCCGCATATCCTGATGCTGTCGCCGCCGCTCGACATGGCGGAAAAATGGTTCGCGCCGCACACCGGTTATTCGATGGCCAAGTTCGGCATGAGCCTGGTGGTGCTGGGCCTGGCCGGCGAAATGCGCGGCAAAGTCGCCGTCAACGCGCTGTGGCCGCGCACCACCATCGCCACCGCCGCGATCAAGAATCTGCTCGGCGGCGAGGCCGTGATGCAACGCTCGCGCAAGCCGGACATCCTGGCGGACGCCGCATACCGCATCTTCCAGAAGCCGGTGAGCTTCAGCGGAAATTTCCTGATCGACGACAATTTCCTCAGCCAGGAAGGCGTCACCGATTTCGACCGCTACCGCGTCGATCCGAACCAGCCCTTGCAGACATGCTTCTTCGTGCCCGACGACATGCCGCCGCCCAAGGGGGTGAGTTTAGGGCCGCTGAAGTAGCTGCCGTCATCCCGGCCAAGCGAGCGAAGCAAGCGCGAGCCGGGACCCATAACCCCTGTCCTCAAGAAGCGGACAGACAGGGGTTATGGGTCCCCGCCTTCGCGGGGACGACACCAAAAATTTGCGCGCGATAACGAAGCCGCGTTAGAACACACCGATGTCCACCCTCCTGCTCAGCCATCCCGCCTGCCTCGAACACCTGACGCCGCTTGGCCATCCGGAGCGCCCCGACCGGCTGCGCGCGATCGAGCAGGCGCTGGAGGACGAGAA
>CAYLMY010000358.1:0-1904 GCA_964384635.1 uncultured Undibacter sp.
CGCTGCTCAAGGGCCTCGCCGACGTGCCGGAGAAAGCCACTTTCCATTTCGAGGAAGGCTTGAAGGACTATCTGTCCGAGACACTGGCAGGGTCCACCCTGGTGCATCCGGAAGTCTTTTCCGGAACGCACGGCAAAGTTGGCGCGCACGGCGCAGTGCAATGGGCGGTGGCCTGGACCGCCGACACCGACGGCTTCCTTAATTCCTACTGCAACACCATCCCGACGCCCGACGGCGGCACCCATGAATCCGGTTTGCGCACCGCGCTGCTGCGCGGGCTGAAGGACCACGCCGCGCGCGTCAACCAGGAAAAGCGCGCCGCCCCCGTCACCAGCGACGATGTGATGACGGGCGCCGGCTGCATGCTGTCGGTGTTCGTGCGCGAACCGGAATTCCAGGGCCAGACCAAGGACCGCCTCGCCACCGCCGAAGCTCAGCGCATCGTCGAGCAGGCGATCCGCGACCCATTCGACCATTGGCTCGCGGCCAATCCGGCGCAGGCCAACAAGTTGCTCGACTTCGTCATCGAGCGCGCCGAAGAGCGGCTGCGCCGACGGCAGGAAAAAGATATCGCACGCAAGACCGCGGTGCGAAAGCTGCGGCTTCCCGGCAAGCTTGCCGACTGCACCAACTCGGCCTCGCAGGGCTCGGAGATTTTTATCGTCGAAGGCGATTCAGCCGGCGGCTCCGCCAAGCAGGCGCGCGACCGCCGCAGCCAGGCGATCCTGCCCTTGCGCGGCAAGATCCTCAACGTCGCCAGCGCCGGCAAGGACAAGCTTGCCCAGAATGCGCAGCTCGCCGATCTCATCCAGGCGCTCGGCTGCGGCACCGGCGTGCATTATCACGACAAGGACCTGCGCTACGAGAAGATCATCATCATGACCGACGCCGATGTCGACGGCGCGCATATTGCGTCACTACTCATCACCTTTTTCTATCGCCAGATGCCGAAGCTGATCGACGCCGGCCACCTCTATCTGGCGGTGCCGCCGCTCTATCGCCTGTCTCACGGCGGCAAGATCGTCTATGCGCGCAACGACAAGCACAAAGACCAGCTGCTGAAGAAAGAGTTCAACGCCAATGCCAAGGTGGAGGTCTCCCGCTTCAAGGGCCTGGGCGAGATGATGGCCGCGCAGCTGAAGGAAACCACCATGGACCCGGGCAAACGCACCCTGCTGCGCGTGGTGCTGGCGGAGAAGGAACGCAAACCGACCGCCAAGACCGTCGAGCAATTAATGGGCACAAGAGCGGAAACCCGCTTTGCCTTCATCCAGGAGCACGCCGAATTCGCCGGCGATGAATTACTGGACGTGTAACCGCCTCGCTATTCGCACTTGTGCAGCAGCGGCGTCTTGATGCCGCGCGCAAGCGCGATGCCGTCCTTGACGCGCACCGGCCCGCCTTCCACTTGCGTGAACACGGTACGCCGGGTGCCGTCGCGCATTACAATGATCAGCTTCTGGCGCTCTTCATCTTCGGTGCCGGGATGGAACAGCACTTCCACGGATAGGCGCGTATCCGAAAGCCGTTCGGCGGAGAGCACGCTGTAGCGATTGACCGCGTAATCGGCACCGAGATGATCCTCCTCCAGGATGAGGCCCGGGCTCGGCTGGCTGATCTTGACATGGGGATTGGCCGGCGAGGCCGACGCGCTGCAATCACTCGCCCATGTACCGAACAGACCGAACGCAAGGAACAGTTGCTCGGGCGATGGGTCCGCGGCGGCGGCTGGCAGGACGGTTGCGACCACAGCTAACAGAACCGCCACAATTCGCATGATCTTCACGTTCCGCCGCGCCGTATCCCCCGAGCCAGCATAGCAGCGCGCAGTACATCGGCAATGCGGCGAACGAATGACGTGCTATCGTCGCCGCGACATTTCTCTCGCGCGCCGGCCGAACATG
>CAYLMY010000359.1:0-1893 GCA_964384635.1 uncultured Undibacter sp.
ATCTCCGTTCGTCCCCGCGAAAGCGGGGACCCAGGAGTTAAAGATGCCGGCGCATAGGTTGTCGCTCTGGATTCCCGCTTGCGCGGGAATGAACGGAGTTTGTTGCGCGCGCCACATTGTCAGTCTTCTTCCTTCACCTCGATCTCGCCCGGCGGCACGACGACGATCCGTTTCGCCTTCAAATCGACCTTCGGCACCGCCGCTTCGGTGAACGACAACATCAGCGGCGCGCCGCCGGCGGCCGGTGCGATCTCGATGATGTCGCCGGCGCCGAAATTATGCACCGCGGTCACCGTGCCGAGCGTTGCACCGTCCGCGGTGACCGCCGCCAAGCCGACCAAGTCGGCGTAGTAGAAGGTGTCGGCTTCCTCGATCTCCGGCAGCCGCTCGCGCGGCACGAACAATTCGAGATTGCGCAAGGCTTCCGCCGCATCGCGGTCGGCGACGCCGGCGATGCGCGCGACGAGATGATCCTTGGCCGGGCGCAGACTTTCGATCTCGAAGCGCCGCGTGCCGTCTTCGGTCTCCAGCGCGCCGTAGCTCGTGACCGCCATCGGATCTTCCGTGAACGACCACAGCTTCACCTCGCCGCGGACGCCGTGCGCGGCCCCGATGCGGGCGACGCGGATGCGCTCGGCCACGGCGTATCAGGCCGCGCGCATCAGCTCGCCGCCGGCTGCTCGGCCGCCGCCTTGTCGGCGGCCGCTTTGTCCGCGGCGGCTTTAGCGGCCGCGGCGGTCTTGGCGGCCGCATCGGCGGCTTCCTTGGCCTTGAGCGCTTCCTCGGCCTGCGCTTTGCGTTCCTTGCGCGGGATCGCCTTGACCGGATTGTTGCGCTTCTCGCGCTTGGCGATGCCGGCGGCATCGAGAAAGCGCATCACGCGGTCGGACGGCTGCGCGCCCTTCTTCATCCAGTCCTTGACCATGTCGAGATCGAGTTTCAGCCGCTCGGTCTTTTCCTTCGGCAGCAGCGGATTGAAATAGCCGAGCCGCTCGATGAAGCGGCCGTCGCGTGGGCTACGCGAGTCGGCGACCACGATGTGATAGAACGGCCGCTTCTTGGTGCCGGCCCGGGCCATGCGGATGACGAGAGACATTTCAGCGTTCCTTTCTGACTAAACCGAATTCACTTCTTCTTTCCGGGCAGGCCCGGCAAACCTGGAAACTTTCCGAGCCCCGGCATGCCCGGCGCGCCCGGGAAATTCGTCGGCAAGGTCGGCATGCCCGGCATATTCGGCGGCAGGCCGCCGCCCGGCATTTTTTCGGCGAGCTTCTGCATCTCTTCCGGCGACGGCATGCCGCCGCCGAAGCCCATCATCTGCCCGAGGCTGCCGAGCGCACCGCGCTTGCCTGAGCCCATCGCCTTCATCATGTCGGCCATGGTGCGGTGCATCTTGAGCAGCTTGTTGATGTCTTCGGATTTGGTGCCGGAGCCGGCGGCGATGCGCTTCTTGCGGCTGTGCTTGAGAATGTCCGGGTTGCGGCGCTCGCGCGGCGTCATGGAATCGATGATCGCGACCTGCCGCTTGATGACCGTCTCGTCCATGTTGGCGTTGGCGAGCTGGTTCTTCATCTTGGCGACGCCCGGCAGCATGCCCATCAAGCCGGACATGCCGCCCATGGCCTGCATCTGGCTCAACTGGTCGCGCAGGTCGGAGAGATCGAAAGCGCCCTTGCGCATCTTCTCGGCGGCGCGCGCGGCCTTTTCTTGGTCGATATGCGCGGCCGCTTTCTCCACCAGCGCCACCACGTCGCCCATGCCGAGGATGCGGCCGGCGATGCGGGCCGGATCGAACTCTTCGAGTGCGTCGAGCTTCTCGCCGGTGCCGATCAGCTTGATCGGCTTGCCGGTGACCGCGCGCATGGACAAGGCCGCGCCGCCGCGACCGTCGCC
>CAYLMY010000360.1:0-1884 GCA_964384635.1 uncultured Undibacter sp.
AGGTCACGCAAGCGCTCGACGGGCTGATCGTGCGCACGCCGTCCTATCAGGGGCGGTGATCTGCGGAATTACCATCGCATCCGCGATGCCCATCGTGTATTCTGTCAAAATGACCGTCGCTGAAGACATTCTCTATGAAGTGCGACGCAGATCGAGCCTAACTGAGACCGATCTTGCTGCACTTCTATTTGGGCGTCGCAAGGGCTACCAGCAAAGAGTGAACTCCACTTGTCGTCGCCTTGTTGCGGAGGGACGGCTCGAAAGGCAAGGCCGGGGCGGCCCAGGCGATCCGTTCACTTATCGTATTCCACCTATTAGACGCCGCATTTAAGGGACCCCTCCTCTTCTTCCCTTTCGCCTGGCTGTGCTAAGAGCGCCGACAAAAGCTGGTAATAGGGAGGAAGCTCATGGATCTGGGAATCAAGGGCCGCCGCGCCATCGTCACCGGCGGCTCAAGCGGCATCGGCTTCGAGACCGCGCGCCAGTTGCTCGAAGAAGGCGCGCGCGTGCTGATCACCGGCCGCGACGAGAACAAGCTCAATGCCGCCCGCGACGACCTCGCCAAGCGCACCGGCGGCGAGGTGCATGCCGTGGTCGCCGACATGACCAAGGAATCCGACATCGCGAAAATGGTCGAGACCGCCCGCGAGAGGCTCGGCGGCGTCGACATTCTCGTCAACAATGCCGGCACCATGTATTCCGGCCGCTTCGCCGCCATCAAAGACGACGAGATGAAGAATCAGCTCGAGACCAAGCTGTTCGGCTTCCTGCGCGCCATCCGGGCGGTCTATCCGATGATGCAGGCGCAAAAATGGGGCCGCATCGTCAACACCATCGGCGGCGCCGGCAAGGAGCCCGACCCCTACATGTTCGGCAGCGGCATGACCAATTCGGCGCTGCTCAATCTGACCAAGTCACTGTCGGCCGAGTTCGGCGAGGACAACGTGCTGGTCAACGCCATCTGCCCGGGCTGGGTCGACACCAATCTGTGGCGCAAGAACGCGCAAGGCTTGCAGAAAGAGCTGAACGTGAAGAGCGAGGAAGAGGCGCGCAAGCTTGCCGCCAAGAAGAATGCGCTTGGCCGCATGGGCAAGCCGGAAGAACTCGCCAACGCCACAGTGTTCCTGTGCTCGGAGCGGGCGAGCTACATCACCGGCGTCGCACTTAACCTCGACGGCGGGCGGCTGAAAGGGCTGTGGTGAAGTGCATCAGTTGTGCGGATTCAACAAAGATCGGGTTCCGGCGCATCTTACGCCTGCGCGCTTGGTCCCACGCGTTTTAGAAACTCCCACACCGGCACCGCGGTAACGCCGCCGACGACGCCGCTGAGATAGCTCGGCATATCGGTATTAAAAATCCCACGCCAGAGCAGGCCGGCAACGAAGCTCGTCAACAACATGGTCGCAAGCGTCACGCCCAATCGCTGCCAAAGCGGCATGGCATCCCTCCCTCAGGTGGGAAAGGATCGCACGCCCGCATCGTAAGGCTTTGACCCAGGTCAAGGGTACGGACGATCGTTGCGCCGGCGCGGAACCTATTCCACCGGCGCCGCCACTCAACCTCCCTCTTTTTCGGTCGCCACGCGCTGGCGCACGCTGACGCTCGCCTCGTACCAGCCGCGGGTGTTGTTCACGATCTTCACCACCGACAGCATCACCGGCACCTCGACCAGCACCCCGACCACGGTCGCCAGCGCCGCGCCCGAGTTGAAGCCAAACAGGCTGATGGCGGCGGCGACCGCCAGTTCGAAGAAGTTGCTGGCGCCGATCAGCGCCGACGGCGCGGCGACACAATGCGCTTCGCCGGCGGCGCGATTGAGCAGGTAAGCGAGCCCGGCGTTGAAATAGACCTGGATGAGGATCGGCACCGCCAGGATCGCGATGA
>CAYLMY010000361.1:0-1880 GCA_964384635.1 uncultured Undibacter sp.
GTGGTCTTGTCGCAGCCGCCGAGCAGCACCGCGCCGTCGATCGGATGGCTGCGCAGCAATTCCTCGGTCTCCATCGCCAGCAGGTTGCGGTAGAGCATGGTGGACGGTTTGACGAATGGTTCCGACAGCGACAGCGCTGGCAGCTCGACCGGAAAGCCGCCCGCCTGCAGCACGCCGCGTTTGACGTCCTCGGCACGCGCGCGCAGGTGGGTGTGGCAGAAATTGATGTCACTCCAGGTGTTGATGGTGCCGATCACCGGCTTGCCGGTCCAATCCTTGGCGTCGTAGCCGCCCTGGCGCAGCCGCGAGCGGTGCCCGAATGAGCGCAGATCGCTGGGTCCGAGCCAGCGGTGGCTGCGCAGCTCTTCGGGACGTTTGCGGGAAGCCATTAGCTTTCCTCTATCTTGCCTCATCAGGCTACGATTTTTACACGGCTTCCGAAAGCGCTGGCGTGCGGCGACTGCTGGCCATTGCCAGCCTCTGCGAAGCGGGGCATTGATGCAGCGGCACGGCTGGTGGGAATTTTTCGCGGGCCGAAAAGGGTATGACGCCTTTGGTCGATCTCAGCGAACCGTTCGACGTGGTGGTGGTGGGCGGCGGCAATGCCGCGCTCTGCGCCGCCATCACCGCGGCCCGCGCAGGCTGCCGGGTGATCGTCCTGGAAGGCGCGCCCGCCTTCTATCGCGGCGGCAATACCCGCCACACCCGCAACTTGCGGCTCGCCCATGACGCCAGCGCGCCGACCATGACCGGACCCTATGCGCAGCCCGAATTCCTCGACGACCTCTATCGCGTCACCGGCGGCGAGACCGACAAGGTTTTGGCGGAACTGACCATCGCGCGCTCGAGCGAACTGCTCGGCTGGCTCGACGAACAGGGCGTGCGCTTCCAGCCGCCGCTCGGCGGCACGCTGAACCTGGGGCGCACCAACGCCTTCTTCCTCGGCGGCGGGCGCGGCGCGCTCAATGCGCTCTACCGGCGCGCGGAAGGCTTGGGCGTTAGCGTGCTCTACGACGCGCCGGTGACCGCGCTTGTGATCGAGCACGGTTATTTCATGTCGGCCGCGATCAAGCACGAAGGCCGCGTGAAAAGCGTGCGCGGCCGCGCGCTGGTGGCGGCGGCCGGCGGCTTCGAAGCCAATATCGAATGGCTGAAGCAATATTGGGGCGAGGCCGCCGACAATTTCCTCATCCGCGGCACGCCTTACAATCGCGGCGACGTGCTGCGCATGTTGCTCGATTCAGGCGTTGCACCGGTGGGCGATCCGACGCAATGCCATGCAGTGGCGATCGACGCGCGCGCGCCCAAGTTCGACGGCGGCATCGCCACAAGGCTTGACAGCGTGGTGTTCGGCATCGTGGTCAACCGCGATGGCAGCCGTTTCTACGATGAGGGCGAGGACACCTGGCCCAAGCGCTACGCCATTTGGGGCCGGCTGATTGCGCAGCAGCCGGGCCAGATCGCCTATTCGATCGTCGATTCAAAATCGATCCGCATGTTCATGCCCTCGATTTTCCCGGCCATCGAGGCGCCTTCGATCGGCGAGCTGGCGACGAAACTGGAATTAGACCCAGCGGCGTTTACCAAGGCCGTCAATGAGTTCAACGCCGCGGTTAGGTCCGGCACCTTCGACCACACCGCGCTCGACGATTGCCGCACGGAAGGACTGGCGATCCCCAAGAGCCACTGGGCGCGCAAGCTCGACACCCCGCCGTTCTACGGCTACCCGCTGCGCCCCGGCATCACTTTCACCTATCTCGGCCTCAAGGTGAACGAGCAGTCGCGCATGCTGCTGAAGGACGGCACGGGCGCCGGCAATATGTTCGCCGCCGGCGAGATCATGGCCGGCAACGTTTTGGGCAGGGGCTATCTCGCCGGCA
>CAYLMY010000362.1:0-1879 GCA_964384635.1 uncultured Undibacter sp.
GCTCGCTCGCCCGGGACGACGGCAGCGAGGATAGCGGGTAAAGCCTGCCGCCCAGCCTCGCGGCTGGCTTGGTGCCTCGATAAAGTCGGCCCACATCCGAATCAGGCCCACCGAAATCGGATGTTTCCGACTTCGGCCACTCAAAGAAGATCATGCCCGTCCGCCGGCTGCCCGAAAATATCGTCAACCGCATCGCCGCCGGCGAGGTGGTCGAGCGCCCGGCCAGCGTCGTCAAGGAGCTGATCGAGAACGCGCTCGATGCGGATGCTACCCGCATCGACGTGCTCACCGACGGCGGCGGCCGAAGGCTGATCCGCGTCACCGACGACGGCAAGGGCATGACGCGGGCCGATCTCGAGCTCTCCGTCGAGCGCCACGCCACCTCCAAGCTTGCCGGCGACGATCTGCTGTCGATCTTCACACTGGGGTTCCGCGGCGAAGCGCTGCCCTCGATTGGTGCGGTGGCGCGGCTTGCCATCACCACCCGCCACACATCCGAGCCGCACGCCTGGATGCTGGCCGTCGATGCCGGCGCGAAGTCGCAGGTGAAGCCGGCCGCGCTCACGGCCGGCACCACGGTTGAGGTGCGCGACCTGTTCTACGCCACGCCGGCGCGGCTGAAATTCCTCAAGACCGACCGCAGCGAGGCCGAAGCGGTGCGCGAAGTGGTGCGGCGTCTGGCCATGAGCCGGCCCGACGTCGGTTTCACGCTCGCCGGCGAGGAGCGTGCACCGGTGACGTGGGGGCAGGCCGCCCAGGGCGACCGGCTGGCGCGGCTCGGCGACGTGCTGGGTCAGGATTTTCGCGCCAACGCCTTCGCCGTGGAAGCCGAGCGCGAGGGCGTGCGCGTCACCGGCTTCGCAGGACTGCCGACGCTGTCGCGCGCCAACTCGCTCGGACAGTATCTGTTCGTCAACGGACGGCCGGTGCGCGACAAGCTGTTGTTCGGCGCGGTGCGCGCGGCTTACGCCGATTATTTGCCGCGCGACCGCCATCCGGTGCTGGCGCTGTTCGTCGCGCTGCAAGCGCGCGAGGTGGACGTCAACGTGCATCCGGCCAAGACCGAGGTGCGTTTTCGCGACGGCGCGCTGGTGCGCGGGCTGATCGTGCGCGCGCTGAAGGAAGCGCTGGCGCGCGAGGGCGGCCGGTCCGCCTCGACCGGCGGCGGCGCAACAATAGCCGCCTTCCGCCCGGCCGCCACGCCGCGGCGCGGCGGCTACGATTGGCGGCGCTCGCCGGCGCGGCCGGCCGGTTTCGTGCCGTCGCGCGGCGGCGCCGCGTTCGGCTTCGCGGAAGCCGCGCAAGCGGCCTTTGAGGTGGGGGAGCCTGCCGCCGATGCGGCGGTCGTGAGCTTCGAGCCGGCGGCGGACTTGATCGAGCGCCCGCTCGGCGCTGCCCGCGCGCAGCTGCACGAGACCTATATCGTGGCGCAGACACGCGACGGCCTGGTGATCGTCGATCAGCACGCGGCGCATGAGCGCATCGTCTATGAGCGCATGAAGGCGGCGCTGGAGAAATCCGGCATCGCGCGCCAGATCCTGCTGATCCCCGAGATCATCGAGCTCGACGAGGCCGACGCCGCGCGGCTCACCGCGCGCGCCGAGGAACTGGCGCGCTTCGGCCTCATCATCGAGCCGTTCGGCCCCGGCGCGATTGCCGTGCGCGAGACGCCGTCGCTGCTGGGCGACATCGACGTGCGGGGCCTGCTGCGCGATCTGGCCGAGCACCTGGCGGAGTGGGACGATTCGCTGCCGCTGGAGCGCCGCCTGCTGCACGTCTCCGCCACCATGGCCTGCCACGGCTCGGTGCGCGCGGGACGCCGCCTCAAACCCGACGAGATGAACGCGCTGCTGCGCGAGATGGAAGACGTGCCCAATTC
>CAYLMY010000363.1:0-1872 GCA_964384635.1 uncultured Undibacter sp.
GCAGGCCTACACGGATTACTTCGCCGGCAAGCTGGAGGACCGCGACTACGACGAGGCGGCGTTGCAGGCTGCCTTGGCCGAACTGCCGAAGGTCGCGGCGTAAAACGACAGGCATGTCCCGGGCGCAGCGCATCACAAAGTGGTGCGCTGCAGACCCGGGACCGTTAGGAATTCGGAGACTGGTGCGGTCCCGGATCAGCGGTGCACCATTCGCGCTACGCGCTAACGCTGCACCGCATCCGGGACACGGATGATACTACGCCGCCTTTGCCCACAATTGCTTCGACGCCCGTCTTGCGCCTTCGGCGAGCGAGGCAAGCTTCATCCAAACAATTTTCGAGTCTACCTGCACGCGGCCGGCGAAGGTGCCGAAGCCGCAGTCGACGCCGGCGATGACTTTCTCGCGCCCGACCACGGTCGCGAAATTCACGATGCGGTCGGCGACCAGCTCCGGATGCTCGACGAAATTGGAGGTGGAATCGATCACGCCCGGAATGATGATCTTGCCGGCCGGCAACTTGACGTCGCGCCACACCTTCCATTCGTGTTCGTGGCGCGGATTGGCGGCCGGGAACGACACCGCGTGCGGGCGGCCGGTGAGCACGATGTCGATGATGTCCTTGATCTCGACGTCGGTATGGTGCGGCGCCACGGTCGAGCCCCAGCACACATGCATGCGCATGCGCTCGGGTGGCAGGTCGCGCACCGCGTGATTGAGCGCGGCGACGTTCATGGTGATGATCTTGCGGTAGTCGGCCAAGGGCAGGTCGAGATAGACCATGTGGCGCAGCATGGCGAGATCGGGGCAGTCGAGTTGCAGCACGAAGCCGGCCTCGACGATTGCCTGATATTCCTTCCGCATCACGTCGGCGAGCGCGAAAATGTATTCCTCGTCGGTCTTGTAGAAATTGTTCTTCAGATAACGCGCGATTTGCCCGGGCGAGGGCGAGGTCATGAAGATGTCCTCGCATTTGGCGCCGGTCACCGCATCTTTCGCGATCCTGATGTCCTCTTCCGCCGCCGGCCAATCCTGCCAGCCGACCGGGCCGTTGCAGGCCGGACGGTGCTGGAACGGCGAGGCGAAGTGCTTGAGGATTTCCGCCAGCTCCGGGAACTCCGGCTCGCCGGTGCCCATGGGTGCAGCGCTCTCGCCCTCGTAGCCGGTCAGCCGTTTCAGGACATGCACCGTGTAGTCGGTGCGGCCCTGCTCGCCGTCATTGATGATGTCAAGGCCGCATTCGACCTGCTTGCGCACGACATATTTCACCGCCTCGGCGACGGCGGCGCGCAATTCGGCGCGACGCGCGCCCGGGTTCTTGTCGTCGGCCAGCAGCAGTTCCACGACCTTGGCGGTGCGCGGCAGGCTGCCGGTGTGGGTGGTGAGGATGCGATTGGTGCTGCGGTGCATGAGCGGTTTTGCCTAGAAGCCCCCGGCCACTTCGCGCACGTGCTCGACCTGCGGCGGCGACTCGAAACAGTGGCCGACCAGCCGGCGCCATTCCTGGAAGTCGGCGGAGCCGCGGAAGTCTTGCGTGTGGTTCTCCAGCGTGCCCCAGCGCACGAACAGCCGGTAGCGTGACGGCATCTCGTGCGAGCGCGTCAGCATCATGGCGCTGCAGCCCTTGGCGCGCTTGAACAGCGGCGTGGCGGCCTTAACGCCGGCCTCGAACGCGCTCTCCATGCCGGGATTGATGTCGATCTGGGCGATTTCCATGATCATGGTTGTCCTCCCTGTCCTCGTTTTTCGCGCAACATTATGGTCCCCGCGCAAGCCCGAGGAAAGTCAGATCGCGCGCATGCGGCGCAGCAGCCAAAAACTGAGCGCCGTGGCGGCGGCGGCGACCAGCAGCGCCCACCAGGTGCCGCCGGGCG
>CAYLMY010000364.1:0-1817 GCA_964384635.1 uncultured Undibacter sp.
AGGTCACGCAAGCGCTCGACGGGCTGATCGTGCGCACGCCGTCCTATCAGGGGCGCTGAGCCGCCCTCTTCTTCCCTCTCGCCTTGCCGTGCTAAGAGCGCCGGCAAAAGCGTCATGGGGAGGACCACATGGACTTGGGCATCAAGGGCCGCCGCGCCATCGTCACCGGCGGCTCAAGCGGCATCGGCTTCGAGACCGCGCGCCAGTTGCTCGAAGAAGGCGCGCGCGTGCTGATCACCGGCCGCGACGAGAACAAGCTCAATGCCGCCCGCGACGACCTCGCCAAGCGCACCGGCGGCGAGGTGCATGCCGTGGTCGCCGACATGACCAAGGAATCCGACATCGCGAAAATGGTCGAGACCGCCCGCGAGAGGCTCGGCGGCGTCGACATTCTCGTCAACAATGCCGGCACCATGTATTCCGGCCGCTTCGCCGCCATCAAAGACGACGAGATGAAGAATCAGCTCGAGACCAAGCTGTTCGGCTTCCTGCGCGCCATCCGGGCGGTCTATCCGATGATGCAGGCGCAAAAATGGGGCCGCATCGTCAACACCATCGGCGGCGCCGGCAAGGAGCCCGACCCCTACATGTTCGGCAGCGGCATGACCAATTCGGCGCTGCTCAATCTGACCAAGTCACTGTCGGCCGAGTTCGGCGAGGACAACGTGCTGGTCAACGCCATCTGCCCGGGCTGGGTCGACACCAATCTGTGGCGCAAGAACGCGCAAGGCTTGCAGAAAGAGCTGAACGTGAAGAGCGAGGAAGAGGCGCGCAAGCTTGCCGCCAAGAAGAATGCGCTTGGCCGCATGGGCAAGCCGGAAGAACTCGCCAACGCCACAGTGTTCCTGTGCTCGGAGCGGGCGAGCTACATCACCGGCGTTTCGCTCAACCTCGACGGCGGGCGACTGAAGGGGCTGTGGTGAAGTGCGACCTTGCTGCGATTCATTTTAGGCCCGCGTGGTTGGGCCGATGCGCTTAAGGAATTCCCACACGGGTACCGCGGTAATCCCGCCGACGAGGCCGCTGAGATAGCTCGGCATGTCCGTATTGAAAACGCCGCGCCAGAGCAGACCGGCGACAAAGCTCGTCAACAACATGGTCGCAAGCGTCACGCCCAATCGCTGCCAAAGCGGCATAACGTCCCTCCCTCAGGCTTGCCACCGCGCCGGACGTCACTCCTGGCTGACAAACGTCAGGTACATCAGCACCAGATAGACCACCGGAATGACGACCAGCAGGGCCAGTTCCAGCAATACCGGCGCTGGGCAGCCGACATAGAACATCTGGTAGCCGACAATAATTTCGGCGACGACGACGATAGCGATGCCGATGTACCACGGCAGCAGCCGGTTGCGTCGAACGGTCTGGCTCATAACAGGGCTCCACGATGGATCATGTGGAACCATCGCACGCCCGCCACGCGGGTCATTGACTCACGTCAAGATTCACAGACCGGCAGTCGAGCCGCGCGCTGAATTTTACAGTTTATTCCGCCGGCTCAACTTTCTCGCCCGCCACGCGGCGCACTGTCGCGCCCGCCTCGTACCAGCCGCGGGTGCTGTTGACGATCTTCACCACCGACAGCATCACCGGCACCTCGATCAGCACCCCGACCACGGTCGCCAGCGCCGCGCCCGAGTTGAAGCCGAACAGGCTGATGGCGGCGGCGACCGCCAGCTCGAAGAAGTTGCTGGCGCCGATCAGCGCCGACGGCGCCGCGACGCAATGCGCTTCGCCGGCGGCGCGATTGAGCAGGTAGGCCAGCCCGGCGTTGAAATAGACCTGGATGAGGATCGGCACCGCCAGGATCGCGATGA
>CAYLMY010000365.1:0-1797 GCA_964384635.1 uncultured Undibacter sp.
TGACCCAAAGCGGCGATGGCTAGGCGGACTGGTGACAATGGCCTGCGCGTGGCATCCCGATTCCTACCGCCAGCCCCATGGCCCCCGATAATAGTTGCGGCGCCGACGCGTATTGTCCCAATTGCGGTCGAAAAAAGAGAAGCCGCCGTCTCTCCATTCGTCGTCGGCAAAGTTGGCGTCGTTGGTAGGCCGGCGCGTTATAAACCCGCCTTGAGGCTGATTGCTCAGCACCGCGACAAATTCGGTGCGATAGTTGGTCTCTTTACTCAGCGGTTCGTCCGAGATGATGATCGAGGATCGCGGCACCGCGGTCGGCGCGATGCGATCGAGCACGTCCTGCGGGATGGTGATGCGGTCCAGCGCGTTCTTGGCTTCATCCCCGTTGTCGATCGTGACCACGGTCCAGCGCAGCCCCACTCCCTCGCGCGCCATCGCTGTGAACACATGCGTGCCGATCGGTTTATCGGGATCGCGGATCGTGACTGGGACCTCGATGGACGAGTCAAAGACCTCGCCCCCGTCCGGCCAGCGCTTGTGCGTGTTGCGTCGAACGTAAAGCTTCCGCGTCGCGCGGCTGATGAAGATCGAGACCGGTTCGAGCGCGAGCTTCGCATCGTTCGCCGCCTTGGCGGTGGCGGCCTTCTTGGCCTCGGCTGCCTTGACCGCGTCCTTTGCGGCTGCGGCGGCGTCGCGTTTCGATTTTGCATCGGCAGTGGCGGCGTCGAGCTGCGTCCCGGCCTCCGCGACCCTGAAGGCGGCCTTCTGCCTGCGCTCCTCGGCGTGCGCCTTGTCTTTGTCCGTCTTTGCTGCGGCGTGCGCCCTGTCGGCGGACGCAAGCGCGGCGTTGGCGCGGCTCTTAAGCCATTTCAGCTTGCGCAGCGATGCCGTGAGCGATGCGATCTCGCGCTTCGCGCGCCTGGCGGCTTTCTTTGCCTCGTCGGCCGCCCTTTTGGCCTCCGCGGCCTCGCGAGCGAGTGTGTCGGCACGCGCCGGAGCAGCGGCGACGGCTTCCGCATTCGGCATCAATAGCGCGGGGTAGGAAATCTCGACCGGGGCCGCGTCATTCGGCGAGATAATCACCCGCATCCCGATCCACGTCTTGTCGTAGAGCTTTTCGGCAAAACCGTAGGGCATTCGAATGCAGCCATGCGAGGCCGCATGCCCAGGTAACGGCCCGCCGTGCAGCGCGATACCGTTCCAGGTAATGCGCTGCATGTTCGGCATCCAGGCATCGTCATACATGGTGGAGTAGTGCTCCTTCTCCTTCTCGATGATGGCGAATATGCCGGCGGGCGTCTCGCGCCCGGCGACGCCGGTCGATACCGGTGCACGCAGAATCCAACCGTCGGAGTCGTAGAAAGTGACGTTCTGGGACTTGATGGACACGATCGCCATAATCGGCTCGCCCGCAGCGCGCGGCGCCGTCGCCACGGCGGATGGCGCACGGCGTGCGTGGGCCGCGAGAGCTTCGCCTGTCAGCCCCAGCAGCACGGCCACCGCCGCGAGCGTTACAATGACAGTAGGCCGCGTTTCGGTCGCGAATTTATTATACATAACAGTCCTCGTGCGGGGCCTCATGGCGAAAGCGGGCTTAAACGGTTCCGCGTTCTGACAGTGTCTATCCGAGTCATTTAACAAGTCTAACTTGCCATAGTTCACGAATATAAGACCTCATCTCAACGGTTGATCACGCGATCCTGGAACCCTTATCTCTAGCTGCCGGAATCCAGCACCGGCATCAGTGGCGAGAGCGGCGTACGCCTCGCGTGCTGAGACCGCCGACCTCGGCTCCTGGCC
>CAYLMY010000366.1:0-1778 GCA_964384635.1 uncultured Undibacter sp.
TGACCCATGGTGGCGGGCGGCGCTGCCGGCTTTTTACGGCCGCGGTCCCCGTCGGTTGAGGCCTTGGACGAACGGCATGCTTAGGAAAGTGCGGTTTTCACGTTGGTTGGCCGGGGCGGTCATCCTGGCCGCGGTCGAGTTCGCCGGCGTGGTCGCCATCGAGGTGGCCGCCACCAGCACGGCGCAAGCGCAATTTAGCGACAACCGCTACCAATACCGGCGTCATCGCTCGGGCGGCTTCTTCCAGCAATTGTTCGGCCCATTCAATGGGCCCCGCTACGGACGCGAATACGAGCAGGCACCGCAGCACGTCGACCATTCGCGCGCCCCGAGCCCGCCCAAGCCGGACAAGGACGTCACGCCCACCACCACCATCCTGGTCATGGGCGACGGCATGGCCGACTGGCTCGCTTACGGGCTGGAAGATGCATTTTCCGATACGCCCGAAGTTGCCGTCGTCCGCCAAGACAAACAGCGTTCCGGCTTGCTCCGTTACGATAGCAAAAGCGATCTCGACTGGTGGCACGCGGCGCGTGACATCCTCACCCGGGAGAAGGCGAACTACGTGGTGATGATGATCGGCCTCAATGACCGCGAGAACATCCGCGAGCGCGACCTCGCCAAGGAGGCCGAGAAGCAGAAGGCCGAAAAGGAGAAGAAGGAGGAGGCCAAGAAAGCCGCCGAAAGCGCCAAGGGCGGTGCCAAGGATCAGGCCGCCAACAAGTCTTCGCAGCCGAGCATCGCGGCGCCGGAGCCGGCGGCCAGGCCGAAACCGCCCAACGGCGTCATCGAGTTCCGCAGCGACCGCTGGGCGGCGGTCTATTCGCGTCGCATCGACGAAACGATCGCCGCGCTCAAGAGCAAGGGCGTGCCGGTGTTCTGGGTCGGCCTGCCGTCGATCCGCGGCACCAAATCGACCGCCGACGCGGTCTATCTCAACGATCTGTTCCGCGCCCGCGCCGAGCGCGCCGGCGTCAACTACATCGACGTGTGGGACGGCTTCGTCGACGATTCCGGAAAATACTCGTCCTACGGGCCCGACTATGAAGGTCAGACGCGGCGGCTGCGCTCGGCTGACGGCGTCTACTTCACCAAATACGGTGCGCGTAAGCTTGCGCACTATGTCGAGCGTGAAATTCGCCGCTACATGAGCAACCGCGCGCTGCCGGTGGCGTTGCCGAGTGGCCCGCTGGGCCCCGTGCCGGGTGGCGGCAAATCGGCGGTGCGCCCGGTGGTGGGGCCGGTGATTCCGCTGACCGTGACGACGGGAAATTCAGACCAGTTGCTCGGCGCTGCCGGCAGCCGTCCGGCTTACGGCGATGCCATCGCCAACGACGTGCTGGTGAAAGGCGAGCCGGTCAACACGCATCCCGGCCGGGCCGACGATTTCGCCTGGCAGCATGGCGGCGATGCCAATGGCGCCCAGAAACCGGCGGCGGACGTAAAAGCGCCGGAGCAGGGTGCCGCGATGCCTGCGGCGACTCCGAAGCGCGCGGTGAGAAAGATCGACCTCAGGGGCGGCGACCAGACCAAGGCGAAAAAAGAAACCAAAGACGGGACGAAAAGCGGCAACGCTGATAAATCCGAGCAGGTCACCGAGGCTGTTCCCCTGCCGCCTCAGCCGCCACCTAAGCCCGCGCATCACAGCGCGCCGCGTCGGCGGTCGATCTTCCCGTTCAATCCGCTCGGCTGGCTGCGCTAAGGCCTTAATCTTTTTCAGTCATTCCGTCCCGGAATGACGCGTCGCAATCACCTCGGCAGCGTCGTCGTTCCCATCA
>CAYLMY010000367.1:0-1768 GCA_964384635.1 uncultured Undibacter sp.
GCATCGGCCGGCCCAACAACACCGGCACCAAGCTGTTCTGCATTTCCGGCCATGTCGAGAAACCGTGCAACGTCGAAGAGGCCATGGGCATCCCGCTGCGCGAGCTGTTGGACACCCATGCCGGCGGCGTGCGCGGCGGCTGGGACAATCTGCTGGCGGTTATTCCCGGCGGCTCGTCGATGCCGCTGGTGCCGGCCGGCAAGGATTGGGCGGATTCGTTGGTGATGGATTTCGACGGCTGCCGCGACAAGAAATCGGCGCTCGGCACCGCCGCGGTGATCGTCATGGATAAAACCACCGACATCGTGCGGGCCATGGCGCGTATTTCCTATTTCTACAAGCACGAGAGCTGCGGCCAGTGCACGCCTTGCCGCGAAGGCATGGGCTGGATGTGGCGCGTTTTGACCCGCATGGCCGAAGGCCGCGCGCAGAAGCGCGAGATCGACATGCTGATGGAAGTCACCACCCAGATCGAGGGCCACACCATTTGCGCCTTCGGCGACGGCGCGGCCTGGCCGGTGCAGGGCCTGCTGCGGCATTTCCGTCCCGAGATCGAGCGCCGCATCGATGCCTACACGCGAAACGCCGACGCTAAAGGCGCGGTGCGCGAGGCTGCGGAGTGATGGCCATGATGCACCCCCGCCATCTCGCCCAGTTCAACGTTGCGCGCATCCGTTGTCCGCTCGACGATCCGCGCATGGCCGAGTTCGTCGACAATGTCGACCGCGTCAACAAGCTGGCCGAGCAGGTCGAGGGTTTCGTGTGGCGGCTGCAGGACGCCAGCGGCCACGCCATGAATATGACGGTCTATGGCGATCCAACCCTTCTGCCGAACCTGACGCTGTGGGAGAGCCCGCAAGCGCTGGAGCGCTTCGTGTGGCAGACACTGCATGGGCGCTTCTATCGCCGCCGCGAGGACTGGTTCGAACCGATGGCGACGCCGCTGGTGATGTGGTGGGTGCCAGCGGGCACGCGTCCGGCCATGGCGGAAGGCGTTAAGCGGCGCGATCATCTGATCGCGCACGGCCCGAGCGAACAGGCCTTCGGCTGGGAAAGCCTCCCCGAGGCACAGCTTTGGCGGACGCAGCGCGGCGTGAAAATTGCAGGCGCGCCGCATGCCGCCGTGGCAGCGGTATAGGGAGGAGGGGGCAGCCCGTGGAGCAGAACGATGACGTTCGAAAACAAAAACATGCGGTGCCGCACCTGCCGGTTCTGGTGGCCGATCGCCGAGGCCGCCGGCAAGGAAGCCAATCGCGACCACGCGATCCTCGGCCAGTGCCGGCGGTATGCGCCGCCGGCGCAGCTCGCGGACCTGCCCGATCACAGCCGGCACTACCCCTCCTGGGCGACGACCAAACGCGACGACTGGTGCGGCGATCACCAGCATGTTCAGCAATGATGACGCCGGATCGCATGAATTGAAGACTTGAGAAAAATGACCAAGCTCATCGTTGACGGCAAAGAAATCGACGTCCCGCCGGAGTACACGCTGCTCCAGGCCTGCGAGGCCGCCGGCGCGGAAATCCCGCGCTTCTGCTTCCACGAGCGGCTGTCGATCGCTGGCAATTGCCGCATGTGCCTGATCGAAGTTGCGGGAAATCCAAAGCCGCAAGCCTCCTGTGCTGTGGGCGTCAAGGATTTGCCGCCGAAGAAAGACGGCACGCTGCACGCGCTCAATACCAAGACGCCGTTGGTGAAGAAGGCGCGCGAAGGCGTGATGGAGTTCCTGCTGATCAACCATCCGCTCGACTGCCCGATCTGCGACCAG
>CAYLMY010000368.1:0-1749 GCA_964384635.1 uncultured Undibacter sp.
GGCCGCATGGCGATGCCGATGGGCGGCACCGGCTGGAGCGTGTCGTACTGGTTCATCATGCTCGCCATGTGGTGGATCATGATGATCGCCATGATGCTGCCGACCGCCGCGCCGGCGGTGCTGCTCTACACACGCGTTCATCGGCACAGCCACCAAACGGGACCGGCATCAACGATCCCGGCCGCCGCGTTCACTTTCGGCTATCTGGTGGCATGGCTTGGCTTCAGCGTGGTGGCGACCATGCTGCAGGCGGCGATGGAGCGCGCCGGCCTCCTCGACCGCATGATGATGTGGACCACCGACCGCACGCTCACAGCCGGCATTTTGCTGGCCACCGGCCTCTTCCAGCTGTCGCCGCTCAAGTCGGCTTGTCTCGACCATTGCCGCCGGCCGGTCGAGTTCCTCACCCGCAATTGGCGCAACGGGACATTGGGCGCCGTGCGCATGGGCCTGCATCACGGCGCCTACTGCGTCGGTTGCTGCTGGCTGCTGATGGCGTTGATGTTCGCTGGCGGCGCGATGAACCTGATCTGGATCGCCGGTCTGACCATTCTGGTGCTGGTAGAAAAGCTCGCGCCGCACGGCGGCCGGACCGCCAAGGCGATCGGGCTGCTGCTCATCGTGGCCGGCACTTACGTTCTGCTCGCCCCGGCCAACGCGGCGCCGATGTGCAAGGCCTCGGCGCCGCTATCGACTTTTGTTGGTGTTCATTGACCCAAGGTCGCAATATACGCCGCGATGTCCGCCGCCTCATGCGGCCCCGGCGAAAAATTCATCTTCGGATGCGGGCCGGCGATCGCGTGGGCGATCCGGTCGGCATCGAAGTCGTATTTGCGGCCGATCGCGTCGAACGGCGGCGCATTGGCGACCTCGCTCCGCGTGCGCGGCGCGACGGCATGGCAAGCCGCGCAATGATCCTGCGCCAGGCGCTGGCCGCGGCCGGCATCGGCGGCGCGCGCGTTCAGCGCCGCGGCTATCGCGAACAGCGCGATCGTGCCCAGGAACAGCAGGACACGGAACGGGCAAAACCCCTTGATGGTGCACGCCGGCCGGTCAGCCGCCGCCGTGCCGGCAGGCTCGGCTGCGCTGCGGGAATCGCGGATCGGTCCTTGGGCCATAGCGCTTTTTATCATGCCGATTCGATCAGGTCGTCCCCGCAAAGGCGGGGACCGGGCGACGGCGCTTGCGCGCTTTGACGGCTCCCCCGAATCGCCGCCATACTTGCAGGCACCATGAGACGCCGGCTCGCGCTTTCCGCCGCCCTTGTCGGTCTTGCCGCGCTGGTCGCCGCGCCCGCGGCAGCGCAGTCGCCGCTGCCCTACGTCGTCGCCATGGCGCAGCACTTCGTACAGAACCGGCTGATGACGACCTCCGCGACGGAACACTATCACATCGAGTTCGACCAGGCGTTCGTCCACTCGCAGCCGCGCAAGACGCTGTGGGTCGTGGTCGGCGGCTATGTTTCCGACCAGAACGACTTCAACAGCTTCACCGCCGCGGTGCTGCTCGAATGTCCCGAGTTCCAGAAGGTCACATGCTGGTCGCTGGAGAAGCTGTCGATCAACGGCAAGATCGTGCTGGACCGGAAGCGGATCTGACAAGGCGTCCGCGCGGCGTACGATCTTTTACTTCGTGAGGCTTACCCGATCCGCCGCATCGGGCACGGACGGCGCCGCCAGGGCGTCGCACGCACCCCAGAACTGCCGCGCCAGCTCTTCCGCCATGACGCGCAGATCGCCCTGCAGGCTG
>CAYLMY010000369.1:0-1734 GCA_964384635.1 uncultured Undibacter sp.
CCACCGACTTCTTGCCGTCGTACATGATGGCGTTCATGAACTTGCTGACGACGATGTTCCCGAATTTCGGGTCGGGGATGATGTCGCGTTTTTCGGCGGCGTGGCGGCGGGACATGTGTCGGTCCTAAGCTTCGTTTTCTCTCTTCGTCATGGCCGGGCTTGTCCCGGCCATCCACGTCTTTCTCTTATGCATCGCCGGCGAACCGGCATCAGTTTGTCTCTCGGGTTCCCCGGGTTCTCGCTCAGCTTCGCCTTCGCTCGCCCGGGGATCTCCGCAAAGCGACCCTATTTGGGTCGCTTTGCTCCGTATTTCGAACGACGCTGCTTGCGGTTCTTCACGCCTTGGGTGTCGAGCACGCCGCGCAGGATGTGGTAGCGCACGCCGGGCAGGTCCTTGACGCGGCCGCCGCGGATCATCACCACCGAGTGCTCCTGCAGATTGTGACCCTCGCCCGGGATGTAGCCGATCACCTCGAAACCGTTGGTCAGGCGCACCTTGGCGACCTTGCGCAGCGCCGAGTTCGGCTTCTTCGGCGTCGTCGTATAGACGCGCGTGCAGACGCCGCGCTTCTGCGGGCTGGCCTGCAAGGCCGGCACCTTGTTGCGCGCCTTGAGCGGCTGGCGCGGCCTGGCAATCAGCTGGTTGACCGTCGGCATTGTTGGCCTTCGCTTACCCCTGTTTGGGCTGTTCAAGCCCGGAATCGTTTCGAGCTTGCGCCCCTTGCATCGTTCGCGGAACGCTTTACGGCGTCCCTTTAGTTTTGGGCTTACGCCCCGGCATTCCCGCATCGCTGCGCGTTTTTCACGCGCAAAACGAAATCGCGCCATCCGCTTGGCTTTGCGGGGGCGCTCTTCCGTTCGGACGACCGTGCAGCGGTTAAGGCGCCGCGGCCGTTCACTTCACCGCCTGACATTGGCTGTCAGAGGCAGCGTCTGAGCTTCTTTCGTCGAGGACTGTGCACCGGCGCAACCTTGATAAAACGTAATATTATCAAAGATTTGCCGGGCGGCCGTTCCGAGCAAGCGAAGCTCACCGCCTGCCGAAAAGTGTGGCGTATGTATCGGCCGGATTCCGCTAAGTCAAGGCGCAAACAGCCGAAATATCGCGGTTTCGCGGGCCTTGGCGGTCCCGGCCCGGGAGCTCCGACGAGCCAGAGAACAAAAGGGCCGCCTGCTGGGGCGGCCCTTTCGATTTTGTTGAGCGGCGCGCGGTTTATTCGGCCGCCGGCAGCGCCGGCGCCTCCTCGGCTGCGGCCTTAGCTGCAGCTTTGGCCGCGTCCTTCTCGCGCTCCTCGAGGATGAGCGCATCGCGCTTGACGGCGACTTCGCGCAGCTCGTTCATCATGGCGCCGGTGCCGGCCGGGATCAGGCGGCCGACGATGACGTTCTCCTTGAGCCCGTCGAGCGTGTCGGCCTTGCCGTTGACCGCCGCCTCGGTAAGCACGCGCGTGGTCTCCTGGAAGGAGGCCGCCGAGATGAAGGAGCGGGTCTGCAGGCTCGCCTTGGTGATGCCGAGCAGCAGCGGCTTGGTGGTCGCCGGCTTCCTGCCCTCGGCCTCGGCGGCGGCGTTGGCCTCCTCGATCTCCAGGCGGTCGATCTGCTCGCCGGTGAGGAAGGCGGTGTCGCCCGGATCGGCGATCTCCACCTTCTGCAGCATCTGGCGGACGATCACCTCGATGTGCTTGTCGTTGATCAGCACGCCCTGCAGCCGGTAGACCTCCTGGATCTCGTTGA
>CAYLMY010000370.1:0-1706 GCA_964384635.1 uncultured Undibacter sp.
ACTGCTGCGGCTCGCCGTTCTTCAGGATGATCTGCTCCCGAAGCGCGGCGCCGATGCCGAACAGGATGGCGCCTTCCATCTGCGCCACCACGTTCTTGGGCTGCACCGCGATGCCGGGGTCGACCGCCGCCCAGACATGGTGGACGTGGATCTGCCCGCTCTTCTCGTCGAGCGAGACCTCGACCACCGCCGCGGTGTGAGTTTCCAGCGCATCCGAATAGGCGAGCCCGAGCGCCCGTCCATCCGGCCGTTTCTTCTTCCAGTCCGCCATCTCGGCCACCGCCTTGAGCACCGCGAG
The DNA here is from genome assembly GCA_964384635.1 of uncultured Undibacter sp. GTDB lineage: Bacteria > Pseudomonadota > Alphaproteobacteria > Rhizobiales > Xanthobacteraceae > Pseudolabrys. The sequence continues at coordinate 299 of CAYLMY010000370.1, forward strand.
CGAGCGCGGATGCTTTTGCAGCAGGCTCATCCGCAGTTCGAGCGGATCGACGCCTTTGGCGTCGGCCACCTCGTCGATCATGCTTTCGATCGCGAACTTGGTGTAGCCCGCCGAGATGCCGCGCCAGGCGCCGATCTGGAAGCCGCTCTGGGCGCGCACATAGTCGACGTGTTGCGCGGGAACGGCATAGCGGAAGTCGCCATTGCCGGCCGACACCGGGTCCTTGCCCTTGATCCACTTATACCAAGTCCCACTGATCAGAACCCGTGGGCCCATTGGCGCAATCCGATGGACATGATGCGCCAAGGTTGATCGACGAGCTTGTTCCATGCCTCGCAGCAGTGATCGACAAGATCGTCGTAGGATTTGAAGACGCGGTTCGAGAGCCAATTGTCGCGCATGAACTGCCAGACGTTTTCGACCGGGTTGAGTTCGGGGGATTTCGGCGGCAAGGCGATGATGGTGATGTTGGGCGGCACGACAAGACGCGTTGACAGATGCCAGCCTGCCTGATCGACCAGGAGCACGGCGTGTGTGTCGGGCTCTACGGTCTGAGCGATCTCCACGAGATGCAGGTTCATCGCCTCGGTGTTGCAGGCGGGCAGGATCAGAGCTGCACCCTTGCCCTGTTTCGGGCAGACGGCACCGAAGATATAGGTGGAAGCCGTGCGCTGATCGCGGGGCGCACTGGGACGCGTGCCACGCTTCGCCCAGCGGCGGGTGATCTTGTTCTTCTGACCGATACGAGCCTCGTCCGCGAACCAGATTTCTATGTTGTCGCTGTCGAGCGCTTTCTCACGGGCGATTGCATCCAGGCGGGTGCGGAAACTTTTTTAAAATCCTCGATCACGCCCTCGGCTTGCGCATAGTGGCGCGGCCGGGCCGAGAGCTTGCGATAGCCCATGGCGCGTAGCTCCCGGCTCAAGGTCTGCTTGGCGATGGTGATGCGGAACTCCTCGAAGATCCATTGCGCCAGATCGATTAGCCGCCAGCGCACCACGCCGTGGACCGCCGGGATCGGGCCGCTCTCGATCATCCGTGCAATGGCCTGGCGCTGCACATCATTGAGCTTCGAGGGCTGGCCCGGCGATTTGCCGTTCAGCAGACCGTCGGGGCCATCCGCGTTGAACCAGATTACCCAGTCCCGGACAATCTGCAGACCGACGCCGCCGATCTTGGCTGCCTCGGTACGCATTGCACCGTCATAGATAGCCGCAAGGGCCAGAAGCCGCCGGGCTTGAGGGCCGTCTTTCGTATTCTTTGCCAAGCCGCGGAGCTGCGACGCATCAAAATCTTGGCGCAATGGTATCGGTGCTGACATGGCGAACCTCCATCGTTCGCCATGAATCAGACTCGTTAGCTTCCGGGAAGAGCGAGAGTCACGCTTTCAGGGATTGGGTATTAGGCC
>CAYLMY010000371.1:0-1702 GCA_964384635.1 uncultured Undibacter sp.
TCGCCCCAGATGATCTGAACTTTGTTCTTCTTCATCAGGAAGCCGACGCCGTCATTCAGCCGTTTCGACACCGCGCGCGAGCGCTTGACGATGGCCGCGGCGTCATAGCCGACATTGTCGGCCTTCAGCCCGTAGTCCTTGGCGTGCTGCAGGTAATGGAAAATCTCGGCGGAGCGTAAGAGCGCTTTGGTCGGGATGCAGCCCCAGTTGAGGCAGATGCCGCCGAGATAGTCGCGCTCGACGATGGCGGTCTTGAAGCCGAGCTGCGCCGCGCGGATGGCGGTGACATAGCCGCCGGGGCCGGAGCCGATGATGAGGACGTCGAAGGAGGTGTCGGCCATGAACTTTGCTTGCTCGCGTGCAGCCCCGCGGGGCCCGAATATCATCTAGTCATATCAGATCGGTTTCACCAACAGCACCCAGTCGCCGTCATGGGCGCAGCCGGGATACGCCACCACCCGCGCGCGCGCAATTTCTCCATAGCCGGCGCGCGCATAAAGCCGCAGGGCGCCGGCATCCGCGCTGGCGACGATCATGCTGGCCGGTGTCGTCTTGTGTTGCCGGCCGCGTTCCTCGGCAAGCGCCAGCAGGCGGGTGCCGATGCCCTGCCCGCGAAATTCCGGGAATGCCGCCAGCACATTGACGTACCACGACCCCGGGGCTTTGGCTTCCAGCTCGACCAGCGGACGCACCACGTCCGGCAGCTCGTCGAGATTGCTGATGTCGTAGGGATCGTCGAGCGCATAGTCGACGAGGCACGCGGCCACTTCGCCGTCGGTTTCGACGACGGTGGCGTTCCTATAGCTGAAATTTCCCTGCTCACGCGCCGCCCGTGCGCGGCCGAACTCGAATACCGACTGATCCGGCACTTTCATCTGGCTCCACAGGTAGAGCGGGACCCCCTCGCCGGCGATGTCGATCAGCGCGGCGAGTGCGGCGGCGTCCGCTTTGCGGGCCGGGCGAAAGATCGCTTCAGACTTTGGCATCGATCCGCTCGCTTACTGTGCCGGCGCGCCAGTTCATCTGCATGATCTCGATCGACTGCCCGCGCACCACCGGCCCGCGCGCATCGGAATGGGTCGGCGTCACCAGGTGATCCTTGTCGGCGTCGAGAGAAATGCGCGGCATGGCGAAGCTCCTTGCGTTTCCGGTCGGGTGGTCACACCACCATCAATACCGGATTTTCGATCAACGCCTTGAATACGGCCAGCAGCTCGGCGCCGAGCGCGCCATCGACGGAGCGGTGATCGCAGGACAGCGTCACGCTCATGATCGTCGCCGGCACGATCTGGCCTTTGCGCACCACCGCACGCTCTTCGCCGGTCCCGACCGCGAGGATGGTGGATTGCGGCGGATTGATCACCGCGGTGAAATCCTTGATGCCGTACATGCCGAGGTTCGACACCGAACTGCCGCCGCCCTGATATTCGGGCGGCTTGAGCTTGCGGGCACGGGCGCGGGCGGCGAGATCGCGCATTTCGTTCGAGATGGCGGAGAGTGATTTAGTCTCGGCCTTGCGCACGATCGGCGTGATCAGCCCGCCGGGCAGCGCCACCGCCACGCCGATGTCGGAGTATTTGTGCTTGAGGAGACCTGCCTCAGTCCAGCTCACATTGGCATCGGGGATGCGTTGCAGCGCCAGCGCCAGCGCCTTGATGACGAAGTCGTTGACCGAAATCTTGTAGGCCGGCTTGCCGTCCTT
>CAYLMY010000372.1:0-1682 GCA_964384635.1 uncultured Undibacter sp.
TCGCCGGCGACGCCGTGCAGCAGATGAAGGTGGCGCGGCGGCTGGCGAGCTAGATCGTTCCGGCTTCGCTCCTGCGCAGTGTCGGCTCGGTGAGCCGCTCGTATGAAGGTGGGCGTTCACCTACACATCCTGCGGGCTCGCCACCTGGTCCGACCTGTGCGCCTCGATCTCGCGCGCAGGCTGACGCCCGTGGATGTCGCGGCCGGTCGGCAGCCAGGTGCAGACCTGGCTGGCGTCGACCCAGACGGTCTTGAACTCGGCGGGCGCGAAGAATTCCGCGAACACCAGCTCCTCGTCCTTGGCGGCTTCGAGATAATGCCGCTCGCGGTCGGGATAATAGATGACGTCGCCTTGGCGCACTGGGAACGGCTTTTCGTTGGCGTAGACGGTGCCGCGCCCGCGCAGCACATACATGAAATGCTCGGCGCCTTCGTGATGATGGTTGGCGGCGGCGGTGCCGGGCGGATAGATGATCATCTCGCCTTTCACCGCCTTAGTGCCGAACAGCTTCGGCGTTACCAAATAGATGCGCTTGCGCGCGTCGTGCTCGGAATCGAGCACCGGCTCGCGCGTCCAATCCGTGACGCGGAATTGTGGCGGTGCCTGCGTGAAGCGCGCATCGAGCCGCGCAGCATCGGGGATTTCCCCGTGCAGCAAGCTGGCGCCGCGCGCGGCACTCACGGTGCCGCTAAATCCGGGCGGCAGCAGAGCCACATGAGCATCCGAAAGGGTTTGGCGATCGCTGCCATGGGCCAGCGCAATTTCGCCGTCGAGCGCCTGGAACCAGGCCAGGCTGGTGGCCGGCACGGTCAGCGACGTCTCGCCGCCGGGCGCGAGCGCGAGACGGTCGAGCAGGATGGCGGTGCCCGGCACGCGGGCCGTGGTCAACAATCGTTGGCGGCTGGCGCCCCGGCCGGCCGGTTCGCCGGCGATCGAGCTTTGGTTGAATATCGTTGCCATGGCGATTTCCCGATTTCTGATTTTTCCGGGATTCAATATAATTTGGAGGGCGCTACGGCTAAAGCCCCCGCCCGCGAGCCACTCCGAATTGGCCGGCTTGCTAGCGCGCATGCTCAAGCAGCGCGATCAGTCCCTTCAAAAGCTCGGTCGGTGACGGCGGGCAACCGCGGATATGCAAATCGACCGGTATTGTCTCTTTGACGCCGCCCGCCACCGCGTAACTGCCGGCAAAAATGCCGCCATCCACCGCGCAGGAACCCACCGCGACGACCCATTTCGGATCGGGGGTGGCGTTGTAAGTGCGCAGCAAAGCCTCCCGCATGTTCCTGGTTACCGGCCCGGTCACCAGCAACACGTCGGCATGGCGCGGCGAGGCGACAAAGCGCAGGCCCAGGCGCTCAAGATCGTAGAAGGCGTTGTTGAGCGCATGGATTTCCAGCTCGCAGCCGTTGCAGGAGCCGGCATCGACCTGGCGGATGGAGAGCGAACGCCCGAGCTTGGCGCGCGCGGCGCGGTTGACGCTTTTGGCAAGCTCGGCGAGCGCGGCCTTGTCGGGCGCCGGCGCCAGCTCGGTCAGCACGCGGTGCGTGATGTTTTCGAACAGCGTGCGGCGCATCAGAGATCGTGTCCCGAGTACGAGCAGTTGAACGATTTGTTGCAGAGCGGAAAGTCGGCGACGATGTTGCCCTCGATCGCGGCCTCCAGCAGCGGCCATTGGAACC
>CAYLMY010000373.1:0-1657 GCA_964384635.1 uncultured Undibacter sp.
GCGCCATCGGCAAGCGATGGGACAGGAAGTACCAATCCTCGGTGACGAGGTAGAGCAGCATCGGCCGCGCCGATCCAGGCCGTTGCGGCGCGGCGCTTTCAACTTTCGAAGGGATGGTTGCGGCCTTCATCGTAGGTCAGTTTTCCGATTGCGCGCGACGCCAAGCTTGCAATTGCAGCACGGTCCATAGCGCGTGCTGCCAGTTGCGCTGGCCAGAGAGGTGCTCGCTAAAGCGTTTCCGTATCGGCGTGGGATCCAAAAGACCATCCGTCGCCAGAGAGCTCGGCGACAGCAGGTCTTCGGCCCAATTCCGCAACGGGCCGCGCAACCATTCGCCGATTGGCACGCCGAAGCCCATCTTCGGACGATCGATCAGAGCCTTAGGCAAATAACGACCCAGTACGGCGCGCAACGGTCGCTTGCCTCGTCCGCCCGCGATCAACCGCCCAGTCGGCTGCCGCCAAGCGAGCTCCACCACGCGGTGGTCCAGCAAAGGCACGCGCACTTCCAGGCTCACCGCCATCGAGGCGCGGTCGACTTTCGTCAGGACATCATCCGGCAGATAGGACATCATGTCGATGAGGCGCAGGCGTGCCGTCGTTTCGAGCCCGCTGGTGGCTTCGGCAAGCCGATCGATCCAGCCGCTCCCTTCCTCGCCGCGCTGCAGAAGATCATTCGGGCTTGGCCATTGCGAGATCAGCCTGCGATACATTTCAAGCGGGGTATCCGCAGTCAATAGTGCGGCGCCTTTGAGCATCTTGTCCCCGAAATGAGTAGCCCGCAGTTGACGCGGCAAAATGGTCGCCAGCGAATCCCATATCGCTGGCCCCAGGAGACTGACCGCCTCCGCGCCCAGCCTCCGGCCACAGCCCGGCACATGCCGCATCGCCCGCCACAGCCGATCGATACCCTGGTAACGGACATAACCGCCGAACGCCTCGTCGCCGCCGTCACCGGACAGCGCGACGGTCACGTGGCGGCGCGCCAGGCGCGACACCAGATGAGTCGGCAGCTGGGACGAATCTGCAAATGGCTCGTCAAACATAGCTGGTAGCTGCGGGATGAGCGCGAGCGCATCGTCCGCGGACAGCACCAGATCGGTATGATCGGTGCCGAAGTGTTGCGCCACAGCGCGCGCAAAGTCGGCTTCGTTGAAAGCGCGCTCGCGAAATCCAATGGTAAAGGTCTTGATTGACCCATTGCTTTTCGCCCGCATGAGGGCGACCACGGTCGACGAGTCAATGCCGCCCGAGAGAAATGCGCCCAACGGCACATCAGAAATCATCTGGCGTTTGACGCTGTCGCCGAGCAGCGCATCGAGCTCATCCTCCAGATCGGCATCGGAACGTCGATCGAGATCGGCCTGCCCCGTCTTGGCAACCGCAACCAAATCCCAATACAGATGCTCGCTGACCCTTTCCCGGGTCACTTCAAGTCTTTGACCCGGAAGGAGTTTTTTAACGTCGCGGTAGATCGCCATCGGCGCCGGCACGCACATGTGGCGCAGATAAGCGCCCGCGGCGGCCGGATCGATTTCGAACCTTGCGCCCGGCATCGCGCGCAGCGCCTTGAGTTCGGACGCGAAGCCGAACAGGCCCGGTTGCCGCATCCAGTACAGCGGCTTGATGCCGAGCCGATCGCGCGCGAGATGCAAGGT
>CAYLMY010000374.1:0-1649 GCA_964384635.1 uncultured Undibacter sp.
ATCGCCGGCATCGCCGCACTGCATCACGCAAACGCTGCGCCGGTGGTGCGCATCCCGCTCAACGATTTCGCGTTTGTTTCGCGCGCGCTCGACTTCGGCGCCGAGGCGATCATCGCGCCCATGATCAACAGCGCGACCGATGCGCGGCGCTTTGCAAGCGTCGCCAAGTTTCCGCCGGCAGGTGAGCGCAGCTGGGGCCCGCAGCGCGCCATGATGCTGCAAGGCCGCACCGTCACCACCGACTACCTGCGCGAGGCCAACGCGGCGACGCTGACGCTGGCCATGATCGAGACGGCGGCCGCGCTCAATGAGGTGGACGACATTGCCGCGACCGAGGGCATCGACGCGCTGTTCGTCGGCCCTTATGACCTTTCAACCGCGCTCTCGGCCGGCAGCGCGCAGGACGTGAGCGCGCCGGAGGTCGAGCGCGCCATCGATAAGATCTGCGCGGCCGCCAATAAAGCCGGCAAGATTCCGGGCATCTATTGCAGCAACGCCGCGCGCGCGCTGGCGATGGCCAAGCGCGGGTTCAAGTTCATCACCATCGGCAGCGATCTCGGCATCGTGCGCGCGGGCGCGGCGGGGATTTTGCAGGCGTTGAAGGGCTAAGCGAAACCTTCCGCTCATTCCCGCGAAAGCGGGAATCCAGGATACTCGCACGGGTTTGATTTAAGAACTGGATCCCCGCTTTCGCGGGGACGAGCGGGTGAGCTAGCCGATCGCCGCCGCGAGCTTGTCCAGCGCCGCCGCCACATCCTTCTCCACCTCCGCCGCCTTCACCTCCACCACCCGGTAGCCGCGCTCGGCGAGATAAGCGCGTTTGTCGGCGCGGCCCGCTTGTGCCTCTGCGCTTTCCTGCGGCGGCACCAGGTCGATGACGCATTTGAGCGGGAAGGAGACGAAATCGGTGATGTGCGGACCGACCGGCACATGGCGCTTGAATCCGCGGCCGGCAAAGCGGCGATCGTTGGTGAGCGCCTGCCACAAGGTTCGCTCGGCCTCGGTTGGGTTTCGCCGCAGCAGCCGCGCCAGCCCGCGCGCCGGACTGCGCCCCTGCCGCCCGCCGGCATTCTGCTCGGCGATCAAGGCGCGCAGGCGCGTGGCTTCGTCGGCGTCGAGCACGCCGCCGCGCGCCGGCCCCTTGCGCCCCTGCGCGATTGCCATAAACACGCCGTGCAGCGTGCGCAGGTCCTGTTGCGACGGCATCATGCGCGTGAAGATGTTGCGCAAATTGATGCGCATGGTGGCGCGCTTTTCTTCCGGGCGGAAAAACTCGACCTTTTCCAGCTCGCGCTCCAGGTCCGCAAAGAAAGCGTCGAATTGTTGCTTGGCCGCCGGCGGCGATTTTTGCGGCATGGTGAAGGGCAATTCGCCTCCACCCGCGACCATGAACCATTCGTAAGCGACCACCGCCACCGCCTGCGCCAGATTGAGCGAGGCGAAGGCCGGATTGACCGGCAGCGTGACGATGCGGTCTGCGAGCGCGACCTCGTGGTTCTCCAGGCCGATGCGCTCCCGCCCGAACACGATGGCGACGGTTTCGCCGGCGGCCACGCGCGGCGCCATTTCGACCGCCGCCTGATCGGCGCCAATTACCGGCTTGGCCTGGTCGTGGCCGCGCGCGGTGGTGGCGAGCACGAATGAACAAT
>CAYLMY010000375.1:0-1622 GCA_964384635.1 uncultured Undibacter sp.
AAGTTGGTGACTAACTCGATCTGCTTGTCGCTGAACGGCCGCACCTCCGGGCGGTAAATGGCAATGGCGCCGATCAGCTCCTGCTCCTTGAGCATCGGCACCACCAGCAGCGTTCGGGCTCCGGCAACATCGGCGAGGCTGACAAACGGTTTAAAACCGTTGATGTAGGCCGGCTCGTGCCTGATATCAGCGATATGAATCAACTGCTTGGTGACCGCGATGCGGCCAAGCGGGCTATCCGGCACGAATTGAATTACGCCCTGGTGACTTCGCTCCTCAGCCAAGGCGGGGGGCACGCCGTGCATTGCGACCGCGCGAAATCCGTTGCCTTCGGCAAGCCAGAAGAAACCAAAGCCGGCGCCGCAGATACGCGTGGCGTTTTCCAACATCGTCTTGAACACCGGCTCCAGATCGCCGGGTGAACTTGAAATAACTTTCAACACCTCCGACGTCGCAGTCTGTTGCTCCAGCGACTCAGAAAGATCGTCGGTGCGCTCGCGCAATTCGTTGAGCAGCCGCGTGTTCTCGATGGCTATGACGGCTTGCGCGGCAAATGTCCTCAACACCGCAATCTGCTTTTCCGAGAGCGGCCCGGGCAAATGGCGCACGACACTGAGCGCGCCGATCGCCTCATTGCCGCGCATCATGGGCATGATGGTGATCGCCCGGTAGCCGCTGGTCAGGAAGTTGCGGGCCCCGACGGCAAATTCGGCCGGGGCATCCTTTACGTCGGGAAAGTCCACGACTCTGCGATCGAGAATGGCGGCGCCGTGCAGGTACTCCCGCGTGAGCGGAGTACGGGATAGGGCGCGTCGCCACGCTTCGGCGCGATCAGGATCAGGCTCGGCGATGGCCGCGGCCTTGATTATGTCCCCTTCCCTGAGCGCAAGGCTGACGAGGGCGTCCGGATAGAGCTTTAATCCGCTCTGCACGATGGAATCGAACACCGGCTGTGTGTCGCTGAGAGAGTTGCTGATAACGGCAAGAATTTCCGACGTCGCGGTCTGCTGCTCCAGCGACTCGGTCAGATCGTCGGTGCGCTGGCGCAGCTCGTTAAGCAGCCGTGCGTTCTCGATGGCGATGACGGCCTGGGCGGCGAAGTTCTGAACGAGCTCGATCTGCTTGTCGGTGAATGGCTTCACCTCCTGGCGGTAGATGATGATGGTGCCGAGCAACTCGTTGTCCTTGAGCATCGGCACAGCGACCGTGGATCGCGCACCGCCGAGCGTGACCGGAGCAGCTTGGATATGCTCTGCCGCGTAGTCGGCGGTGTGGGCCACCTGCCTTGTCTGCAAGGCGCGATCGAGCAGAGAGCCCGCGTCCGGCAGAAACGGCCCGCGCTGCTTTTGGTATTCGACCAACGCAGGCGGCGTGCCGTAGTCGGCCGCAAAGTGGAATGCCTTGCCGTCGAAATGGAACAGCGTGCCAAACCTGGCCCCGCAAATCTGGGTGGCGTTCTCCAGAATAGCATGGAACACCGGCTCCAGTTCGCCCGGCGAACTGCTGATGACGCGCAGCACCTCGGAGGTCGCGGTCTGCTGCTGGAGCGACTCGGTCAGATCGTCGGTCCGTTGGCGCAGCTCGTTGAGCAGCCGCGTGTTCTCGATGGCGATGACGGCTTG
>CAYLMY010000376.1:0-1600 GCA_964384635.1 uncultured Undibacter sp.
GCTTCGGCACCAACAATGTCGACCACTGCACGCGGCTCTGCCACGCCTCCTCGGTGGCGGCGCTCTTGGAAGGCGTCGGTTCAGGCGCGGTGTCGGCCCCCTTCAACGCCGTGAAGGACTCCGACGTCATCATCGCCATCGGCTGCAATCCAGCCGAGAACCATCCGGTGGCCGCCACCTTCTTCAAGCAGGCGGCCAAGCGCGGCGCCAAGCTGATCGTGATGGACCCGCGCGGCCAGGCCCTGAAGCGCCACGCCTGGCGCATGATGCAGTTCAAGAACGGCACCGACGTGGCGATGCTCAACGCCATCCTCAATGTGATCGTCACCGAGGGGCTGTACGACAAGCAATATGTGCAGACCTACACCGAGGGCTTCCCCGCCTTCGCCGAGCACATCAAGGATTTCACGCCCGAGGAAATGGCGCCGGTCTGCGGCATTCCCGCCGACACGCTGCGCGAAGTGGCGCGCACCTATGCGCGCGCCGAGAGCGCCATCATCTTCTGGGGCATGGGCGTGTCGCAGCACACCCACGGCACCGACAATGCGCGTTGTCTGATCGCGCTGTCGCTGATCACCGGCCAGATCGGCCGCCCCGGCACCGGCCTGCATCCGCTGCGCGGCCAGAACAACGTGCAGGGCGCCTCCGACGCCGGCCTCATCCCCATGTTCTTTCCCGACTACAAGTCGGTGGAGGCGGACGACATCCGCGGCAAGTACGAAAAAGTGTGGGGCGCCAAGCTCGACACCAAGAAGGGCCTGACCGTGGTCGAGATCATGGACGCCATCCATGCCGGCCAGATCAAGGGCATGTACATCCTGGGCGAAAACCCGGCCATGTCCGACCCCGACCTGAACCACGCGCGCGAAGGGCTCGCCATGCTCGAGCACCTCGTGGTGCAGGACCTCTTCCTCACCGAGACCGCCTGTTATGCCGATGTGTTCCTGCCCGCCTCCGCCTGGCCGGAGAAGGACGGCACCGTCACCAACACCAACCGGCAGGTGCAGATGGGCCGTACCGCGTTGCCGCTGCCGGGCGATACCAAGCTCGACTGGTGGATCACCCAGGAGATCGCGCGCCGCATCGGCATGGACTGGAACTATGCCGGCCCGCACGAAATCTACGCCGAGATGGCGTCATTGATGCCCTCGCTCAACAACATCACCTGGCAGCGGGTCGCGCGCGAAGGCGCGGTGACCTATCCGTGCGACGCGTCCGATAAGCCCGGCCGCGACGTGGTGTTCGACAAGGGCTTCCCGCGCGCCGGCGGCTTCGGCAGACTGGTGGCGGCCAAGCTGACGCCGCCCGACGAGACGCCCGACCACGAATACCCGTTCATCCTCACCACCGGCCGCATGCTGGAGCATTGGCACACCGGCGCCATGACGCGGCGCTCAAACGTGCTCGACGCGCTCGAGCCGGGGCCGACCGCGGCGCTGTCGCGCGGCACCATTGCCAAGCTCGGCATCGCGCCTGGCGATAGGGTGCGCGTGGCCACCCGGCGCGGCGTGGTCGAGCTCGCCGCGCGCCAGGACGACGCCATCCCCGACGGCGTGGTGTTCATCCCCTTCGCCTTCTTCGAGGCGGCGGCCAACAAGCT
>CAYLMY010000377.1:0-1589 GCA_964384635.1 uncultured Undibacter sp.
AACGGCAGCTTCCCAAGCTGCATACGAGGGTTCGATTCCCTTCGCCCGCTCCAGCCTTTGCTCCTTCGGAGCTACGGCTCGGCAAGCCAAAGTGCGCGAAGGCTGTCGCGCCGTAGCTTTAGCGAAGGCGGACTAACCCTCAAGCAAACCCATAAAGCCGCGCCGGGTTGTCCACCAGCATGCGGCGGCGCGTCGCCTCATCAGGAAACCAGACCGCGACCGGGCTCAACAGCTGACCGGTGTCGATGTCGCGAAAGGGCAGCAGCGGCTGCTCGTCGGCGATCGCGCGCGCATGCGGTGGGGTGTGTGGCCAGTCGGTGCCCCAGACCGCGCGGTCGGGTGCGCGCTCGGTGAGCTGGCGCGCGAGGTCGCAGAGCGAGGGCGCCAGAAAATCGTCCGCCACCCGGTAGAGGCCCGACAGCTTGACCCAGCCGCCGCCATCCAGGATCGCCAGCAGCGCCTGCAAATAGCCACGCATCGGCTCGACCGCCAGCAACTCAGGCCGCAACATACCGAAGTGATCGATCACCAGCGGACACAACAGCCGGCTCTGCACGGCGGCGATTTGCGGCAGCAGCGCCGGCATGGTGAAAATCTGGATATGCCAGTTTAGGCCGCGCACGCGCGCGTCGATCCGCGCCAGCTTGGCCTCGAGCGCATTCTCGGCCCCGGGCGGGGCGCTGCCGATATTGATGCGGGCGCCGCGGCAGCCGGCCCGGTGCAGCGCGTCCAAGTCGCGCTCGGAGATGTCCAGGTCGATGACCGCCACGCCGCGCGCCGCCTCGCCCAAGGCCCGGATAGCGTCCACCGTGCAGCGGTTGTCGGTGCCGTAGAAGCTCGGTTGTACGATCACCGTGCGGGAAACGTCGAGGCTCGCCATCACGGCGCGGTAGTCGCCGGTCGTTGCGGGGATGGTCGCATAGGTGCGGCCGGCCGCGAACGGATACGCGCCGGGACTGCCGACGATGTGCATGTGGCAGTCGGTGGTGCCGGCCGGCGGCTTGAAGCTCGGCGCGGTGGCGCGGAAACGTGAGCTCATGTTCGCTGCGATGCGGCGCGGGGAAAAGGGTGGTTGCTGGAGCGGCTCTCGCTCAACTACCATGGCGGTCCCGCCCTACCAAATTCCCATGACATGGACGGCGCGCCGCTCGCCGCATCGCATGAAGCAAAACCGAGCCAGTTGGTCATGAAAATCCTGGTCCTGCCGGGGGACGGCATCGGGAGCGAGATCACCGAGGCGACCGTCGCGGTGCTGTCGGCGGCGGACAAGCGTTTCGGCCTCGGGCTCGTGCTCGAGCGCGACAAGGTTGGCTTCGAGGCACTGAAGGCGCACGGCTCGACCTGCCCGGACGCGCTGTTCGAGAACGCGAAGGCCGCCGACGGCATCATCCTCGGCCCCATCAGCCATAACCAATATCCACCGGTCGCCGAAGGCGGTGTCAACCCGTCGGCGCGCTTCCGGATCGGGCTCGACCTGTTCGCCAATATGCGGCCGGCGAAGTGCTATGCCGGCATCCCGTCCGTCGTGCAAGGCATGGACCTGCTGATCGCGCGCGAGAACACCGAAGGCTTCTATGCCGACCGCAACA
>CAYLMY010000378.1:0-1569 GCA_964384635.1 uncultured Undibacter sp.
CCAGCATGTTGATGACGCCGCGGTAGTTCATGTCGGAGTGGTACCAATGGTTCATGGCGGCGCCGATGATCACCATCGAGCGGCCCTTAGTTTTCTCGGCGTTGAGCGCGAATTCGCGCGCCACCGTCACGATCTGATCGCGCGGCACGCCGGTGATCTTTTCGGCCCAGGCTGGCGTATAGGGCACGTTGTCGTCGTAACTCTTGGCGACATGATCGCCGCCGAATCCGCGATCGAGCCCGTAATTGGCGACGAACAGGTCGAACACTGAGGCAACCAGCGCGTCGCCGTCCTTCAATTGCACCCGCTTGGCCGGAACTTTGCGTACCAACACGCTGGGATGATCGGTGCCGGCGAAGTGATCGTGCTCGCGGTTGCCGAAATAAGGAAAACCGACATCGGCGAGCTCGTCCTTATCGGCGGCGAAGGTCAGTTGCAGGTTGGTCTCGCGGCCTTCCGCCTCCTTCTCCTCCAGGTTCCATTTGCCCTTTTCGCCCCAGCGGAAGCCGACCGAACCGCGCGGCGCCACGACGCTCTCCGCGTTCTCGTCATAGGCTACCGTCTTCCATTCTGGATTGTTGCTCTCGCCGAGATTGTTGGCGAAGTCCGAAGCACGCAACAGACGATCGGGAATGAGATGCTCGCCCTGCTTCACCAGCCGCACCAGCATCGGCATGTCGGTGTATTGCCGGACATAGTCCTCGAAATATTCGGCCTGCCGGTCGAGATAGAACTCGCGCAGGATGACGTGGCCCATCGCCATGGCGAGCGCGGCGTCGGTGCCCTGCTTCACCGATATCCACAGATCGGAAAATTTCGAGGCTTCCGAATAGTCCGGCGAAATCACAACGCTCTTGGCGCCGCGGTAGCGCGCCTCAGTATAGAAGTGGGCGTCCGGAGTGCGGGTCTGCGGGACGTTGGAGCCCCACAGGATCAGGAACCCGGAATTGTACCAGTCGGCGCTTTCGGGAACGTCGGTCTGCTCGCCCCAGGTCTGCGGGGATGACGGCGGCAGGTCGCAATACCAGTCGTAGAACGACATGCACACGCCACCGAGCAGCGACAGGTAACGCGAGCCGGCCGCATAGGACACCATCGACATAGCCGGAATCGGCGAGAAGCCGATCACCCGGTCGGGGCCGTGCGTTTTCACGGTGTAGGCATTGGCCGCCGCGATGATCTCGGTGACCTCGTCCCAGGTCGCGCGCACGAAACCGCCGAGGCCGCGCTTAGTCGTATAGGCTTCGCGCTTTTTCGGGTCCTCGACGATCGAACCCCAGGCCGCCACCGGCGTGCGCAGCGCCCTCGCCTCGCGCCACAGCTTGAGCAGGCGCGAACGCACCAATGGATATTTCACCCGGTTGCCGGAATAGAGGTACCAGGAATAACTGGCGCCGCGTGAGCAGCCGCGCGGCTCGTGGTTGGGCAGCTCCGGCCGCGTGCGCGGATAGTCGGTCTGCTGCGTCTCCCAAGTGACGATGCCGCCCTTGACGTAGATCTTCCAGGAGCACGAGCCGGTGCAGTTGGCGCCGTGGGTCGAGCGCACGATCTTGTCGTGCTGCCAGCGCT
>CAYLMY010000379.1:0-1564 GCA_964384635.1 uncultured Undibacter sp.
GCGTCGATCCGGCGACCGGCAAGGTCGAGGCCTGGAAGGCGCCCAAGGGCGTCGGTCCCTACGGCATTTCCACGACTCCCAATGGGGACGTCTGGTACGCCTCGCTCGCCGGCGACCATATTGCGAAGATCGACACCGTCAGCGGCGATGCGTTGATGGTGCCGCCGCCGAAACCCGGCGTCGGCCCGCGCCGCATCTGGCCGGATTCCAAGGGCGTGCTCTGGGTCAGCTTCTGGAACACCGGCGAAGTCGGCCGCTACGATCCGATTGCCAAGGCCTGGAAAGTGTGGGCGCTGCCCAAGAGCAAGCACGGCTGTTACGCGGTTTTTGTCGACGACAAGGACAAGGTCTGGCTCAGCGACTGGACCAACAATGCGATCGTTCGTTTCGACCCGGCCACCGAGAAGTTCGAGAGCTTTCCGAGCAACCGCCGCCGCGCCGACGTGCGCCAGATACTCGGCCGCCCGGGCGAATTGTGGGGCGCGGAATCCGGCACTGACCGCCTGGTCGTGATCCGGGATTGACCGCGGAGCCGGCCGCGGCAGAATGCATGCATGACGTGCGATTCAATTGGCAGCCGCCGAGACGTGTTGCGCCTGCTCGCTGCGGGCGCCGCCGTGGCAGCCGGCGCGCGGCAGGCCACGGCCCGCGAAACGCATATCGAGCGGCTGATCTATCAGGCGCGCGTCTATCCGCAGATTTCACAGCGGATCGATTTCATCTCCGCCGCGCTGCGCGGCACACGCTATCTCGGCTATACGCTGATCGGCGGCCCGCGCCGGCCGGAGAAATTCGTGGTGCGCGACGACGGATTCGATTGCGTCACCTATTGCGAAACCGTGCTGGCCGCGGCCGACGCCCGCAGCCTCGGCGACTTCGAGACCGTGCTCAAGAAAATCCGCTACCACAATGGCGTGGTCGAGTGGCGCGAGCGCAATCATTATTTCTTCGAATGGTGCGAACGTAATGTCGAAAACGGAATCTGCCGCTGGATCGCGATGGATGGTGCGGTCGAGATCAAGAAAACCGTCGATTCACAAAAGGGCTTGAGCAAGCGACGATTTGCCATGCGCGTCATTCCGCGCGCCGTTTTCCTGGCCAACAAGCCGATGCTGGAACGTGGCGACATCGTCGGCTTCGTAAGCCATCAGCCGGATTTGGACTATTTCCACACCGGCTTTGTCGCCTTCGCGCGCAACGGCACGTTGCTGTTGCGCCATGCGTCGGGAAGCCACCACCGGGTTGTTGACGAGCGCATGGAGCGCTTTCTTGCGCGCTATTCCGTGCGCTACGTGACGCTGCTACGGCCGCAGGAGCCGCAACCGGCGGTGTGAGCGTCAGGCCGCGTGTGCCTTCGGCTTCACTTCCGCCGTGTAGTCGTCCATCAAGGTCTTGGTGATGCCGCCCGGGTTGAAATTCCACTGGGCGATCTCCGACACCGCAGTGACTTCCGCCGCCGAGCCGGTGATGAAGCACTCGGAGAAATCGTTGAGCTCGTCGGGCAGGATACGGCGCTCGATCACCTCGATGCCGCGCTTGCGCGCGAGCCCGATCGCCGTCTGCC
>CAYLMY010000380.1:0-1545 GCA_964384635.1 uncultured Undibacter sp.
AAGACCGTCGCCATGGGCCCGCCGGGCTCCGGCACGGTGTTCAATTGCACCAACATGCTCACGGCCGTCGGTATGATCGGCGACATCAAGCAACGCTACATGACCTTCGCCGATGCCGGCCGTGCGCTCGGCAACGGGCAGATCGATGCGCTGTGCCAGTCGTCGGCGCCGGCCGCGGCGGTCAAGGAGATCGCCGAGACCAAGGGCGCGGTCGTGCTGCCCTATTCCGACAGCGAGATGAAGATGGTGACGAGCAAGTATCCCTTCTACGTCCCCGACACCATGCCGGCGACGACGTACAAGGGCGTTCCTGCGACCAAGCTGCCATTCCTGACCGTCTACTGGGTTGCGCATGAGCGCGTGCCCGCGAAGGCGGTGCAGGACATTCTTGAACTGGTCTATCAGCCCGCGATCAAGAAGCGGCTCGCCGCGGGTCACAAGGCCTGGGGCCAAATGGAACCCGACACCCATAATTTTAATATGCTCGGCGTTCCGATGCATCCGGGCGCCGTCGCCTACTACAAGTCCAAAGGGCTCTATAAGGAATAGACCGAGCGTCTCGCGCAGCCGGGCTGCCCGATAGTTCGGGCGGCCCGATTTTCTTGCCCAATTGGATGGAGCCGGGCGCCGCCATGGCCGCGCAGCAAGCCGTGCCGCAAGCCGAAAGCTGGATCAAGCCGATCAAAGGGCGCAATCGAACGCTCTCCGGTCCGGTCGCGCTCTTCTACGCGGCGACCGCCATCTTCTTCAGCGTCTGGTACCTCTACACGTCCGGCTTCGGCCTGGTCTCGACCGAGAGCAACCGCGGCTTCTATCTGATGCTGACCTCGGTGTTGGTGTTCCTGTTGTTCCCGGCGCTGCCGACTTCGCCCAAGACCCGTCCCAGCCTATTCGACGTCCTCTGGGTGATCGCCGCCGTCGTCTCGGTCGGCTACTGGATGGATCAATACGTCGACTACGCCGTCAATCGGGTGAGCGATCCCAATCAGGTGGATTTCGTCATGGGCGTGATCGGCATCGCGGTCATGCTGGAGACCAGCCGCCGCGTGCTCGGCATCACCGTGGTGCTGATCGCCATCGTCTTTCTTGCCCAGCTCTATTTCGGAAAATATCTTCCCGGCAAGCTCGCCCATTCCGGGCTCGACGTCACCCGCATCATCGAATTTACCTTTTCCACCCAGGAAGCGATGTTCGGCGTGGTCGCCGCGACCTTTGCCACGTTCGTGTTTCCGTTCATGATTTTCGGCGCATTCCTGGAGGGGAGCGGCGCCGGCCAGTTCTTCATGGAGCTCGGCACCTCGCTCACCGGCAAGTGGCGCGGGGGTCCTGCCAAGATCGCGGTCGTTACCTCGGCGCTGTTCGGGTCGATTTCCGGTTCCTCCGTCGCCAACGTCGTCTCCACCGGCAGCTTCACCATTCCCTTGATGAAGCGCATCGGCTTCAAGCCGCATCATGCCGGCGCCATCGAGGCCATCTCGTCGACCGGCGGCCAGTTCATGCCGCCGATCATGGGCGCCGGCGTGTTCATCCTGGCGACGCTGACCG
>CAYLMY010000381.1:0-1509 GCA_964384635.1 uncultured Undibacter sp.
AGCGTTAATCGCCGGCGGTGTGCTTGCGCCGGCGCTTTTTGCGCACGTGCCGCGGCTTGGGTGGCTTTGCCTCCGCTGGCTTTGCTTCTTCCTGGTTAGCCGCCTTTGGCTTTTCTTCGCCCGCCTTCTTGTCAGGCGCGGACACTTCCGGTGTTTGCGCGGCGGTCGTCTCGGCTGGACTTGGCGTTGGCGGCGGAACCGGAATCGGCTCTGGATGCGCGATCAGCGGCTTCTTGTCCGGCACCGGCGGCACCGGATCGCCCGGCTTGATCTCGGTACCGCGGCCGCCGATCTGCCGTTCATAGGCGAGCACCAGCGTCATGTAGGGATTGACCCAGACCCAGCCGACCTTGGTGAAAACCTGGATGTTGAAATGAATATGGTACGACGTGCCTTTCTCGGAATCGCCCCAGGTGGCGACCTTGCCGATGATCTCGCCTTCGCTCACTTCGCGGCCGCTCACCAGGCCGTCTTGGTCCATGAATTTCGGATTCATGTGCAGGTAACGGAAGCGCACGAAGCTGTTCTTGGTGTTGATCACGATATAGGCGGCGAGGTTGCCGGGAGTGCGCCAGATCAGCCCGTCGCGCACCGCGGCGACCGTGTGCTGGTAGGGCAGGCAGCGGTCGGCGCCTTCGTTGAAGAGCGTGCAGCTACCCGGGCGGATGTCCTCGCCCTGATGGCCGTAGCCGCCGGGGCACTGGCCGACCAGGAAATCGCGCTGCTCGCAGAAATTATCACGCCACGGATAGGTGAAATTCACCGCCGCCGATTCATCGAACACCAGCGGAATGCCGTTGACCTTGCAGGAATATTCGCTGCCCTTGCGGCCGAGCCGCCCGCTATGGCCGGTGCGGTAGCAGTCGCCCCAGGGCATGAAAGATTGTGACTTCACATAATATGGCGCGTTGGCGATGGGCGAGCGCATGCGCGCATAGACGTGATAGTCGGCGCGGCCCGGCATCTTGCGCCAGCCGCTGCCGGGAATGAGAAAGCCGGGGCTGAAGTAGGTGAAGTCCGACTTAGCAGTCGGCTGACTGAGATCGAGGTGCGGCTCAGCGATCTGTTGCGGCGTGCCGCCGGCGGTGCGCAGCATCTTCAGAAACTTCACCGCGACCGGATCGGCTTCTTTGCAGGACAGATAGCGCGATGCGATCGGCTGGTCGTAGCACTGGATCGATACCACGTAAGGCACGCCGAAGCGCTCGAACACGTAGCGTACATGCGCCTCGCGCAGGATTCGCTTGATGCCGGGAAACTGAACCTCCAGGTCCTTGTCCTTGACCGGGAACACTTCCTGATGGTCGGGGCCGTCAAGGTCGTAGGTGAAGGCGGCGCCGGTGATGTCGATCTGGATCGGCTTGCGGTAGCGGAAGTGGATGTCGCCATCGCCGTCATGCAGATAGAAGGTGGCCATGTAGCCGGCCGGCCCGGGCAGGAAGAATTTCGACCGCTGGAACGGGCCGAAATATTTGTCGGAGGTGGTGACGTCCGCGCTCCCGGCCACGA
>CAYLMY010000382.1:0-1506 GCA_964384635.1 uncultured Undibacter sp.
AGCGTTAATCGCCGGCGGTGTGCTTGCGCCGGCGCTTTTTGCGCACGTGCCGCGGTTTTTTCGGTGGGGCGTCGTCTGCTTTCTTTTCTCCGGCTTTCTTCTCGTCCACCGCTTTTTCGCCGGCCTTTTTTTCATTGGCCGGCGGCGGGCTTGCTTGTGCAGCCGTCGACTCCGCTCCCGGCGCGGGCGGTGGAACCGGAACCGGCTCGGGATGGGCAATCAGCGGCTTCTTGTCCGGCACCGGCGGCACCGGATCGCCCGGTTTGATCACGGTGCCGCGGCCGCCGATCTGCCGCTCATAGGCGAGCACCAGCGTCATATAAGGATTGACCCAGACCCAGCCGACCTTGGTGAAAACCTGGATGTTGAAATGAATGTGGTAGGAGGTGCCGTTCTCGTGGTCGCCCCAGGTCGCGACCTTGCCGATGATCTCGCCTTCGCTCACTTCTCGCCCGCTCACCAGACCGTCCGCGTCCATGAATTTCGGATTCATGTGCAGGTAGCGGAAACGCACAAAGCTGTTCGCGGTGTTGATCACGATATAGGCGGCGAGATTGCCGGGCGTGCGCCAGATCAGGCCGTCGCGCACGGCGGCGACTGTGTGCAGGTAGGGCAGACAGCGGTCGCCACCTTCGTTGAAGATTGTGCAACTGCCCGGACGGATGTCCTCGCCCTGATGGCCGTAGCCGCCGGGACACTGACCGACCAAGAAGTCGCGCTGCTCGCAGAAATTGTCGCGCCACGGATAGGTGAAGTTGACCGCCGCCGATTCATCGAACACCAACGGGATGCCGTTGACCTTGCAGGAATATTTGCTGCCCTTGCGGCCGAGCCGCCCGCTATGGCCGGTGCGGTAGCAGTCGCCCCAGGGCATGAAAGATTGTGACTTCACATAATATGGCGCGTCAGCGATGGGCGAGCGCATGCGCGCATAGACGTGATAGTCAGCGCGCCCCGGCATCTTGCGCCAGCCGCTGCCGGGAATGAGAAAACCAGGGCTGAAGTAAGTGAAATCGGATTTGGCTGCTGGCTGTGCCAGATCGAGATGGGGCTGAGCGATCTCCTGCGGCGTGCCGCCGACGGTGCGCAGCAACTTAAGGAATTTTGCGGCTACCGGATCGGCCTCCTTGCAAGAAAGATAGCGCGAGGCGATCGGCTGGTCGTAGCATTGGATGGCGACCACGTATGGCACGCCGAAGCGCTCGAACACGTAACGCACGTGCGCCTCGCGCAGGATTCGCTTGATGCCGGGAAACAGCTCCGCCAATTCCTTGTCCTTGACTGAAAACACCTCCTGATGGTTGGGGCCGTCGAGGTCATAGGTGAAGCCGGCGCCGGTGATGCTGATTTCGATCGGCTTGCGGTAGCGGAAGTGGATGCCGCCGTCGCCGTCTTGCAGCCAAAAGGTCGCCATGTAGCCGGCCGGTCCCGGCAGGAAGAATTTCGACGGTTGGAACGGGCCGAAATATTTGTCGGAGGTGGTGACGTCCGCGCTCCCGGCCACGA
>CAYLMY010000383.1:0-1501 GCA_964384635.1 uncultured Undibacter sp.
ATATCACTGTTCCGGCGAGCATCTCGTCGAGGGGCGCGGCAGCTATTGCCTCAACTGTCAATCAGCACTGAATCGGGACCCCTGATCGGCGTCCAAAAGGGACCCCTTGGACGTGGGAGGGGGAGCAAGCCGCGAGCGAGCGCGCCTTCATGGAGCGCCGTAGCGAGCGAGCGGCTTGCGGTGGTCAGGCGCGGCTTTTGAATCGCCAGCTATCGTTGCCGGTCTCGACGATGTCGCAGTGGTGAGTGAGACGATCGAGCAGTGCGGTGGTCATCTTGGCGTCGCCGAAGACGCTCGGCCATTCGCCGAAGGCGAGATTGGTGGTGACGATGATCGAGGTGCGCTCATAGAGGCGGCTGATCAGGTGGAACAGCAACTGGCCACCGGATTGAGCGAAGGGAAGATATCCGAGTTCGTCGAGCACGACGAAGTCCTTGCGGGTGAGGTAATCGGCACTTCGGCCCTGGCGACCATTGCGGCTCTCGGCCTCGAGCCGGTTGACGAGATCGACGACATTGTAGAACCGGCCGCGGGCGCCGGCGCGGATGCAGCTTCGCGCAATGGCGATAGCGAGATGCGTCTTGCCGGTTCCGGTTCCGCCGACCAGCACGACGTTGCGCTGCTGGGCGATGAAGCCGCCACCGGCGAGGTCTTTGACCAGGGTCTCGTTGATCGGCGTGCCGGCGAACTTGAAGTCGGCGAGGTCTTTGGCGAGCGGCAGCTTGGCGATGGTGAGCTGGTATTTGATCGAGCGCGCCTGCTTCTCGTTGACCTCGGCCGTGAGCAGGTCGCCGACGACCCGCTGGGGTTCGTGCTGGCGTTTGACGGCGGTCGCCATGATGTCATCGAAGGCGGCCTTCATGCCGTAGAGCCGCAGCTCGCCCATGAGGTCGAAGATTTGGGTGCGTTGCATCAGATGGTCCTCCACGCGCTGTCAGGCCGAGTGGTTCCCGGTCGGCCGCCCGGACAGCGCGCTATTCAAGGGTGGGAGCGCGGGCGGATGCAAAACCGGGTTCCACTTTTGCGGCCCGCGCTCGCAGGCTGTCGTAACGGGCGCAATCGGGAACAGGCGCATGGCGCAGAGTGAGCGCGGCCGGCGTGACGATGGTGATCGCCGGGCCGGGATCGCGCCGGCGGGCGAGAATGTTGAGGACGACGTCGGCGGAGTGGACGCCGTGGGCGAGCGCTTCGGCACAGGCCGCCTCGACCGCCGGCAGCCCGTCGGTGAGCACCGCGACCAGGATGTCGACCATCTGCCGATCGCCGTCATCGGTCCCGGCCAGCTTGCGCCGCACGCGCTCCATGGCGGCCGGCAGCACCCAGGCCTTGAAGGGTGCGCCATTGCGGAGAGCGCCCGGCTTGCGGGCGAGCACCGGGACGTAATGCCAGGGATCGTAGACCGTCGCGCCGCGGCCGAAGGCGCGCGGATGCTCGGCGACGATCCTGCCGTCCTGGCGGATCACGACGCGGTCGGCATAGGCGTGAATCTCAACCGGTCGGC